>CAZCMN010000060.1:0-1841 GCA_964500015.1 Candidatus Woesearchaeota archaeon | reverse complement strand
TTGGCAGTTCGAGCTTGCATGCTAGTCCCATGCTTTTCCACAAACGGACTTTATGGTGGGCTTGACAGGATGTGTGATTAAGAAGATTAAAAGTCCTGTTTCAAACGTTGACGTCTTGTCCTGTTTGGTTCTGCTTTAGCTAATCGGGTCAGTCTCGGAAGAGAGCAGCCCTAACCTATTGCGTGAACGCTTTCAGGGTTGCAGGATCGAGAATGATTCAGGATTAACTTTTAGTGTTCTTCTGAGCTATTCCTGGGAACTGCCGCTTATGTTTGTGGCAGTTAATTTTCTAGGCCAAACATTTAAATATAACCTTTATTTAGGTTATTATAACCACTATGAGGGTTATTTTTATTAGGAAATAAAATGAATTTAATAGATTTTTTGAGAAAAAATGAGAATACACGGAAAGTATTTGGTAAGCGGGAGCTGAAAATAATTGAAAAACAGCTGTTTGGGGTGAATTTAACACAATCTGAAAGAAACAGGCTATCTCGAGACATAAGAAAAAAACTGGATTTTATTAAAGATATTTCAAGATTTTCAGAACAATTTGAACTTAAAAAAGGAGCGGTTATAAAAGAGAAAGTAGAACATGCTAAAGAAGTGATTGTTGAAGATGTTTTTTTCAAGAATATAAAAAGGATGATCTGGTATGGTTCAACCTTAGAAAATAAAGTGGCATTTAATTCAGATATTGACATTGCAATAGAATTTTTTCATATAAACAAAAAAGAAGCAACAATATTCAGGAAAAGGGTGCAAGGGAAGGTTGATTCGCAGGTCGATGTCCAGATTTATAATTTAATACCTGAAAAAATAAAAAAAGAAATTGATTTAAAGGGAAAGGTTTTATATAAAAAATGAGGATAAACGATAAACTTGAAGAAATTGAAGGATATCTTTGTGAGCTTGAAGAAATAATACCTTCTAACTTTGAAGAGTATAAAGAGATCAAAACAAAAGCAGCTTGTGAAAGATATTTTGAAAAAATTATTGAGGCGATTGTAGATTTGGCATTTTTATTAATAAAAGAACTTTCATTAAAGATTCCAGGAGATGATAAGGGCGCTTTTGATGTTCTTTTTGAAAATAAAATAATCTCTGAAGAACTATCAACCAAACTCAAGGAAGCAAAGGGAATGAGAAATTTATTGACATATAGATATGGTTATGTAGATGATGAAATTGTTTTTGAGTCAATTACAGAGGAAATTGAAAAAGATTCAAAAAAGTTTATTAATGAAATTAAAAAACTAAATTTAGATAAATCTTAAAAGACAAGACACATTATTAAAAAATGGCGTGGTGGAATATTTTAGCTGCAATAATTTTGAGTTTCTTACCTATTGTTGAACTTAGGGCAGGAATTCCAATGGCTATTCTTTCAGGAGTTGATCCTTTGGTTGCTTTTATTTTATGTGTTTTTGTTAATATTTTGATAATTCCCTTTGTTTTTTTGTTTCTTGATAAGATACATCTTTGGCTTTTATCTTATCAATGGTATCAAAAATCTATAAACAAGATTTTTGAAAGAGCTAAGAAAAGAAGCGAGAAAGTCAAGAAAAAGATTGATGCTTGGGGCATGTTAGCTTTAGCTTTATTTGTTGCTATTCCTCTTCCTGGCACAGGTGCATGGACTGGCTCATTAGTTGCATGGACTTTAAAAATTAATAGAAAAAAGGCTTTTCTTGCTATAGCTCTTGGGGTTATTCTAGCTGGAATACTTGTTACTTTAGCTGTAACTGGCTTAGTTGCTTTATTTAAGATTTTTATTTAGAAAATAATGACGTCCTCTCCACACTAAAGTGTGGAGTTTCCTAAGTGATGCTCTTTCTGAT
>CAZCMN010000059.1:0-2269 GCA_964500015.1 Candidatus Woesearchaeota archaeon | reverse complement strand
AATCAATTTCTTTATCCGCGAACCAGACTTTTTTATGTTTTTCCTTTTTCACTTTGTTTACCTCCTGCACATTTGTTTTATTTTCCATTTTATCCAAACATATTTTTATTTTTTGTCTTTATGTTTAAAGCCCAGTTTCCAAGACATTTCTTTGAACAAAATAAATAGTCTTTTCCATTTCTCAGTAACACAAAAGACTTTCCTCTTTTATAGTATATTTGTTTCCCGCAAAAAAAACATTCAGGTTTTTTGAATTTTCTTATTTTAAGTCCTAAAAACTGAATTATTTTTTTATCCAATTCACTTTGATTCTTAGTGTTATATAGATAAGTAAGAAAATAATCTTTGTTTTTTAATAAAAGTTTACGATTGACTTTATTCTTATTTAATTCATTTATAACTTTCTTTTCAATTGAAATTTCTTTTTTTATGTTTTTTATGTTTGAATTAAAAATATTAATATCTTGTAAGATATAATCTATCAATTCCTTTCTTTCTTCTTTTGACAATGTATTTTCAATAAGTTTTTTCATTTTATCCAAACATATTTGATTCTATTTTTTCTCTTGGACTAGCTATTGAAATAATGTCCTCTTTTCTCAGCACTTTAAGATTGTTTTCTATTGCATAAAAGACACATTCATTCCAGAACCTTTGCATATCCCTATAATTCATGCCTTGAGTTATATTAGCAATATCTGCTTCTGAAAAATTAAATCTTATCTTTGAGTTCTTAATGACTTTGCTAAAATATTGTTCCCTCTCCCCCAATCCGGGATTTTCGAATTTTATCACCTTAAATCTGTTTCTTAGCGCTGTTCCCAGCCTTTTTGAATCATTAACAGAAAGTATAACTAGGGCAGTCTTTTCCAGATCATCAAACTGGGAGTTCAGCTCAGAAGTCAAAGCTCCGCCATCGTTCATGCTGAATGCATCGCCATTAATGACTTTGTCTGCATCATCTATCAAAACAATAGCATCATGAAACCTTTTGATACGCCCAAAAATCATATTTGGTCCAAATCTTCTTCCAAAAAACTCTCTGGCGCCAATTTTGATTAAAGGAATTCCTATTTCGCCTGCCAAAGCAAGTGCAGAATGGGTTTTGCCTACTCCTGCAGGGCCTTCAAAAATAAGAAAATTTGACCTTGTAGCATTGTTGCGCAAAAGTTCCTCTCGTTTTTTGATATACCATGAAACTTTATTTAACTCCTTCCTAAGTTCTTCTTTTAAAAACAGATCATCCAGCTTGATTTTTATACCTTGTTTTATGTTGAAGTTGCTTAAACTGCTTGGGGTGTATCCTAATAGTGCTTCCTTTATTGAATTAAGTTCAATCTTTCTGTTTCCAGAATGGTAAGCAATCTTGATTATCTGGGGCAAATCACGATAATTATAGCCGATTGTGTTCTCTGATAAATATTTTAATTCTCGTAATCCAACATATTCAGAAAATTTTTCTTTTAAAAAATTCAGTTTATCTTTGTTGCTGGGAAATTCAAAATTTATATGAATATCTATTCTATCCTTCCAGGAGTCATCCATAAAATCAGAGTCATTAAGAGTCATTATAAGGATGGTTTTTTTGTTATTGTCCTTGAAGGATTCCAAAAGTTTCATGAATCTATGCTTTTCTTCACTATCCATATCATCATAATCATTGAAATTAAAGACATATTTCAGGTCATCAACGTAGACAATACCCTCATCAAAATTCTCTAAAAGTTCCAAGAGTTCTTTTAAGGTCTTTACTTTTTTGGCATTGCTAAAAGTGTTTGTTTGCCCGAGAAATAGTGTTGGCTTGCCTACAGAATTTATTAGTTCCTTTGCAAGAAATGTTTTTCCAATGCCGGGTTCACCTTCAAAAAGGAATATGCGGTTTGCCAATATCTGGAGATATTCGCCATTAAAATAATTAAAAATAGAAGCTATATACTTCTTATCAGTATCTGAAAGACTTGTCCTATTCAAGATTTCATTAAAGTTGTCCTTTTTGTTCATCTGATCCCCCCTGTTTTTTTAAACTGTTCAAATAATCTTTTCTTTCCTTAATCATAGAACTAATCTCTTCTTCCAAGTCTTTGGTTAGGGTTTTTCCCTGCATTTTTTTGATTACGTAATCCTTAACATCTTCCCAGAGTTTAAGCTCTTTCTTGACTTTTTCGGTTATTCTTTCTCTTTTCATTTTGCCCTCATGTTATCCATAATTCTTGGCTTTTTAAACATTTCTCTTATTTAGTATAATTTATACTATTTAGTGGAAAGATAT
>CAZCMN010000058.1:0-2284 GCA_964500015.1 Candidatus Woesearchaeota archaeon | reverse complement strand
GCCCGATGGGGTTTATATGCAAATGGGTTTAAGTCCACGCATCGACGACGATTTAATTTTTAAGTTTGTTTATCCTTTTTCACATACTCGATAGATATTGCTAAAAAATGTTTTAGCATTTTCTAAACTTTGCTTTGCTGGCTCTTGATTTGCTTGTGCAATCTTTTGATAAGTAAATTCTCCTCTTTTACTTTTCTCTGTTTTGAATATTCCTAGTAAGGTTTCTGCTTTTGTAAGAACTTCTTCATAAATCTTTAGTAATTCACTGCTGAAGGTTCCTCTTACTACAAATTTCCTGAAAGCCTGAAATGTTTTTTTGTGAACATTTGGCGCTTCTGGTTTAATGTTTTTAGTTAATAAATAGGCTTTAGCTGAATAAAAGATGCAATAATAAGAATGGCTTATTACAGAACTATAAAATGTTTGAATTTTGTCAAGATGAAAAATGTCTGATTGAATTGTTTTATTTTCAGTAATCGTATAGATAACTTTAGCTAATTCTAATTCATTTTCTGCTCTTTCTAATAAAAGCTTAACACTTGAATCCATTTTCAATGCCTTTTTTTAGTATTTTATAAAAAATATTTATATTATGTATTGGAAGATTTTTTATTGCTATCTGCTTTCCTAGATTTTCATAATCTGTTTTTAGCATTTCTAAAAATTCTTCATTGGTTATTATATGTGCGTCAACCTTAATTAATGTTTTATTGCTTAGTGAGTTTAATGCTATTTTAATATCTTTCTCCCTAGATTTATCTTGGACTATTATGGCAATGTCTAAGTCAGAACCTTTTTTGTAAGTACTATCTGTATAAGATCCAAAAACAACTAAAGAATAAAACAAAGTATATTTTTCAAGTTCTTTTTTTAATAGTCTTATTTCCTCACTTGCTTTTTTTGGGAGTTTGGATAAAGATAAAAGCGAGAAATAATGATAAACAAGCTCATTTTCGGTGTTTATAGTATAAAGCCTTGAAGTTCCAACTTTCTTCTCTTTTACAAGAAATTCTTTCTTAAATTCCTTTATAGCTAGTTGAAAGGCATTATTTGATTTTTCCCCAGATAATTTTTTTAATTCTTTGAAAGAGTATTCTCTAAAAATATTTCCTAAAAATGCCCTGAAGATTAGTAATTGTTTTTTTGTTAACATTTTATTTTTATTCCTTTTTCTTTTAAATCCTTTAAACCACTTTTTTGGTTCAATTAAACCACTTTTTTGGTATATTTAAATCTTTCGTTTTTATCTTATGTATAGTACCTCTTTAACCATCTTATTTTTTTGTTCTTCCTTATGTAACAATTTCAACCATACGGATATCTTTATTAGAAATTCTTCACCAGACATTTCAGATTGTTCTTCTAAAAGTAATTCTTTAAGAAGATTATGCTCATTAAGATTGGATGTTGCAAACTTTTTTAATGAAATGGTATTAATGATCTCATTATTCTTATGCTCTTCACAAGTGTCGAGATATTCTTTCTGTTTTTTTCCTCTAGGGTTGTGATTATTGTTTAATTGCATACAATTTTTATAAATCTTGGTTTTAAATATCATATAACTAGATTTTTTGCACAAAATTTTACACAAAAAATTGTACAACTTTTTTAGTTATACAATATTTAAACTTCTTTCCAGAAAATTCTTTGTGATGCTAAAAATCACAAATTTGAATTAAATGTAAGGTTAAAAAATGTCAAGAAGAACAAACCAAAAGGCTAAGATAGGGGGAATATTATCTGTACTTGCTTTCTTTTTTGTTTTAAGCATCCTTCAGATGACCCTAGTTAGTGCAGTTTCAAATCCTCAATACGATGAACTCTTGCAACCAATCCAAAACGTATACGACTTTGTGAAATATGCCGTAACAGTTATTGCATGTCTTGTATTGATATTTGCAGGCTATACTTTCATTACTAATGGTTCTGACCCTAAAAAGAAAGATTCAGCAAAGAACATGATAATGTATGTTGTCATAGGCCTTGCTATAATTTGGGCAGCACCTTTGATTGTAAATCTAGTTTTAGGGGTATAAAACCAACTGGAAAATGAGACGATTGCTTGTTTTGTTAGCTATTGCTCTACTTTTTTCTTTTTTATTTGTTGCAGTAGCTCACGCAGAAGAGAGTCAAAACGAAGATCCGGAGGAGCCACCTGAGTTTAATCCAACCATTTTAGGGATAATTGTAGGTTTTATCCTGAGCATTACTAATGCTCCCCTGCAACTTTTACTTGGCTGGATTCATGATTTAATGGTAGAACCTGTTAATCCTAGCTTGTTTT
>CAZCMN010000057.1:0-2529 GCA_964500015.1 Candidatus Woesearchaeota archaeon | reverse complement strand
GAAAGGCGCAATTCATCTGTCAGTTAAAACAGACAGATTTCTTGCTAAGCTTTAACAAAATTTTAAATAAATACAGCTTACAAATGCCTTGCAAAGCTAACTCAAGACCCTTTCATCCTACAACAATAATACTTAAAAATAATCTTGCTATGATTATAATTAGTTAAAATGCCTGAACAACCATTAAAAAATTTTCTGTATGTTCCAGCTAATCAAGATTATTCTACGGAATTAGTGGAATTATTGGCAGGTGAATGTAATGTTCTAACAGCAAGAACAGTGCAGGAAGTAGCAGCCATGCTTCAAGGTGGACAACCATTCAATACTCTTTTTATGGATACCCTAAATATCCCAACAAATAAAAGCTTAGCTAAATTTACTCCAGATATGCTGCCATCAGGATATACCTCCATGCAATATTCCCTAAGTATTCCACATGCTTCTCCCGGATTGGGATTGTTGGTATTTGCAAGAAGATTTCACAAGAATCTAAAATCAGGAATAACGATTCAACATAATTTTACAGATGCATGGTTATTTACTGATCTAGCATATGCGCTAGGTGCAACATTAGTTTCGGATAATTTGGACGACACCCCTGAATTTATCAGAAAAAATAGAGAAAGACTAATTTAAAATATCTAAAATGTACAACCCACGCGAAGATTCATTCTTAATTCAAAAGCACATTAAAGCATTCTGTAAATCAGATTCTAATTTTTCTGTTCTTGACCTGGGAACAGGCTCAGGCATGCTAGCTTTGGAAGCATCTAAATATGCAAAGAGTGTCACAGCTTCTGACATAGATGAAAATGTGATAAAAGAACTGAAGAAAAATCTAAAAGGCTTGATAAAAAAAGAAAAACAGAATCCAAAATTCTACGCTGGAATAAGCCTTAACATCAATTCAATCAAATTCATTCATTCAAACCTATTCTTAAAAATAAAAAACAAGTTTGACCTGATTATCTTCAATCCACCATATATTCCAACAAAAAAGAATGAAACTAGATTTACAGATCTAGATGGTGGCAAAAATGGAACAGAAATCATTAAAAGATTCCTCAAACAAGCAAAACAATTTTTAAAAAAAGAGGGAAAGATACTATTACTTACCTCTTCACTTAACAAGAATGTAACAAAATTGTTTGATAAATATCATTACACTTACAAATTATTAGATGAAAAAAAGTTTTTCTTTGAAAAAATTTTTGTTTGGGAATTAAACTAACTAAATAAAATATAATTTAGAGAAAATGAGTTTGTATAACTCAACTAAGTAGAATTACAATCGTTTCTTCTTATGACTCTTTAAGAAAGCCATTATCTTCTTAACTTTGCTCTTCTTATTCTTTTTGCTAGCTCCTCTAGAATGCTTTTTTGCCTTAGACTGCTTCTTAACTTTCTTAACCTTAACTTTCTTAACCTTAACTTTCTTAGCTTTATGTTTTTTCTTTGCCATGTTTATGCATATTAAAATTTAGTTATTTTAGATTTAGGTTGTATTCTCCATTAAAATATACCTAGATTATGAACAAATCTCTTTTTTTATTTAGTAAAAATGAGCGCCGACATATGGACTCAGTGAAAGAAGTTCCTCAAGTAGATATCGGTTCAAACTTAACCTTACCGATTACTTTAAAGGTTATCTCTTTCGTCCCACAAAACAAGCTTAAAAGGTGTAGGTTTCGTTCAACGAGTTATAGTCCATTCGTCGAATTAATGGCCGAACACCCAACAGAGGCTGAAGTGGAAACATCCTTTTCAGGACAACTGAATAGCCCTAGTCGGCTAATTACTTTAACAATAGGTTATATTTAAAGACTTCGCACCACTCTTAAGTGAAAAACAAAGGTTTATAAATAAAACTGGGAAAAAAGCCCTATAAACCCGTAGATAAGCTCTACTTTACCAATTTTCTATTAATCATGACGAAGATTTATAAAATATCACTTACTAAATATTATAAATCTAAAAATGGACCTAGAATGTGATTATGATCTTGAACTAGAAAAAGTAATCTCCCTTATCAATAAAAAGAAAGCTAAACTAGTTTGCCTTCAGCTTCCAGAAGGACTAAAACCCCTAGCTCTACAAATAACAGATGAAATTGAATCTAAAACCCAAGCTAAATGTTTAATTTGGATGAATTCCTGTTTCGGAGCCTGTGATGTTCCCAATCTAGACAAAATCAAGCCAAAAATTGATTTATTAATTCAATGGGGTCACTCAGATAACCTAAAACAGATGCCTTAAAAATAAAAAATGCTAATGAAAATGTCACAGCACAATAAAGTTTCTGTAAAAATTCTTGAAAAAAATGAAAAATATGAATTAACTATTGAAACTATTGAACCTAATGGAGAAATATTCAAACACCACCATCCTGATTTTGAATCTGAAATAGTTTTATCAGGAGTTTTATATTGCAATGACTTGATTATTAAACCAGGAACATCTAATTTCTGGAAGCCAAATGACGCTCCTCGGGCTAAAGCCCGAGGTATCATGTAATAAATAAAAAAAATG
>CAZCMN010000056.1:0-2718 GCA_964500015.1 Candidatus Woesearchaeota archaeon | reverse complement strand
CTGAGAATTGCGAAACGATATAATCTCACGATAAAGAAATAGTCACTTATTTTTTTTGGAAGTTGCTCCAGTATATTTCAAAATTTCTTTTTCAAGAAGGTCATTAGTATTTGGTTCAAATACCTGTTGCTTTTTTAACAACAAGGGCAAGTGATCAAACTTCTCTTCAATTTTCTTATCTAAATTTCTCATTATTTTGTCTTTGTTGGGATTGCTTGGAAATCTAAAATTAAAAACTATTTTTATGATTTTAAAATATTTCTTAGAAATGTCTTTATCAAATGCAAATAATAACATGCATTCTTCAGGATAATTTAATAGAGCCCGTATAAAAGTTAAAATGTGTTCTGCCAATGTTTTTTTCATCTTTTCTGAATTATCAATATTCTTAATCCACTCATAAAGGAAATACCTTATTTCTGGTTTATCTAAGAATTCTTTTAAGTGTCTTTTATCTTGGAAGGTTATCTTGACTTCTTTTTCAGATTTTAGGTAATCAATAAAAAAATTAATATTCAGTCTATATGCAGGACCTGCCTGCGCATAAGATTCTCCCTTGTTTTTTCCTTCTTTATGAATTTTTGTTATTATGACCTGCTTCGCATCGATATATCCTTTTTTATTCCATCTGTTAAATACATCAGAAACTGGTCCTGCTTTTTTACTAGTTATCTCTGGATAGAGCTTTTTTGTAATCTCGGTTCCAAATACAAAATCTCTGAAGTATTCCAAGGCTATTCTGTTCTCATTTGGAGTTCTTATCGGGTTCATTTTAGGTATCCTAATTTAAGGATAACGTTATATAAAAACTTATGGGTATTGGTTATTTTATGGAGTCAAGCGAATTAACCCAAGCTGTAGAAAAAGCCAAAGAAAGAATTAGAAACCTACTTCTGGAGTTCGACGATATTTTCAAGAAATTAAAGTTAAAGGAAAAAGAAGATGCAAAAAAATAAGAAGTCAGAAATGGAAAATTTGTGTCCTGATTGCAGGGGGTTGTTGGTATCCAAAGAAGATGTGAAAATAGCCCATGGAGATAAGCTGCTGGATTTTGCTATTATTTACATCTGTGCCAAATGTAAGTCCAGATGGATCAGGTATCATAATCATAATCTCATTGTGAGATACTAAATTCAGGAAAAAAAAGATGTCAAGAACATTGTGTCCTATATGTAAAAAGCAAATGAATTTTATCAGTCGTAGAATGAAACTTATTTTTGACATGTATGTTTGGACTAGTAATTATTGGTGTATCTTCTGCAAGAAAACTTGGAATTACTGCCCTTTCCTTAGATTATGGATTTCCACCGACGGGAGAGTAATTGAGGGAGGAAAAAAATGAAAAGATATGATTATATATGTGATTCAGCAAGTTTGAAAATACTGGCAGATGGAGGAGAAATCCTCTATTTTAATCACTTTGGTGATGGCATATATGATGTCTATATCTGCAGAAAGAAAGATCTTCCTATGATGGCTTATCCGCAGGGCAAGTTTATCATTGTAAAAGAAGGATGGCTTATGAAATATGACTGCAGCTATGACGACAAAGACAAACAACATAAATTTTCCAAAGGGGTATATTCTGTTTATCTGGATTACAGAACCTGCACATTTTTTATTTGTAAAAAAAGGAGGAAGAGAAAAAAATGCAGCAGGTAGCAGTAGCAGAAAATAATATAGGAAACTTTGAGGAAGTAGAAGCAGTTAAACTAATTGATAAAGTAAAAGAACAGATAAAATCACATAACTCAAGATTTTATGAGATAGTTGAAAGCTTGGAGATTATCAGGGATAAAAAATACTATAAATTTGTAAAAAATTCTAAGACTAAAAACTACTTCTCCAACTTTGATGAATTCTGTCAATTTTATTATGAATTATCAAGATCAGCTGTTTTTAATTATCTGCAGGCATTGAATTATGTTAAGAAGTATCATCCAGAACATGTTCACACGTGTGAACCTATAGAACACAGAAAAATAAATCTTCTGGCGACTATTGATAATGACAAATTTCAAGAGGAAAGAATAGAACTTGACAAAAAAGTATTTGATGAAAAAATAAGTTTTCGTGATTTGGAAGAGGAAATAAAATCACTAAAAGAAAAGTCGGTTGAATTGGATTTAAAAAAAGTTCAACCATACGATGAAAATATTTTTTATTTGGGAGATACCTATGAGGAATATGAAGATGAAAAAATATCGCATATTGAAATATACAAAGATAAAGTCAAGATTCATGATGAAAACTTTTCAACCTTGACTACTCAATCATTATTATTTCATAGAACAGGCAAAGAATTTTCATTAAGAGATTATGCAAGGGTTCAGGACTTTCCAGACGACTTCAAATTTGTCGGAAATTATTCTGAGATTAAAAATCAAATTGGAAATGCAGTTGATGTCAAGATGGCACAATTTATTATTAATAAACATGTCAAAGGACAAATCCACATTGATTTGTTCTGTGGTAGTGGAGGTTTCTCTGAAGGAGCAAGATTAAACAATAAAAAATGTGTTTATGCTGTTGATAAAAATAAATTTGCAGGATATTCTTTCAAACTGAATTTTCCAGAAACACTAGTTGAAATAAATGACATCAAAAAAGTAGATATCAATTCTCTTAAAAAGAAAATAGGAAAAATTGATTTTATTTTGGCGGGATGTCCTTGCCAAGGATTTTCAATTGCAGGAAATAAATTTGGTTTTGAGTGTG
>CAZCMN010000055.1:0-2967 GCA_964500015.1 Candidatus Woesearchaeota archaeon | reverse complement strand
TCATTGTATCATAATCATTCTAAGAATAAAATATCTTGTGTCCAGTACTCCAGCCAAAAGGCTGGCAGATTTCTTTCTAATTAATAATTGAATTTTCTTTCATAATTTTTGTGATCAAAATAATCAATTATAACTGCAAGAATTTCAACTTCTGACTGGCCAATTGTTGAATACACTAGCCTCCAACCATTTGGCAGAGGATACCACCATAAATTATCAATTTGATACTTCTTAATATATTCTTTAGGAATTAATTCTTGTTTAATATGTTTTCCACAAGAAGAATTTTCTTTTAAATCAGAAATAGCTCTCTTTATAGCTTTCTTAAGCCAATCTTCTTCAGATAAAGAATCAAAAGCCTTTTCAAGTTTTTCCTCTGCAAAAACTACCTCTCTTGCTGGTTTGCCCAACATGTATTTTAATATCTCTTCCTATTTATAAATCTCTTGGCTAATTCTGGGTTCCATATGTAAACAATACAACCCTCTTTATCCATTAAAATTTTGTTATTATCATAAAGATATTTCAAGATTATATTAAAAGTTCCCCACATCATTTTCTTTGGAAGTTTTTGGAATAATTCTGTTTTTTTATAATCTCCATTATGTTCCTTGATGAATTTTTCAACCATCAGAACAGTTTCAAGTCTAGGACTTCTTACAATTATTTCTCCAACATTAAATTCCATCTTAATTTCTTCTTGTTCTTGCATTTTTATTATCTCTCACTATTCATTTATCAATTGATAATATTATCATTTGATACTATTTAAAGCTTTCGCTTTTGGGATGTATTCCAAATAAAACTTAAACAAACCCTAAAAATCCCCTCCCGCTCGGTGCAGGCACTTTTTCTAAAACACATAAGTTTATCAACCCAAAATCTTAAACATAAACATGGCAAACTTTAGACCAGACAGAAGAAGCAGACCTTTTAATAGAGATAGAAATGATTCTGACAGGCCAAGAAGATTTGGAGGAAGACCAGAAAATCGGGGCAGTCGAGGCGGATTTAGAAACAGGGATTCTAGAAGAACTGAAATGCATGAAGTTACCTGTAGTAAATGTGGAAAAAGCTGTAAAGTTCCATTTAAGCCAACAGGAAGTAAACCAGTTTTTTGCAGTGAATGTTTTGAACAAAAAGGGCCAAGTCACTCAAACTTTAATTCAAGAAATCAAGATAGACGATTTGACAGTTCTTCTCAATCTCAGCAAGGAAATTCCTCAGAGCAACTTAATCAGATTAATGCAAAACTTGATAAAATAATTAAGATCTTACAAGACCTAGAAATGTATGAAGATGAAGAAGATTCAGACAAAGAAGAATAATTCTAAAAAGTGATTAAAAATTATAATTCAAATTCATCAATGAAATGGATTATTGTTTGATATCTTTCAAGAAATTTGAATCCTTTGTCAGTTAAACTAATTGATTTGCCTTTTTTACTTTCAATTTCTCTTATAAATCCCTTTTCAAGCAACTCTAAAAAATATTCTTGAAATCTTGTCGAAGATAGATTAGATTTTCTTAATAGGGGGGTTATTTTAATCATATTCCTATTTTCTCTTATGATAAATAATACATCTTTCATAATTTCAAGCCTGCCTCTTTTCGTCTTTTTTTCCATTTTACTCGCCTGTTTTTTTCAAAACTTTATAAAGAATTATCATAAATAATGAGATAGAGACTAAATAAACCAGCAACTGATATATGCTCAAAAATCTTGGAACTAATATGTTCATGATATTCAATATCCAAAAAATAGATAATAAAAGGTAGATAATAAAAGAATTTCCTGCTTTTGATTTCTTTCTTGAATCTTTATAAGCCACGATAAGAATAAATAAAACAATCAATAACAAAATAAAGTTAATTACAAGATAAACAGAAATTCCTCTAAAAAATATTGATGCAAAAGCAATTATTAAAGCAAAAATATTGAATAATAAAATTGTTAACTTACTATGGTTCCATTTTTTCCACATAACACTATAAAGAAGAAAAAATATTGCCATTGAGCTGAAATATAAGAAAACAAACAAAGAAATTGCTCCAAGGAACATCGGAGAAAATTCTAGAATTCCATTTAATTTAAAAGAAAATAGAAAAAATTGGATAAAATACCTAAAAAAGTAAGCAAATGCAAAAAATAAAAACGACAGTCTAAAATATTTTATTCCTTTATAGGAAGTTAGTTTATCCATCTCCTTAGTTGCAAAATAAATCATCAAACTACAAACAATTATAATAAAAGAGTAGACTAACTCAACCCCAATTCCCCCAACTAAAAAAGATCCCATTGATATTAATTGTCCCATTTTGATTGAAATTATAAAGCCTAGTTGTTTTTAAAGATTTATGGACCTTAAGTCCATTGCATTTATAAGTTAAATTTTATAAGGATAATTAAGATAGTGAAAAAAATGGAGCCAATAATAAAACTAGATAATGTTTGGAAAAAATATGAAATGGGTGGAACAGAACCATTAATAGTTCTAAAAGAAATAAGTCTAGAAATTAAAAAAGGAGAATTTGTAGCTATAACTGGCCCGTCAGGTTCTGGGAAATCTACGATGATGCATATTGTCGGAGCCCTAGACACTCCATCATGGGGAAAGGTTTATCTTAAAAATAAAAATGTTTCAGATTTGAGCGAATCATCTCTAGCCAATTTAAGAGGAAAAACAATTGGTTTTATTTTTCAGGATTTTAATCTTCTTCCAACTTTAACAGCCTTGGAGAATGTGATGATTCCTATGGAATTACTAGATAAATCTGAATCAGAAGCAAAGAAAAAAGCAAGAGAATTACTAGAAATGCTTGGCCTTGGAGATAGGTTACATCACAAACCAAACGAACTATCTGGAGGACAACAACAAAGAGTTGCTATTGCAAGATCTTTAGCAAATAATCCAGAGGTTATTCTTGCAGATGAACCAACTGGAAATCTTGATTCTAAAACTGGAA
>CAZCMN010000054.1:0-3063 GCA_964500015.1 Candidatus Woesearchaeota archaeon | reverse complement strand
AAATTAAGCAAAGAAAGAAAAAGCGTCGTTAATTATAAAGACCAGAAAAAGATAATTAAAGATTTTTTTAAACCAATACCTAAAAAAGGGAAACCCCTAGAAAAAGTATTTAAAGAATTTAAGAACAAAATTCTCAATGGATCTGTTAATTTTAGCAGTCCAACCTTTTTAGCATTTCCAGATTGTGGGAATTCTGTTGCAGCTGTTGCAGGACATATCTTAATGGGCCTTATGAATCAAAATCTTATAAATTCGGTCCATACCTCCCCCACTGCAACTTTTGTAGAAATAGAATGTATAAATTGGCTTAGAGGTCTTGTTGGTTATAGCCTAATAAAAAATCCAAAAACAGCATTAGATGTTGGTGGAATAAATGTTACTGGAGGAACAATGGCGAATACTGTCGGATTATTGTTAGCAAGAGAAAATAAGTTTCAAGGGTCGATTAAGAGTGGCTTAAGAAAAGACCCTTCTAGATTAAAAGTCTTCATCCCAAAAGGAATTGGTCATTACTCTATTAAAGCGGGTTTAGGATGGTTAGGACTTGGGTCAAAAAATATCATCGAAGTTAAAACAACAGAATACTTTACATTAAACCAAAAAGATTTGGTCGATAAAATAAACCAAGAAAAAAGAAAAGGAAACATCCCCCTATGTATTGTCGCTTACACAGGAGACTCTAGGACCATGTCTATCGATGATTTTCCAGCATTGTCAAAAATAGCAAAAATAAATAATATGTGGTTTCACATAGATGCCTGTCATGGATTATCATTATGTTTCAGTAAGAAACTGAAACAAAAAGTAAAAGGAATAGAATTAGCAGACTCAATTACAATAGACCCCCATAAAGTATTATTTACCCCTTATACATTAAGTTATGTTTTAATAAAAAACCCAAAAAAAATGGGTTTAATCGCAGGAGTAAGCGACCTAATTACTAAAGAAAATTTTTCACTAGGACAAATAACCCCTTTTGTAGGAAGCAAGGCATTTAATAGTCTTAAATTATGGTTTCTAATAAAACATTTAGGTAAGGAAAATATCGGGAAACTAATGGAGATGAGACACGAAATGGTAAAACTATTCTCTAAAATGGTTGAAGCAGAAGAAGACTTCGCCTTGCTTAATGAACCAACAATTAATAGCTCGGCATATATCTACATCCCAAAAGAACTTAGAAAACAACTAGAAAAGAAAGAGTTAATAAAAAATACAATAATCTCCTTGAATGAATTGAATAAGAATATCCAATTTAGAATATTCAAAGAAGGCAAATTTTACGTACACACCTTCTTATTAAATGATTTTAAAAATGTTTTAGGTACAGGAACAAATACCCAATTGCAAATGCAAAGATTAATGCTAGGCAACCCACTAACCACTAAAGAAGATTTGATGAATTTAATTAAATACACAAAAAAAGTGGGAAACAAAGAATGGAAAAATTTAAAAAATTTAAAAAAGAAATAAAAAGTTTTATAGAAAAAGAATTCAAAAATGAGAAGTATTTCTGCATAGTTTATGGATCTTATGCCTGGAATTTAAATAATAAAAAATCAGATGTAGACCTAATCTTGGTGTGTGAAAAAAAGACTCCAAAAAAAATCAACGCCCTAGTAAATAAAATTCTGGACTTACATAAGGAATTAAAGTTAAACGTTGATTGTGAAGTACCCCATAAACTAAAAGCATTAGCCGATTTCAAATATTTAAAGGCTGCATTAAATGGGAAAGGATTCATCTTGAAAAAAGGGAGAATGATAATACCTCCAGTGGTTAAGAATAAATCTTTTTTGCATTCAAAAAAAGTAGTATTAAGATTACTATTAAACGCTATGACCTCTAAAAATAAGTTTATCTGTGGTAACAAAGCAATCTTCTCAAAAGAAAAAGTAAAAGCGTTCAGGGCATTAGTCAGAATTTATTTATTGATATTTCCAACAAAAAAAATAACGGTTAATAAGATAGTGAATAACCTTCTTGGAAAAGGTAAACAAACAGGAGAAATGTTCTTAGGATATAAACCATATCCTATAGTAAAAAAATATTTAAAAAGAGAAATAGGAAAAACACTTGAAAAACTTAAAAAAGAGAATAAGATTTTAAAAGAAAATAACTACTTCCTACTAAAAGACAAGAGGTGGCTAAATGAAATTTCAAGATAACTTTATCAATTTCTCCGTAAATTTCGCACCTTATGAAAATAAAAAAATAACCGCGAATCTAAAAGAAAAGCTACCCAAGCTACTAAAAGAGTATCCAGAACCTAGTAATAAAGGCACAATTAAATATTTAGCTAATAATCTTCATATACCTCCTGAAAATATCATTATCGGCCAAGGAAGTACTGAGATTATCGACCAAATCTGTTCTGTTACTAAAAGATACAAACAAGCAATAATTCCAGATCCAACTTTTTGGGAATATAAATTCTTTTCTGAAAAAGCAGGTAAGAAAATTTCTCTTTTTTATCTTGATGAAAATGAAGAATTTCAGATAAATTTATCAAAATTAAGTAAAGAATTAAAAAGGGACACAATAGTATTCCTATGTAATCCAAATAATCCTACATCTAAACTATTAAAAAAAAATGATCTGATTAAACTCATAAGACAAAATCCAAAAACTTTTTTTGTTATTGATGAAACCTATCTTCTCTTTTTAAAAGATTATAAAAATCAGACGCTAATCAAAGAAGCCAGTAAACTAAACAATCTGTTTGTTGTTTTTTCTTTATCAAAATTGTTTTCTCTAGGGGGTCTAAGGATAGGGATTGGAATAAGTAATCAGAAAATTATATCTGGTATTTCTGAGAGACAAACCCTCTTTAAAACACCCCTAATAAATCAAGAAATAATACCCTTACTATTTGAAGACAAATCTTGGATAAAGAAAATTAGGGATTATATAAAGAAAGAAAGACAAAACATGATAAAAAAACTTAATAAAATAAAAGGTTTAAAAGTTCACCATTCAAATTCAAATTTTATATTAATTAAATGCCTAAAAGATAAAGATCTAGAAAAAGAATTAAACAAGAAATTTATTAGGATTCGTGGG
>CAZCMN010000053.1:0-3207 GCA_964500015.1 Candidatus Woesearchaeota archaeon | reverse complement strand
TATCTTGTGTCCAGTACTCCAGCCTAAAGGCTGGCAGATTTCTTTCTAATTAATCTCTTAAAGAGTCAAATGTCATTAGTCCTTCTTTTTTTTGAAAAGATTTATATATCTTGATGAACATATGTTCATGGAGGATTTAAAATGTATGCAAAAGAAGTAGAAAATACTGACTTAAAAAAAGCAAGGCAAAGCTTGATTGAGGAACTTGAAGCAATTAACTGGTATGAAACAAGAATTGAAGAAGCAAAAGATGCAGAACTGAAAAAAATTCTTGAACATAACAGAGATGAAGAAAAAGAACATACAGCTATGCTTGTAGAATGGATAAGAAAAAACGATAAAGTCCAAGATAAAAAATTCGAAGAGCACGATTAGAATGAATAAAGTAAGAATTAATTATGTGGTCGATGTATTTTTGATAGTTTCTTTTGTAATTACTGCATTTACCAGTGTCATTATCTTCTTATTTTTGCCAAGCGGAGTAAAACAAGGAGGATATCAAGAATTCTTAGGCTTAACAAAATCTATCTGGTCAGGGATACATAATTATACTGGATTAATTATGATCGTACTTTCCTTAGTTCATTTAATATTACATTGGAATTGGGTAATTGCTATGACAAAAAAAATATTTAAAAGAAAGGGAAATTAATATGGTAAGGCCAAGATTGTGCAGGAGAGTGAGATTTAGTCCCAACGTAACTTATTTTAAACCAGCTGGAATTCGAATGATTGAATTAGAAGAATCTGTTCTAGGCTTTGATGAATTTGAAGCTGTGAGATTAAAGGATTTAGAAGGATTAGAACAAAAAGAAGCTGCAAAAAAGATGAAGATTTCTAGGCCAACATTTCAAAGATTATTGATTTGTGCTAGAAAAAAACTTGCTGATGCTATTGTGCACGGAAAAGCAATAAAAATTGAAGGTGGAAACTACAAATTTTATAAATAAAACTCAAGAAGAATATTTATAAATCCGATTTAATTTAGTCAAAAATGATAGTATTGACAATTCCAACAATTCTTGGATTAGCTGCAGCAGATGCAGTAAATCCCTGTGAATTATCTGTTTTAACACTAGCTTTAATTGCAATATTAACAAGATTTCCAAGAGACAGAAAGAAAGTCTTACAAATTGGTTTTGCTTTTACAGCAGCAATTTTACTTATGTATATTGTTTATGGTATTCTTTTAATAAGTGTTTTTAAAGGGATATCACATATAGATCCATTAAAATTTTGGGTTTATAAGGCTCTTGGAGTAATAGGAATAATTCTCGGAGCTCTAAATATCAAAGACTTTTTTTCATATGGTTCTTTAGGTATGGTCACTGAAGTTCCAAGAAAATGGCGTCCAAAAATGAAAGATATAATCTCAAGAATAACATCTACAAAAGGTGCCTTTGTAACTGGTTTAATTGTTGCATTCTTCTTAACTCCTTGCACTATGGGGCCATATATCATCTGCTGTGGATTACTAGAACCATTAACAGTTGTGGAAACAATTCCTTGGCTCCTGCTTTATAATGTTATCTTTATTCTACCCATGATAATCATTACTCTGATTATCTACTTTGGTTTCTCTACTATAGATAATGTTTATGGGTGGAGAGAGAAAAATATAAGAATCTTACATCTAGTTGCAGGAATCCTATTAATTTTAATTGGCTTAGTTTTAATATTTGGATGGTTATAATAATTTCTAAAAAATTTAGTATAAATTGAAAGTTATGAATACTAATTCATAACTAATAAAAAGAAACATTTATAAATGATTATGAATACTAATTCATAATAGAGAAAATCATGAAAAAGGTGTGCCACTCCACACTAAAGTGTGGAGTTTGCAAGGGCACACCTTTTTGTGATGCTAAAAACAGAAAACATTCATCCACATAATAAATTATGTAGTTTTCTGTTTTTTAGCATAAAAAAATGAGACCAAGAAAAGCAAGAACTTTAAATTTTAAGCCAGAACACAAATATTTTACACCAATAAGTTCCTTAATGCATGAAGAATGCTCTCTAAAACACGAGGAAATAGAGGCTATTAAATTAAAAGACCTAGAAAATTTAGATCAAAAACAATGTGCTTTAAGCATGAAAATTTCTCAGCCAACCTTTCATAGAATGTTAAAACAAGCAAGAAAAAAAATAGCTCTAGCCCTTATACATGGACATGCTATAAGGATAATTTGATGTAAATAGAACCTATATGGGATTTATTCTGAATTTTAATCAAAGCAAGCATACTTTAGAACGCACAAATTTTTAAAAAAGTTATATGCATTACAAACAGATATTTAAATAAAGATAAGTTAAAACTCTCACAAAATGGCTGTATTAACAATTCCCTCTATAATTTTGTTGGCATTAGGAGATTCAATTAATCCCTGTGAATTAGCTATCATAGTTTTAGCTTTAATCGCCATATTGACTCAATATCCAAAAGAAAAAGAAAAGGCCCTTAAAGCCGGTTTAATTTTTACAGCAGCTGTTTTTTTGATGTACATGATTTTTGGGATATTCTTAGTATACATATTTACTTTAGTAACGCAAATAAAAATAATCAGCTTTATTTTATATAGAATATTTGGGATAATTGGAATTTTTCTTGGAATATCAAATATTGTAGATTTTTTTGCTCAAAACAAAAGAACAACTAAACCAGGAAAATTATCAATAAAGAAAATGCTTTCTAAAATAACCTCTTTAAGAGGGGTTTTTATAATCGGAGTTATCTGCGCTTTGTTTTTAACACCTTGTACACTAGGCCCTTATATCATTGCTTCAAGTATATTGCAACCATTAGGATTGATAAACTCATTGCCCTGGCTTTTCTTATATAACATAATTTTTATCTTGCCATTGATTACTATAACTCTCGCAGCATATTATGGATTCATAACAGTAGACAAGATTTATGGATGGCGCGAAAAGAATATAAAGATACTTCATCTTATAGCAGGAATAATCCTAATAACAATAGGAGTTTTATTATTAATTGGAATAATCTAAAAAAAGGGGAAAAGTATTAACCATAAAAATCAATCAAATTTGTTTCAAAAATAGAAAAGATTTAATCTTGAGATACACAAAAGTCAAGTTCAATCATCAAAAATAAATACTTAATTAAATAATTTAAAAGAGGAAAATAAAATGACGCTCCTCGGGCTAAAGCCCGAGGTATCATGTAATAAATAAAAAAAA
>CAZCMN010000052.1:0-3411 GCA_964500015.1 Candidatus Woesearchaeota archaeon | reverse complement strand
CAGAAAGAGCATCACTTAGGAAACTCCACACTTTAGTGTGGAGAGGACGTCATCAACCTCAAAAACTTTACCCTCTTTTTCTTCAAACTTTATCCCCTTTTCTTTTAAAGCAGATTCCATGTTTGGTCCTATTTTTCCTGTAACAACTAAATCAACTTTTTTATCTGCTAACATATGGATTACAGACCATCCAGATCCACCACCCCCAATTGCAAAAGGATTTTTTATGATTTCTGTAAGCTTTTTATCTTCAAAAATAAGATAGTACAGAGCTCTCCCACCTTTAGAACTTATTTCTGAGTCAATACTCTTGCCTTCTGAAGCAATAGCTATTTTCATTTTTATTTCTCCTTTATTATTTTATTTATTATTATTCCTTGTATAATTGATATAAATATCATCACAAAAGTTAGTATTAATACGTATTTCCATCCAAAGTAAAAAACTGCTATTGCTAATAAAGGAATTTTTATAGCCCTATTATATAAAAAACAAGCAATAAGCCCATAATTAAGCCCTTTTTTCTTTAAATCAGCAAGAAGAGGATACCACATATAAATTGGTCCAGTAGATAAAACTCCTCCGATAATTACAAAAAACCATTTTTTAATACCCTTATTTTTAAAATACTTTAACATAAATTTTGGAGTTATAAAATAATTAAAAATAGTCATTAAAATAAAAACAAGAATGAATATGGGAATTATTTTTAATAAAATCTTGTAAAAAAAGTTTAAAGTTGCGGAAAATAAATTAAAGTTAAAAATAAGCAAAGCAACATAAATTAAACAAATAACTATTAAAAAATACCATGAACCTGAAATTTTTTTCATTTTGTTAGTCATTTTAAATTATATTAAATATTAATACGGTGATTATTGCAACTATAATTGCTAAAATAAATGCTGTGATATTCCTTATAAAAGTAAACCTTTTGCCTAATAAAGTAGATTCAGCTGGAATTTGTATAATTCCCACTGTTACCCATGCAACTAAAAAAGCTGTAACCGCTACTAAACTAACACCTTGGTTTAAAAGTTCTCCCCCAAAAATATAACTTGTTATCGGGGTTCCTGCAGAAATACTTCCAATTAAACCACCTATTAAGGAATCTAAAAAAACATTTTTACTGAATACTGATGTATAAAATGATTTTGGGATAATAATAGAAATTAAGCTAATTAGTAAAATAGTTCCCAAAATCATAGGAAAAGCTTTCCACAAGCTTTTTGCAGCTTTAGACATTGATTTCTTTAAACTTCTCTCTAGCATTTTTTACCTTGCCCCAATTTACTTTGGTATATTATGAACATATGCTCATTAATATATATAAATCTTTTTAAAAGAAAAAAAGAAAAACAAGATTCACTTTATTTCTTTAAGTCTTTTTTCTATTTCTTGCTTTTCCAATTCAATTTCCTTAAGTTCTGTTTCAAGGATTTTCTTTTCTTCTTTTTCATTTAGGACAACCGGTTCTGCATATCTAAAACCACATCCCCTACCTAAACCTCGTCCAAATCCTCTTCGCATTCCTCTTCCACAAGGCCCTAAACCCCTTCCAGTTAAAGGTCCTTGACCCATTGGTCCTGTTTTATCTTGTGCTGGCATTTTTTTAACCTCCAATAAATTTATTTATGATTTTAATTAAAGAAACTGTATTAGCAGTTTCCTTTTTTTCCACCTTTCTTTTTTCCAATTCCTTTTCCACTAGCTCTTCCTCTTCCTTGCCCTCTTCCATCTCTTGGTCCAGTTGAACCGCTTCTTGGTCCTGTTCCATCTTTATTTGGCATTTTTATTTACCCCCAAAACAGTTTAATTAATACATTATGAACATATGTTCATAACTATTTAAATGTTTCGTTTTTAGAATTTTAAATTAGAAAAATTAAAATTATTTTTTTAGAATAGTTTCTTCATAATCTTTTTTATTTCTCTCTCCAACATAAACTTTTCCATAAATAATTACTGTTGGAATTCCTTCTGGGGCTAATCCTAATTCTTTTATTTTATTTAGGTCTTTTTCCTGAGAAAGATCATAGTAATAGAATGTCAGGTTGTTTTCTTGTTCAATTTCCTTTAAGATTGGAATAACAATCCTGCAATGGCTGCAGCTTATTGAGTGTATAGCAATAACCTTGTCTGAAAAATATAGATTAGTTAAAGTCATGCCATTTTTTAATAGGGTTGAATCTTTTTGAATAAAAAAATTGTTTTTAAATAAGATAAATAATGCTATAGCTATAACAATTATCACAACAAGCCAGATTAATGGGGCGTATTTTTTTTTCATCTTTTGATGTAAGTTAAGTTATTTAATAGTTAATTGGTTCAGTGCATCAAAACTCATGCGCAACGTTGTGAACTAAAGTTTTATTTAACTCTTTTATAGGCTATACCAAGATTTAAAGTTTTTAAAGATTTCCAAATACACAATCTTTATTTTACCAATATTTTCCTAATTAGTAGTTTTCACACAAAACTTCGAAAAAATTCCGAGGATGCAAACAATTTGGACATTCCATTGGAGCTTCTCTACCAGAATGGATGTAGCCGCAGTTTCTGCATTTCCATTTCAAAACTCTGTCTTTTTTGAATACTTTTCCTCGTTGTATGTCTTCTAGAAGTTTTTTATATCTTGCTTCATGAGCCATTTCAATTTCGCTGACTTCTGTGAAGAACTTCAATGCATCATCTTCGCCTTCTTGTCTTGCATAGTTAGCGAATTCAGGATACATTTTTGTCCATTCAAAGTGTTCGCCTTCAATTGCTTTCATCAAAGCTTCTTTTGTATTTGAAGGTTTTTCTCCAAGAAGTTTTAGAATCATCTTGGCATGTTCAAATTCATTGTCAGCAGTTTCTTGAAAAATTGCTGCAATCTGTTCATAGCCTTCTTTTTTGGCTATGGAAGCAAATATATTGTATTTCGCTCTGGCTTTACTTTCACCTGCTAAAGCTTCTAAAAGAACTCGTTCTGTGTTTAACCCTTTTTTAACTGGTTTTGGTTCTCTCATGTTTATGTTTATGACCAGAGGGTTTATTAAGATTTTCGTTCTTAAGAATATAATCCATGGTAAGTATTAAAAACCAGAAAAAGATGGATAAATATGAAAAAGGGAGTGATGTTTGATTTCATAATTGTAGTAGTTACAATTTTGGTTTGTTTAACTGGTTTAATAAGTTTGAATCTAGTTTCTGCAGCAGAGATTGGTTGGTGTACGAATATAACTTCTTCAGATACTTATGTTTTAAATGCAAGTGTTGAATCAACAGGAACTTGTTTTAATGTCACTGTAGCGAATGTAATTATCGATTGCAATGGTTCTACAATAAACTATTCTACATCGATAGGCGGATACGGGGTTTATTCTAATTCAACGAACACGACAGTGAAGAACTGTAATATTAATCAGG
>CAZCMN010000051.1:0-3417 GCA_964500015.1 Candidatus Woesearchaeota archaeon | reverse complement strand
AAAATCAAGGGATATTTATCTTACTTTCATTTTTTATCGGCTCTATTTGGGGTTTAATATTTGCTTTTTTTGTCTTTTTCAAGAATTTTTCTAAATGCACTAAACATTTAAAAGAACAAGTTAGAAAAGGTTATTTTAAATTGGGATTTTTAATTGGAATTGTTTTTCTTATTTTTAGTTATATTAATATTATTTTCTTGTCATTTTCTATTTTAATTTTTTTAGCAATATTTCTCTGGGCATTTTCAAAATCAGTTGAAAATTCTTCTATGACTAAGTTTATGCATGTTTCTGAGGTAAGACAAGGAGATTATCTTGCAAAGGAGATTAGATTTAAAGGGAAGGTCATTAAGGCGGATTGGGAGGGAATTAGTTTAAAAGATTTAAATTTTCTTAAATCTAAAAAATTCAAGGGTAAAATAAGTGTAAGAGACGGTGTTCCATATGTTCCTTCTTTTTTAATTACACTTATAATATACTGGTTATTTAAATCAGAAATTTTCTCATTTCTTGCTAATTTGTTTTAAGGGATTAAATTCAAAAAATTAAGGTCTTCTAGGTTTTAATTGTGGAAGCTTTTTTTCTCCTTGTTTTTCTGGCTTTGGCTTTTCTTTTTTTACAGGTTTCTTTCTTGCTTTTGTGATTAGCCTTTTTTGTAATTCAAAAAGTTCTTCTTCTGTTGCCTTCTTCCTTTCTTTTTCATTACCATATAATGGAAGAACTTCAACTAGGGCATGGTCCATTATTGTTTGTGATGAGATCTTGATTTCTTTTGGCTTAAATTTTGATTTTATTTTTTTAGCAATCTTTTTTGCAAGATTAAATGAGTTTGATGGTAATTTTGTTGTTGTAAGATGTTTTTTAGGGATGATTAATACGTGGCCCTTGCTTAAAGGATTTATTTCAAGAATTGCAATATTATTTTTATTTTCATCTATTTTATAACTTGGAATTTGTCCTTGAAGAATTGAACAGAAGACACATTGTTGCCTTTGTTCTTGTTTTTGTGGTTGAGCCTGGGCTTGTTTTTGTCTTTGATCTTCAGCTTGATTTCTTTTTATGAAATCTTCTAGCTCTTGTTCATTCATAGACATAATCTGTTGTTCTAAATGGGGTATTTGTTCTGCTGGAAAATTTACAATCTGTTTTAATAATTCTTGTTTTATTTGGGCTGCTTGTTGTTTTGTTAACATGAATATACTAGAAAAAAGAGAATTATAAAGTTTCTTGTGTTAGGTAGTCTTACTTACAAAGCTCTTCTATAGTCAATTATATCTATAGAAGAAACTCCTTCAATTTCTCTAAAGATTTTTTCTGCAACGTCTGTGTCTTTCTCTTCTGGCCACTCTAATGTTGCAATTAATGCCTTTAAACCAAAAGCAATTGGTTCTTCTTCAAAATTTTGAACTCTTCCGGATTCTGCTTCAATTTTTTCCTTAGAAATAGATTCTATCTTAGCTAAATCAGTATTAGGAGATTCAGGCATTATTTTTATTTTTATAAGTGCTATACCCATTTTAATAGAATTATGGGCCTTTATATCCACATTTACAATTATATTCAATACTCAGAGCACGACATTTACTACATCGGAATACTTCCTCTTTGCATTCTGGGCAAGGAAATAATACTCCTTCTGTTGTTTCTTTCTTACATGATGTACATTTCATATTCCTCTATTTGAAATTTGATTTATAAAGCTTTGGATAATGTTTATTAATATTAAAAGGTTTTAATTGAAATAGAAAATGGAAATTTCACTAGAAACAAAAGGACATTCATATTCCATTGAATTTTACATTTCTCCTTTTCTAAGGAATACCATTAATGACTTGGCTATTGTTTTACCCTATATTGCTAGTCGAGACTTTTCGTTAAGTGATAAAATGAGAAGAAAAATAATTGATAAGAGCTATACCCCTCAAACCTCAAATGGTAAAATCGCAAAAAAGTATCTTTTTTGGAGACATATAGAACCTTCAGATAGAGTCTTTTTAAATAATCCAGATATCTGTCATTTAATTGAAAGGGACATTAAGGTTCATAAGGTGTTTGTTTCTGGGAAAGAGAAAAGTATTCTTCTTCCCTTGGCAAGAATTTCTAAAAATGGTTTAGACTCTTTTGACATTTTAGATAGAATACCCCCAGGTTACAGGTGTTAACATCAACTCAAAACCAATAATACTTATAAATCTCGGATTTTTTGATTGAGTATGGCTGATAACTGTGAAATGCTTATAGAGAAGATTGCAACTTCTGCAGGCTTAGCAAAAGAAGAGGTAGAGAGAAAGATTGAAGCTCGGAGGGCTAAACTTTCTGGATTAATTTCTAGAGAAGGAGCTTGTCAAATTATTGCAGCAGAATTAGGAGTTAATTTTAATGACATCGATTTGAAAATATCTGAGTTAGTTGATGGAATGAGAAAAATAAGCATCATTGCAAAAATTATTACTATGTTTCCTGTTAGAGAATTTAATAAAAATAATCGTGCTGGAAAAGTATGTAGTTTTATTGTAGCAGATGAATCTAGTAATATGCGTGTGGTTTTATGGGATACAAATCATATTTCTTTAGTTGAAAAAGGAGAGATTAAGGAAGGAGTGGTTATTGAGGTAAAAAATGCTTCAATGAGAAATAATGAATTACATTTGTCTGGATTTTCTGAGATAAAAAAGAGCGATAAAATTATAAAAAATGTAAACACCGAGAGAACTGCGCTTGAAAAAGAGATTAAAGATTTGCAGGCAGGACAGCAAGTTAAAATTAGGGGAAATGTAGTTCAAATGTTTAGTCCTAGATTTTTTAATGTGTGTCCAGAATGTGGTAAAAAAATAGTTCAAGATGCAGAAGGTTATTCTTGTGCTGAACATGGGCGAGTTCAACCTAAGGAAAGAAGCCTAATTAATTTTGTAATTGATGATGGTACAGGCACTATTCGTGTTGTTTTATTTTCAGAGCAGGTTGATAAATTAATTCCAGAACAAGACCTTAAAGACCAAGCAAAGATTCTTGCATTTAGAGAAAATTGGCTTGGAACAGAAGTTTATATTCAAGGAAATGTCAGACAAAATCAACTTTTTAATGAGATAGAAATGAATGTTTCAGATTTAAAAAAAGTAGATGTAGAAAAGTTAGTTGAAGAATTAGAAGCTTCAAATTGAAAAGAGGAAATTAAATGCTGTTTAGAACTCATTTTGTTATTGCCTTATTTGTATATCTTTTATCATGGAATATTTTACCTGACAAAATATTGTTTTTGCCTTTCTTTTTATTTGCAACATTTTTTGTAGATATTGATTCTAGTAAAAGTAAAATTGGCAAGAGATGGTGGTTACGCCCTTTACAGTGGTTTACTAAACATCGGGGTATGTTTCATAGTTTATTTTTTGCATTTCTTAGTTCGGGAATATTCTATTT
>CAZCMN010000050.1:0-3646 GCA_964500015.1 Candidatus Woesearchaeota archaeon | reverse complement strand
AATTGATAAATAAATTTGCATACCTTTGGCTAGTTCTTAAAAAAATAAAGAAAAAGAAAAAAATAAAAAATAAATTTAGATCAGTACTTATTGAAATCCCCAACAAATTGATGATGGGCTGTAATAATCTTCTACATCTATTTCAATCCAATAACCTCTTCCAGGATCCATAAGATCCAATGAATTTAGTCCTAAGAATTGTTGTGATGCTGAATTATAACTCCATAAAGAACTCCATCTTGGAAAGCCTTGTTGTGTGTCTACTAATGAGAACAATGAGCAATAAGCAGGTTTGCTTGAAAGCCCGTAATGTCCAATTAAGTTCCATCCTTTGTCAAGTTCTATACTTGAGGGCAATGATGGTCCTGGAGCAAACAAACTTCCGCCGATAAGCACATTTGATTCGTCAGTGGTTTTTATCCAATAACCTCTTCCAGGAACAATGTTATGCAGATTTGATGGTCCTGTTGATGAATAAACTTTCCATTCACCATTTTCATAAGACCATACCTGAATAACTTTGTCTCCGAATAAGTCATCTATATTTCCTCCCCCAATCAGATTAAATGGAACCGAAATTAAATCCCATTTATCTCCAATTACAAGATCAAATGCAGTGCCTGTAACTTTGAAAAGTTCTGAATCTGTTTCTGAAGTTTTTCCTACATTGTCAATACAGTAAAACTCTAACAAGTGTTCTGATTGTTCTGAGAATTTAATTACAGCAATACCTGTTTGTTCAAATTTCCATCCTGCAGATGTATCATTATATTTTCCATCTAAAACAATTCTATACCAAATTCCACTATTTTTACCTATCCTGTAAGCAACTTCCCTATAATTAAAATAATTTTTTCTAAGATGTTTGGTATAAGTAAAGAATCCTGCTTCTACTAAAGGAGCATAATCTTCTTCTCTCTCTTTATCTGATTCTTCCCCAACTAATAATAATGTTTTTGATAAATTATCGCCCTGAAAAATATATTTTCCCCCTAGTATGTCTGACACCTCATACTTTCCAAATTGTTTTTTTACTATTGAAAAAGGCGGGGCATACAAATACATTTTATTTCTTCCAGCCAATCAAAACGAGCAACTCACTGAAAAAGACAGCAGATTTATGTTTTTTGACAATACTCTCTGCCGAAGAGATAAATTTAATATAAAAATTTCTGGAAAATAATTTTTTTAGATATCTTAAAGAAGGTAAATGAACATAAACCTTTTTTCCATCTCCTTCATAAACCCTATCAGAGAATGGGCCTTCCTTCTTTCCGATAAGAATGTTAAATAATTCTTTTAAGTGTTCGATAAAAAAGGAAAATCTTTTTCCAGGAAACCAAAAATTATTGGATACACAGATAATAATACCCCTCTTTTTTAGGGATTTATATAGATTATTTAATGCAGAAACCCTGCTATTATGTAAAGGAATTTGATTTATTACGCAATTAAACAAAAGAACAGCGTCATATTTTCCTTTTCTTAAATTTGTAGAAGAAATGTCTCCGACAAGATATTTTATTTCCAAACCCTTTTTTTTAGCAACCGCCTTTGCTTCTTTAATCATTTCTTTTGAAATATCAACTCCAGTTACCCCAAACCCCCTTTTTGCAAGTTCAAGCGTCTCTCTTCCAGTACCGCAACCAACCACCAAGATATCTTTTTTTCCTTTGAGAAATTTCTTAACCAAAAATTCTTCATAATCTTTAAATCCCTTTAAAGATTGGATATTAGAATAATTTCTCACAAAATCTTTTTCAGAATAACGGTTAAGAATAAGATCCCTGAAATAATCTTTAGAAGATTGATCAGTGGCCAACATCACAGGACCTGCTCCAATTATGATATTTCGCATCACGGTTGAGATACTCTCCCAAATCAATATCTTTCTCGCCATGATATGAAAGTGGCTCTCTTTCTCTTAAAATTTGTGGTTTTGGAGAAAATCCTTCTAAAGCTTTCTCTTCAAGCAAACCCTGATTTTCCGTACAATTTTCCATATTTTATTACCCTATCTTTTGATATATAAAATTATGTGTCTTTTGGTTCTATAAATACCTCTCCCACAAAACCAATCCTCCATCAGCATCTCTGAGGAAGAGTGTGTCGTTGGTTTAACAATAATCAAACGAAACATTCATAAACATCTGGTTCATAAATGATACATATGGTTCATAATAGAAACAGTAATAAAAACAACGATATGGGGCTAGAGATAATGCTGGTTTTAATTAAAGGAAAATCTCATTTAAGGGAGATAGCAAGAACCCTCAAAAAGCCCCATGCAACTGTTTTAAGAAAGCTGAACGATTTAGTGAACATGCAGATTTTAGACTACAAAATAGAAGGCAGGAACAAAGTATTTTTTATTAAAAATAACCTAAACTCCAAGAACTATGTTTACTCTGCTGAAATTTACAAACTATCAAAGCTCATAGAAAAATATCCCGAACTTGGAGTAATTTTTGAGGAGATAAAGAAGAGTCTGCCAAAACTAATGATTCTTTTATTTGGAAGTTATGCAAAAGGAATTGAAAAACGAGAAAGCGATATTGATATTTATATTGAAACAGCAAATAACTCTATAAAAGAAAAAATAAAAGGCATAAACTCAAAGATTAATGTAAAAATAGGAAAATTTGATACAAATTCGCTTTTGATAAAAGAAATTATTAAAAATCATGTAATCCTAGGGGGGGCGGAGCAATTTTATGAAAAAAGTAGATTTTTTGAGAAAACTTAGAGAAGAAAGAAAACTGGAAATTGCAGAACCGTCTGAAGAATAAATTTTTGTAATAGATAATTTTTTAAATCCAATGCCATTTAATTAAATATGGAGAATAAGAATTTTATGTATGACCGCTTCTCAGACAGATTAATGATTTCTTCAAAGAAAAAATCCGGAAATGTCAAAGGAAGTATAAGATTTTTGAATCTGACCTTGGATATAGGTTTTGATAGTAAGATTGCTAATGTAGAGCTCAGAAAAGCAGGAGATTATCTAAGATCTCTGGACTTGAACCCAAAAATTCTTGAGAACCTTAATGAAGCAGATGTAATGTTTAAACAATGCAGAGACGGCTACCTTATCTCTTTCATACTAAAATCTGGAAAAACTGTTGAGAGGGTTCCTTATAATATACAGTTCCAAAAGATGCCTGTTATACAATGACTGTATTAATATCTGATAAAAAGGAAATTCAAAAAATTATTTCTGAAAAAATTAAGGGAAAAAGGTTAATTTTTACTGATTATTATCATTTTGGAATTCTTAAAAGAGGGATAACCCACGAGAAGGTTTTGGAAATATTCCCTCAATTTGAAAAAATCTTCGAAATAGAAAAAGATCAACTGAGATATGGAGACATGGGATATGAACTTTTTTATGAAATGAGCAATAACACTTATTTCTCAATAGCAACATGCCCAAAAGATAAAAATCTATTAATAATTCATGCAATAGAATACAAAAGAAGTCTTGAAAAAAGGTTTAGAAGAAAAATTAGATAGAAGAAAACTACCTAGTAATTATTATACAAAACCAATCCCCCTTCCTCATCTCTGAGAAAGAGTGTGTCTCCTGTCCGCGTCCAGACATATGTTTCGCCTGTCCAGTATAAAGTTGTTTTTGTGTCTTCAGTAT
>CAZCMN010000049.1:0-3765 GCA_964500015.1 Candidatus Woesearchaeota archaeon | reverse complement strand
ACTGGGAAAGAATTAAAGCAGGAACTAAAGAATAAGAATAAAGCATATGCAGAAGTTTTAAAAAAAGGAATAGTCTTATTTGGGCAGGAGAATTTCATAAAATTTATTAAGGGGATTTCAAAATGAGCAAGGAAATTAAAGAATGAATGAATCAACTTTCAATAAGTTGTTTGATAAAAAAGTAAAAGCAAAATATCTCGGTTTTGAAGTTTATGTTGAACCAATTGAGGAACTTCTTGTAGGCAGAGCATTTATGCATAGAGAAAAAGACTTGAATGATCTAGAATTATTAAAAAATTGTAAGTTTGATAATAATAAGATAAAAGAACTAGCAGAAGAATGGGGCGATGCTAAAAATACTCTCAAAACACTTAAAGAAAAAGGATATAACATCTAAAAGCACAGCAAGTTTTAAATAAATCAACCTTTTTCTTAATGAATGAAACTTTGCAGTGCTTGTTTATTAGGAATAAAATGCAGATATAACGGAGAAAGCAAACCTTCTGAAAAAGTCAATGCTCTCTTAAAGAAAGACCTTTTAATTCCAGTTTGTCCTGAACAACTTGGGGGTTTGCCTACACCAAGAACGCCATCTGAACAAAAAGGAAAGAATATATTTACAAAAGATGGAAAAGATGTTACAGAACAATTTCAAAGAGGTGCAGAAGAAGTGTTAAAAATTGCAAGGTCTTTTGGAATTAAAGAAGCTGTTTTAAAACAAAAAAGCCCTTCTTGTGGTTGTGGCTTAATTTATGATGGAACTTTTTCTGACAAATTAATAAGAGGAAATGGCGTAACAACCCAATTATTAAAAGATAATGGGATAAAAGTAATTTCGGAAGAGGATTTGTAAGAAAAGAAGCGCCCACCGCAGGCTGAACGATAGTTATATAAATTTCAGAACCTTCTCATTTTCACAGAAGAATGAATCTCAAAAAATTGCTTACACCAGTTGTACTAGGGCTTAGCATTTTTATAGGCTCTCTTCTTCCATCTAGAGCAAATGCCCAATATCTAGAAGGAGTTATTTCAACAGGAATGGGGAGTGGCATAAAAGGTGTTGCTTATATCGCAGGTTCAAATTCTTTATGTTTAACTAGCAAGAATGATTTGGGTATTTTTTCTTTGGATAGCAACAAACTTGTTTCAAAAATACCTGTCAAGGAAATATCCTCTGCTCCAGTCTATAACAGCAGAGATAACAAGGTCTATTGCAGTTTTGGGTATTATTCTGATTCATTGTTATGCTATAATTTGTCCAACAATCTTGAAAAAAGAATTAGGCCTGGTGATGTAATCGTGGATATGCATTTGGATGAAAAGAGAGACAGGTTATATACAATTGAATGGTCAGAAGTTTCAGTAATTGATTGTAAAAATGACTCAGTCTTAGCTCATATTCGTGTACCTGACCCGGAGCAGATTTCTATATCAAGAAACAAGCTATATATTCCATCATGGGATGAAGGGGTTAAAATTGTAGACCCAGATAATTTTCAAATAATAAAAACACTTTACACAGGAGATTCAACAGGGGACTATGGGCATCCATTCGGATTGTTTTATGAAGATGTTAATAAGTATTATGTTTGTGGGGGCGGTTCTCGTAATTCTTGGATTCAGGTAATTGATGGGACTACAGATGCCACAGTTAAGAAAATTCCTTTTCCTTCATACAAGTGTTTATTTTTTAGGATGTTAAATGGCAATCTGGCACTTATTGAAAATGACTCTGTTTTTGTTTTAAATCCATACAATGACTCTTTAATTTCGGGGCTGGATGAAGGCGAAAGCAACGAAAGTAATATCTTACAAAGTAAAGGAAGTGGCTTAATTTATTTGGGAAAACGTACTTTAAACCCCGGTAATTTATCAGTGTTAAACAACAACGCTACAAGCCTTGTAGCAAGTTTCTATGCTGGAAGACATATTACGGGCTTGGCATATGGGAATAGGAGGGTTTATGCTACAAATGAACTGGATGATAATCTATGTGTCATAAAAGACCCAGTAAATGAACTGCCAGAAAGGTGGACTTTGGTATATCCTAATCCATCAAAAGAAAATGTTACAATCAGATTTCAAGAGCCTGTTCAGAATGAAGATGTTTCTGTTGTTTCTCTAGAAGGCAAAGTAGTTAATACTCTATCTTCACCAAGCCAAAATGAATTTCATTGGAATGGTTTTGATGCAAATGGCAGAAATGTTCCAGCAGGAGTTTATTTTGTCAGGAGAAAATCCGGAGAAATGGCTAAGGTAATTCGGTCAAAATAATTCCAGTATAAAAAAGAAACGGCCTCCGCAGAGGCCGTATAAGAACTAATCTAACACTTTCTCAAAATAACTTACTGGTTTGATGTCTGTGATTATTGTTTTATGAATAATCCATCTGCCATCTTCACTTTTGGTTATCTGATTTTCTAGAATTGGTTGCTTGTTGAGTTGCTCCATTCTTGTCTTACTGAAAGCAACTTGCTTTTCATTTGTTTTGGCATTTTTTTCCATTTTGTTTTACCTCCTAAAAGATTTAATTTTAGTATTGAATTGGGTAATCCCCAATAAGTGGGCTGTGTTTATAGGAACAGCAAAAAAATTATCGTCGGATTTTTCATTCAAACACCTAAAAAAACCTGAAAAATTCACTGTTTCTATATAAACACTAGATAACATTTTTGAATAACTCCAAAATTTTATTTGCTATGCTAAGTTTAGTATAAGTTTTGCCAAATTTCCCATATTTTCTATAAAGATTTCTATCAGTTACAACAAAAAACCAATTTTTACCATAATCCTTCTTAAGTGTTTTAACTTTTTCGAGAAGTTTTTTCCTATCTTTCTTGAGAACTTTTCCAGTTTCGATTTCTATTGCATACTTTTGTTTATTTACTTCAAAAACAATGTCTGGTTTTCCTGTATTAAAAGTTTGAATGTGGTCTGTGAATTTCTTTATGTAAGCTTCAATGTCTTTAATCAAGAAAAAATGCTGTGGGCTTTCATTATAATTGGGTTTTAACAAATAAAGTTCTTTTTTATTTCCAAAAATGCTTTTGAACTTGTATTCTTTATAGCCCTCAGCAATCAAGTATTTTATATCGTTAAGATTAAGGTCTCGATGTCTGTAAAATCGTTTATCTGCATCAACATTTATAACAACCTTAACTGCTGGTTTCTGCGAAACCTTTTTAGCAGTTGGTTGTGTTGGTTTAGTTTGTTCTTGTTTTTTATTTGAATTGTTATGGTTATTCGCTAGAATTTCGTCAGCGTTTGTTGTAATTTGTTTGTGCTCTAATTCTGATGCAACTATTTTAATTTCAGAATGTTCATCTTCCATTAATAATAAACCTTCACCAACATTTGCTGTTAAAAGATTGACTTTCTCTGTATTGCTTAAATGAAATGTCTTTTGAATATCTTCAATTACTGCTGGCTTTTGTCTTAAAAGTAAAGTATAAGAGGTATTTGCAAGGACAGACCTTCCTGCTTCTGATTCAAGCATGCCTTCAACTTCTTGATTAATTAAGAATAATCCTAAATTGAACTTCCTGCAAGTCTTGACTATCTCAAATATGTAAGAGGCATCTTCTGTTCTGGATAACAAAGCCCAAGCCTCATCTATAACTAGAATTTTTCTTTCCAAATCCTTTTTCATCTTCATATAAACATAATCAAGAACAAGGAACATGATAACCGGCTTAACTTGTTTTGGTAAGTTTCCAATATCAAAGCAAACAAATCCATTGCCAAAATTAATTTTAGTCTGTTTGT
>CAZCMN010000048.1:0-4410 GCA_964500015.1 Candidatus Woesearchaeota archaeon | reverse complement strand
TAAAGCGCCAACTCGCATAGCTTCATATAAAGCTAAAGCTTCTGTGCTTCTAACTTCACCAACAATCAAACAAGAATCTCCTAATCTTAAACTAGTTCTTATTCCTTCATCAGCAGCCATTTCACTTGATTCTCTTGATAAGGCTTCTCTAACTTTCATTCTTAAAATATCATACCCCATTTCTCGTAAAGGATCAACAGGCAATTCCATTGTTCCTTCTATAACAATCATCCTATATCTTGGCATAACTTCTAACATACACGCCCCTAATAATGAAGTTTTTCCTGAGCTTCTTGTTCCTGCTATTAATAAAGTTCTTCCGCCGTCAATTAAAAATGAAAATAAGCCAGCTGCCATTGCATTTAACATCTTATTTTTAATAAACAAAGGTAAAGTCCATGGCTTTTCTCTGTGTCTTCTAAATGCATAAGCTAATCCATAAGGGCTTAATGGCTGCTGGATTATAGCAACTCTTGCATGAGCATTTCCAACAGATAATTCGGTATCTAAAACAGGATTAGCTTCATCTAAAGGCCTTCCAGACATCATCCTGAATTTAGCTGCCCATGAATCAGTATCTTCTTGGCTAGGAGTTATATTCGTATCACATTCATCATAATCTTGGTGTCTGACAAAAATAGAGACCATTCCAGCTGGGCTGTTAACCATAATATCTTGCAGATTTTCATCTTGTAATAAAACTTCAATTAAACCAAAGCCAATTGTATGTCTGACAAGAATAGTTGCTAATTTGTTTACCTGTTTATAAGTTAGAGAAATTTTTTTAGATGCAGCTAATTCTTGCAATAAATCTTTTGCAATATTAAAAAATACTTGCCTGATTCTTGCAGGATCTGTAAATTCTTCTGCCTTGGGTTTGTGTTCTAGCAAGACATTTCTAGCAAGATTAACTAAATCTTGTAAATCCTCATTTAAAGTAAATTCCGGCGCATTTAAATGATAAAGATATTTTGTTTCATTTGGAACTTTTAATATAGAAACAGTACTCTGGTCAAAATCAGGGCCTATAGTATATTCATCTACAATTTCTGCATCAGCAGGAAGAGAGGCCATTAATCTTGTGTAAGTAAAATTAGGAATAATTTCTGGCCTGAAAATTTCCTTATAAATTGTTCTATCTTTTAATTTATAATTTTGTAATTTAGATAAAGATCCCTTTACTATCTGGGTCTTTTCCAGCATCAGAATTACTTTTCCCAATAATTTTAAAAAACCCTCTTCACAACTAGGACATTGTGGGACTATTTTTTTGGGATTGGCTTTTTCTTGCTGGTATAATCTTCTAGCTTCCATATAACATGCAATCGGATCTTGTTTCAATAAAGTCAAGACAAGATATCTCATCATATCATATCTTTGCGCTAAACACCTCTTGCAAGCATAGGGTGCAAGAGTATTGACAACCAAAACTTTTTCTTGTTTTATTAATTTTTCATATATCTGCGCTATCTCTGATAACATTGAAATCTGATTATAAGGGTAGCTGTAATTTCTTTGTTGGATAAAAACAACTTTTGCAGCAGAAGGAACTTCTAGAACATAGTCTATAACTCGTGCCATAACAACTGCAGAATCTCCAATATCTGGAACACTTGCTGCACCCATATAATTCACATAAAGAACATCTTGTTTTGCTTCTCTTTTGATTTCATAACCATATAACTTAGTTTCAGACTTAAACATCATTTTGCTTTTTCTTTCTGCCTCTTTTTTTCGCGAAAATCTTGGATTTTCGGGATGCCAAAAAACTTTTGTTTTTTTAGCACAATAAATCTAATTATTCTAGTTATAAAAATCTTTTCAAAACAGAGAAAGATTAAGTACACATCAAATCTAATGCCCTTGTCATTTTCTTTTCATTTTTATTGAACCTTTGATTGTTGTCCTAATTAAAAGAAAAGAAGCTGCTAAAGCTTACAAAAATCAATTTGAATTTATGTGGAAGATGATCAAGTAAAAAGAAGAAATAGGAAGATTTATATATAAGTTATATCTGGATATATAGTTAAGATATATCCAATTATATTCAAAACAAAAAATCTAAAAATGATAGAAAATACTTCAACAGTTTTATTAGACAAAAGGGTTATTAATGAATTAAAGAAAGTAAGAGAATATCCTAGGCAAACTTATAACGAACTTTTATCCAAAATGATAGAGATATTTATTAATGTAAAAAAAAATAATCAATATGATGAATTTTTACATAAGATTCAACAACAAAAGATGAGAGAATTGTGGGATAACCAAGAAGATGAAGCATGGGAGAAAGTTTAAATTTAAAATCTAAAAAAATAGGTAAAAATGTATAATTATGGAGATATTGTTTTAGCAAGTATGCAGTTTACAGACACATTTGAAATTAAAAAGCGCCCAGCATTAGTTTTATTTGAGGAACAAGGGAATATAGTTGTTGCAGGTATAACTTCAAATCTTAAAATGCAGGGGATTTTATTAACAAAAAAAGAAGGAGCAATTAGGGAGAGCGTAATTAAATTAAATTATATTTTTACAATCTCAGAAAAAATGATTGAAAAATTTTTGTTTAAAATTTCAGAAGATAAAAAGAATGAAATTAAAAAAGAATTAATTAGAAGAATAAAATAAGATAATTAACAATAATATTTAAATCAAAAATCCCCTATAATCTTGAAAAAAGAGGCTAAAAGAAAATGCTAAAAAATAAGAAATTTTTTGCACGCAAGGAAACAAAGTTTCCTGCGCACAGAAAATCTTTGGATTTTCAAGTACAGCAAAAATCGGAGGATTTTTACTGAAATGGTAGAACAAAGACAAGCATCTAGTTTAAGTGCAATGCTTTCAGATATTAATACAAGAATCAACGATCTTGAAGAAAAACAAAACGTGGTTACAGAAAAACTTTCTCTTTTAAGCCAGACTTTATTAAATACTGCACAAAGATTAAATAAAGATAATAAAAGCATTAATGAAGATTTAACAGCAATGAAACAAGCTCTTCAAAAAATGCGCGATACAACAAATATGATGATCGAACAATCAGGTGATTTTGTCAGGCGTCAAGAAGTGCAGATGTTAGACAAATACATGAAAAATTGGCAGCCAATGAAATTCGCAACAATAGATGATGTTAAAAAGATGATATCAGAAGCAATTAAAAATAAACATGCTTCATCTAAAGACAAAATTATCCGGGTTGATGAGTAAATAAATGATAAGAGGTAAGTTAAAAAAATAGATTGAGTTCACAACGTTGTGAACTTGAGAGTTCACTGAACTCACTAAAATAAACTAGAAAACTTATAGATAAAAAATGTCACGCCCAATTCCAACAAATGTTATCATTGAGATGAGTAAACGAGGTTTTAGTGATTTTGATATAATTAGATATTTAAGAGGAAAAGGCTATACTCCAGTTGAAATAAACGATGCCTTTAATCATGCAAAAGTAAAAATGGAATTAGCAAAAAATGCCCGAGATTATGAAGAAGAAACTAAAGAAAAATCAATACATGAGTCTAGAATTGAAGATCAGGAAAAATCTGAAAAATCTGCTCTTACAGAACTTCAATTCAAACAATTTATTAGTATAGTCAGTTCAAAACTAAAAAATATTGAAGAAAAAAATAAATTACAAGAAAAAGCAATAGATGAAATCAGAGAACAGATTCCAAGAATCATGCATCAGCAAATTTCTTCTGTAAAAACACTTAATGCTGACGTTCAAGCATTACAACAGACATTTTCTAAGATCCTAGAGCCTTTAGCACATAATGTTAAGGTAATGTCTGGCATGTTAGATATGCCAAAAGAAGAAAAATCTTCTGAAAAAATTGAAAAAGAAATAAAAAAAGCAGAAATTCAAGAAGGTGTTGTAGCAAAAAATGTTGTAACAAGACAGCCAGGTTATCTTTATTTTGTTGATAAAGAAGGAAATGTTAAAAAAACAAAAGCCAGAGGAAAAAGAAAGTCCAAAAAAATTATCAAAACAGTAACAGTTACTGAAACAAAACCAACAGCAAAAGAAAAACCAGAAAAACCTAAAAAAACCAAAAAAAGAAAAGAGAAGACTGAAAAATCAAAATCAAAAATGGTTAAGACAACTGTAACTAAAACAGAAGTTAAAAAAACAAAACAAGAGCCAAGTTTAGACAATCTTTTCTAAAGTTAAGTGCTTAGAACTCATTTGTTTCCAATAATTTTGTTGAAACAATCTCAAGACATTAGATTATAACTTACAGCTGCTAGGCTAGTAATCTAATTAAGGTTCCTCGTCTTGCAAACCTGTTTCTGTAATAAAGAAAACACATTCTCCTTCTGGCAGATTAGGAGAATCAATCATCTTAGCGATTCTAGAATTTTTCTTTCCTCTTCTTAAATAAATTCTATAAGTTGAAGCATGTGCAAGAA
>CAZCMN010000047.1:0-4509 GCA_964500015.1 Candidatus Woesearchaeota archaeon | reverse complement strand
AAACACTTAATTTTAAAAGAAATTAGACCTATGACATATGTCTCTGGCTCATACAAGAATTAAACTTATAGATAGCTTTTTAAATCTAATTTCAATCTAATTTTTATGACAATCAAAATCGATATCGGAGATCCTTCAACAAAGAAAACATTTCATCTAGAAGCTTCTTTAGATCCATTTTTAGGGAAAAAACTTGGAGCAACAGTTCAAGGCTCAGCAATTAAAGAATTTCCTTTTGAAGGTTATGAATTTGAGATTACAGGAGCATCAAGCATTTCAGGACATCCTGCAATTAAAAGCATAGTTGGAACTGGCCTAAAAAGTGTTTTGTTAACTAAAGGGCCAGGAATGAAGAAAAAACCAAGAAAAGAAGGCAAGAAAATAAGAGGATATTCAACTCCCAAAGGATTGAGAATGAAAAAAACAGTTCATACTAATCTAATTACAGAAGACATCATGCAAGTTAATCTAAAAGTTATAAAATCAGGTTCAAATTCTATTGCAAAGATCTTAGGAAAAGAAGAAGCTCCTAAGATTGAAGAAAAGAAAGCAGAGGAAAAACCTGTTGAAACCCCTAAAGTTGAAGAAAAGAAAACAGAAGAAGCTCAAAAAGTTGAAGAAAAGAAAGTAGAGGAAAAGCCTGTTGAAACCCCTAAAGTTGAAGAAAAGAAAGAAGAAGCCCAAAAAGCAGAAGAGAAAAAAGAAGAAAAAAAAGCAGAGGAAAAACCTGCTGAAGAAAAAAAAGAGTAAATCAATTTCTACTTAGTTTTCTTTTTTTTGCTAATTTGTCTGCAAGTAAAAGTGTTTGTGTTAATGTCACAAGGTCGAAACTAGCCTGGCTAAATCTTAAAGAACATTCGCGAAGACTAACTTCTTCTCCATTTTTACGAGCATAATCCCTAGTTAATGAAGCTATACCATCTAAATGATCATAATCTACAACTAATTTTCCAGTTTTGTTATAAGGCTTTAAAACATTGTGTCTAGTACAATATACGTGCTTATCTGTATCCTCCCCACTTCTATCTTGAATAGATTGTTTTACTGCATCAACTAAACCTGATAAAGAATAATCTTTTCCAAAAGGTGTTTTTCTTAATAAGTGAATATAAGGCCGTATATCAATATCCCCGCATTGCCCTCTTAATACCTTATCTGTACTTTCTAATACCCATTCAAAAAAACAGCTTGCTTCTGATACTTTTATCATAAATTCAAAGGAAAAAATGCTTTTTAAACTTTCCTATTTTGTCACCACTACATAGAAGCAAAACAATCATAAATAAAAAATAACAAAATGCCTCTTAACCAATCAATAATCTTAAAAACCTTCTTTCTCTTTAAATTTCATGCTAGAAAAACAAAACGAAAATAAAATCCAAAGTATGAAACAACCTTCTTTAAATATCGGATTAGTTGGACATATTGATCATGGAAAAACAACAATTCTCTACAGATTAACAGGAGTTTGGGCTGATAAACACTCTGAAGAATTAAAAAGAGGAATAACAATTAAATTAGGTTATGCAGATGTTTATATTCATGAATGTGAAAAATGTCATCAGTTTACTATCGAGAAGAAATGTCCATGTGGTGGAAATATAAAAACAGTAAAATATGTTTCATTTATTGATGCTCCTGGACATGAAATGTTAATGGCAACTATGTTAGGTGGAGCAGCTGTTATTGATGGTGCATTATTAGTTATAGCTGCTAATGAACCATTTCCCCAACCCCAAACAAAAGAACATTTACTAGCTTTAGAATGCAAAGGAGTAAAACAAATTATTATTCTTCAAAATAAAGTAGATTTAATTGACAAGAAAAAAGCTCTGGAACAATTTAAACAAATAAAAGGATTTATGAAAAATACTATAGCTGAAAATTCTCCAGTAATTCCAATATGCGCCCAGCAAAATGTTAATCTTAACAAACTTCTAGAAAAAATAAATGAGATACAAGCTCCAGAAAGAGACACAAAATCAAAACCCTTATTTTTAATAGCCAGAACATTTGATGTCAACAAACCAGGAACAACTATAGAAAAATTAAAAGGAGGAATTTTGGGCGGAGCATTAAAAAAAGGAATTTTAAAAAAAGGCGATATTATAGAAATAAAACCTGGACAAAGCATAAAAAAACATGATCAAAAAATTTATAAAACAGTTAAAACAAAAATTTTAGCCTTAAAAGCAGGAAACAATGATTTAGATGAAGCCTTTCCCTCAGGATCATTAGCAATACAAACAGACTTAGACCCGAATATAACAAAATCAGATGGATTAGCTGGATGTGTCGCAAGTTTACAAGGTTCTTTACCTGAAATTGTCTCAAAAATTAAAATTAAAATCACATTATTCAAAGAGATTGTAGGTTCAAAAGAATCTCTTAAAATAGGTCCATTAAAAACAAATGAATTTTTAATGCTCTCTGTAAACACATCAACAACTGTTGGCCTTGTGAACACAATCAAAGGAGACACAGCTGAATTAACACTAAAAATTCCAGTAGTTCCTTTTGTAGGAGACAGATTAGGAATCGCCAGAAATTATTCTGGACACTGGCGATTGATTGGTTGGGCAGAGATAATCTAGAGGTAATTATACTAAATAAATTTGGTTCTGCAACGTTGTGCTTAAAGTCTGAAGCACCAGAACCACGAATTAATATTTTACTTACAGATTTAATTCTTCTTCCACAAAACCAGAATTGAAATCACAAACACAATCATCAAAATCCACTGACTTTCAGCTAATCCTAAAAAATAATTATCATAAACTCTTAGAAAATCATTGAAAAACCTAAATACAGAATAAAAAATCAAGAAAAATAAAAATAATGCCCCATTTTTGTTTAATAGCTTTCTAAATCCTGAAATTTTATTCTCCGTATGTTTCAAAACTACCTTACTAGCAGTATTAGCACTGTCTAAACTTGTGTGCTCAGTAGTATTAGCGTTTTTTACACTTACCACTTGTTTCCCCTTTTCTTTTATTTTCTTAAACCAAACAAGCAATCCAAAAATAATCAAGCAATACACTAGTTCGTATAATTGCGTTGGATGTCTTGCAATGTCTCCTGAAACTTGGATTGCCCAAAGCAAGTTAGATTGAATGCCATAACAACACCAATTCAGGAAACACCCAATTCTTGCTATTGCTGCTGCTAAAACAGCATAGGGAGCTATTAAATCAAGAACTTGTGAAAATTTTATCTTTGAGGGGTTCTTTGAAAATTTAGTATAAATCCAAACAAAAAATAAAGATAATAAAATTCCGCCATAACTTGTTTCTCCTCCTTGTCCAAATGCAAAAATTTCTCCAAGATGATTTAAAAAATAACCAAGATGCTCAAAAACAAAGAACAATCTTCCGCCAAGTACTGCCCCAAGCAGAATCATAAGTAAAACATTCAAGATAAAATTTTGATCAATTTTTCTCTTTTCAGATTCTCTTAAAACAAAAAAACTAGCAACAATAAATCCCAGAACAAACATCAAACCCCATGAATAAACATGAAATGGTCCGATATTTAATATCTCATGAATTGGATTGAAATTAATCATAAAACAACTAGAAAAATTAAGTTTAAATAATATTCTCTTTAAACCAAAAGATATTTTAACTTCATATTAATTTTACTAAAATGTCCCTAAGAAACATGTTAGCTGGAATTTTACTATTAATCAATTGTGGCCCAAATTACCAATGTCTTAAAACAAAAGATTTAGGGGATGTTGCATTAAAACTTTCTTGGATTCCTAATACAAGTCAATATATCTTGGGTGTAACAGAGTCAAAAAACATTTCAGGGAATGTTCCTCTTTTAATTGTTCCACCACTTTTTGTTTTTGTTCCTTATCAAGGCAAATTAAAAGATGCTGTAACCACAGAATACTATTTTAATATTGATAATGAAGATACTTCATTAACAAGAATAGTCAAAAGATTTGGTGAAGAAGGATATGGGGTGAGTAGAAATATTCCAAAAGAGGAGAAAGAAAAAGCATTTAGGTATCTAAGAAGGATGTAATAGTTTAAAAAACATTTAAAAATCTCTTTATCTTAATAATTAAATGAGAAAGAGGATACAAAAGTTAAGAGGAACAATCATAACAAAAGGTGAATTGCTCGCAGATCTAATTTTCTTATTCATTTCAGCTCTCATCTCTTTTCTGGTTATCTTCTTATTTGACATTCATCGCTCTTTTTATGAATGGCCAATAAAAATATCATTTATTTTTCAAACACCTGGCCCATATCTTCTTTTCACGTTTATTGGAACGATTCTTGGTTTCTTTATTATAAAATTATTCTTATTAGGAATGAAAGAAGAAAAAGAAACTACTCAAAAATTAGAAAAATAACCCTCTTTTAAGCACCTCCTCGTTAAAACCAAAAGGTTTTTAAGGCTTTCTGACGAAACATTTATAAATACTTTTTCACTCTGAAAAATATTAAAATGGTAAGAATGAGTGCCTTAATCAAAATCATTTTCATACATTAAGGT
>CAZCMN010000046.1:0-4540 GCA_964500015.1 Candidatus Woesearchaeota archaeon | reverse complement strand
TTATTCATAAAACAATAATCACAGACATCAAACCAGTAAGTTATTTTGAGAAAGTCTTAGATTGAGTTACAAGCTCGCACGCCCTGAGGGGCGTGCTCGCTTCTTCTTAGGCAATTTCTAAAAACAAACCTTTTATCCAATTCTATGAAGAAATATACAAACCTTTTTGATCAAATTTGTTCAATGGATAATTTAATTTGTGCATTTGAGAAAGCAAAAAAAGGCAAAACAAAAAGAAGATATATTAAAAGATTCAAAAAGAACCTAAATCAAAATTTAATCAAACTTAGAAATGAACTTCTGGATCAAACTTACAAGCCATGCCCTTTAAAATCATTTATTTTAAGAGACCCCAAAACAAGAAAAATAAGCAAGTCTGCTTTTAGAGACAGAGTTGTTCATCATGCCATTTGCAATTTTATAGAACCCCTTTTTGATAAAACCTTTATTTATGACTGTTGTGCAAATAGAATTGGCAAAGGAACACATAAAGCACTGGAAAGATTCGATTTATTCTCTAGAAAAGTTTCAAGGAACAATACAAAAGCTTGTTATGTTTTAAAGGCAGACATAAGGCATTATTTTGAAGAAGTGAATCATGATGTTCTCATGAACATTATAAGCAAGAAAGTGAGTGATGAAAGAGTTATCTGGTTGATAAGCAAGATTTTAGAGAATGGCTTTAAAGATAAGGGCATGCCTCTTGGCAATTTAACGAGTCAATTTTTCGCTAATGTTTACCTTAATGAACTAGACCAATTTGTAAAACATAAATTAAGAGCAAAATACTACATAAGATACGTTGATGATTTTGTTTTTCTGCATGAATCTAAAGAGCAATTAGAAGTATGGAAAAAGGAAATTAATGAATTTTTGCAACAAAACCTCAAAATTGAACTGCATAAGAATAAATCTCAAGTAATAAAGTTAAGCAAAGGGATTAAGTTTCTGGGATTTAGGGTATTTTCTTCTCATAGATTATTAAGAAAAAGCAATATGAATAAATTTGAAAGAGAGTTTAATCACCTCAAAATTTTGTTTGATGAAGGTCTTATAACCAGAGAAAAAGTCTTGGAATCGCTTGAAGGTTGGCTTGCATATTGTTCTCATGCGAACACATACAAATACAAAAAGCATTTGATAAGATTGTTCAACAAAAACTTCCCATTTGGTTATCATGACAGAATACGAAATAAAAAGAAATGCTGGAATTTTTTGAAGAAATTAGATGAAAGTAACTTGCAGTTTTCTGTTCAAAAAACTCTGTTTCAGTTTAAGAAAGGGTTAAGCATTAATGAAATTGCCTTAAACAGAAATGTGAAAGAATCAACTATTTGGGCTCATTTGTCAAATTTAATAGAGCATAAGCAAATTTCTGTTTGGGATGTTCTTCCTAATGAAAAAGTAACTAAAATTCTAAAAAAGATTTATAGCAAGAACGATTGTTTAAAAGTCATTAAGAAAAGATTGAAAGACGATACAGTAACTTATGATGAGATTACTTGTGTTATGGCTAGTATAAAGTCCAAAAGAAAGTATAAAGTGTCCTAGACAGCTAGGTTATTCAACGAGGCGACCATTGTTATTGTCAAGATTCATCCTGCCATTAACATTGGACCTGTTCTCAAGCCTGTTGACGTACAGCGCCCGGCAAAATAGCTCTTTCATCTTAACTAATCACCACCACTTCAAGTTTCCTAACATGAGTACTAATTGTCGTGGTTGAATTTTATGACAATAAATTGCCCTAATGAAAGAGCGTATAATCTAGCTTCTCATACGAATATGGTTGCTAGGACAAAATTAGATAAAAGAAGAACTATAAAAATTTATTGTTTGTAAAGACCTCTAGCATCTTTTTCAAACTCTGGTTTTCCGTTTCTAGAAACATGAGCATTGCTTAATGCTAGAACTTGGTCTAGAGTTGGTGCAACAATTCTTGTTTCTGGAACTGCATAATTTTTTGCGACTTGCGCCTCTGGCGCTAACCCAACGAGGCGACCACTGCCATGGCCAAGAAGCACCCGGCCAAGAACAAGGGACCCGCCCTCAAGCCCGCTGACGCACAGCGCCCTCATTGTAACATCTTTTGGTAAGCTGTCTTTATCAACAATAAAAGCACTCATTGCAGTTATGTCTTTTAAATCTGTTTTTGGTGCGAATCTTCTTTGATATTCAGTAAAGACATGATCAACATAAGCATCAAGTAATGTTTGGTCTCTTGCAAGTGCTTGCCATATTGGGTTTGTCTTTGTTTGGTCTGATTTTAACCAGTTTCCAACATATTTTTCTAATTTTGCTCTTGTGAATTCTGGACCTTGAAGTGTTTCATAAACACCAGCAGGCAAAACTAATGCACTATTGTTTAATGTGCTTTCTGGTGTTAAATTTCTTAAGTGTTGAGAATCAAGAACAATTTTTACTTTTCCGTCTGGATGATAAGCAATAGCATCACCAGTATCAAAATAATTATCCATCCATGCTGTTTGAACGTCTGCATCTGCTGTTTTTACTGCTAGCCTTCTTTGCATTAATCCAGCAACATTTAATGGAACTCTTTTGTCAGCTACCAATTTTGGCATCTGCTCTACATTTCTACCATAAAACTCTCTGTATGGTTCTCTTGCGTCGTTAAGTTTTAATGCCATTTTAATCTACTTTTCATAAGAAAAAGGGGTTTATAAACTTTTCGTTCTTTTGTTCATTTAATAGGGGTAACAAAATCACAAATCCGAAAAATCAAGCTTAGTCAAAAATTCCCTTAACTCATTGAAAAATTTTCTATACTCTTTTGAGTCATAATCTTTGAGATTCATCATTTTTATCTCTTCTTCAATTTCGCCTTCCAACTGGTTAAATTTTTCTTTTATTTTCTTGATTCTTTCTATTTCTTTTTTCTTATCTTGCTTAAATCCTATCCCCTGCTTTAATTTATCTTTAATTTTATCTGCATCTAATTTCAAAGCATTATATCCCAATTTTTTAATCAAAAATAAATCAAAAACATCTCTTTCGTGAATTTTCTCTTCCCTTGTTAAAATTGCTCTTACCTTCTCAATTAATATCTCTTCCATATCATAAGAATTAAGCTCCGCTTCTCCCAAAGGAAAGATTAGGCTTTTAGAAGAAGGATTTAGGTGTTTAAGCACTATCTTTTCTGATTTGAAAAACGGCTCTTCTGTAAAGTTTATTTCTATTTTTATAGGTGTTTGGTCTTTTTTATCAAGATAAACATTAAATTTGGCGAAATTAATAGGTGCTTTGATTGGGCAATATTTCCCAGTATCTTTATTCATTTCGCTGGAATCAAAATCCAGAGAGTATTTTTGTGTTATTTCACTAAATTTTGGCAAAAACTCTTCTTTTAAATATTTTTTAATCCTTTTCTGCTTTGGTTTTTTAGATAGTTTGTTTAAAGATGAATTTTCAGAAAAGGTAAAGTCCAAATCTTCTGAAATACGATGATAATCTAAATGAGATTTTGAAAGTAATGTTCCACCTTTGAAAATTAGTTTGTTAAAGGGAGAATTTTTGTCTTTTTTAATATCCTCAGACATTTCATAGAGTATATAGCTCAAGGCAAGATCCTTTTTTATCATTTCATCTGATACTTTCTTCTTTCTTGTTTCTCGGATATATTTGTCTGGGATTATCATAATAGTTTGACTTGTTCTTTATTTAGTTTATTTAGGAGTTCTTTCTTAATAAATTTATATTTTGAATAGAATGCAAGATAAGCTTTGATTTTTTCTAGGTTAATTTCTTTAAAGTTATAGTCAATTACGGGCGACTTACCTTTTTTACGTGCTTGGTAGTAAATCTCATCTAAAAGGGTTTTCTCCACATCAGAATAGGGGGTTCCATTCTTGGTTTTGTTTAATGCGATATTAACTATTAGCTCTTTAGGAAACTTGATTAATTGAACTTCCATGTTTCCTATTTTTCTTTTTAATTTAAATTCTGCATTGATTACATAAACAACCCTTAAACTCTGCCAGCTTAGTCTGTTTAGATACTTCGCACTTGATAAGCCGATGTAATAAGGAATCTTCTGGTCTTCCAAAAACTTAAAAACTAGTTCATATTCTTCGAATTTATTGCTTTTCAAACTCTCAAATTCTTCTTTGTTTAGAATATACCATTTTTTATGAAACATGTACTTTATTCTAGTTTTCCTTAAACTATCAAATATCTTTGCAAAATCTTTCTCTTTATCTTTCCACATGCCTTGAAATCCTTCATATCTTTTACTAATCTCTTCTTTTGCAAGGACTTTTTTTCCTTTTTCTAAAAGGTATAACCAAAATCTATTTGCTTTATTTTCCATATTTTATACAGAAAGGCTTACTTTATAAACTTTTCTATAAATATGGAATAAAACCTTCCATATTTTGCTATTTTATGCATTATTGAGCAGATAATATAAAAATAAGGAATTAAGGACTATAAGGAACAAAGAAAGAAAGGTTTAGGTAAAATTTACCCTTAGGATTTTGCTACGCAAAATCCTAGAGAACCAAGTTTAAGTATTTTTGGCTTT
>CAZCMN010000045.1:0-5206 GCA_964500015.1 Candidatus Woesearchaeota archaeon | reverse complement strand
CATCATTCGTTTTAGGACGCTGTCAGCTTTAGCTGACAGAGGATGTCACAAGCTTTTTATAATACCCTAAATATGTCACATAAAAATCAGACAGCAAACACCAGCTCAATAAAGGCGATACAAAAAAGGGTTGCTGGAAGGATGTTGAATAGGCCAGTAGAAAAAAACATTTCTTTTAGAGAAGCTGAAAAAGTGAGTGCCCGGGGTGGGCAAACTCTTGATACTTTAGCTGAACAAAAACCCTTTGATATTAATGCACTTTCAATTGCTGGTGAAACAATGAACTGCACAATTGGCTGTGGGGTATAAAGGGCCTGTTGAAGAATACTATCAGGGAGTTGTTAGAGGGGTGGTTACTTTTAAATGTCCTGGTTCTAGATGTTACGGTTTAAATGGTCAAGTTCCTGTTGAGTATCTGATGAAGCCTGGTTTAGATGTTCTTGGTTTGGAGGAAGAACTAAGAAAGTCTCTTCGATATCCAAGATATGAAGATTCACAAACAAAAGTAGATAAAACACAACAGGGGTGGCGTTCTCATCATTAAAGTTTAAATAAGAAAGATTTATAAAATAAATATCTCTAGAGATACTGAAAAAAGAGTGTAGAATGGCAAAGAAAATTGTTAAGAAAATCAAAAGAAAAATTACAAGAAAAGTGCAATCTGCTCCAGCTGCTGCAACAAAAGCAACAGGAACTAAACCTGTTCAAAATAATGGAGAAATCAGCGAGACATTGGCAATTGTCTGTCTTTTATTGAATATTTTGATTCTTCCTGGATTAGGAACTTTAATTGCAAAAAGAACAAATACTGGCGTAATTCAATTAGTTTTATTCCTTATTGGAATTCCATTACTTTTGATAATTATCGGAATCCCATTAATGGTTGCTATGTGGGTATGGGCATTAATAACTGGAATTGATATTTTGAAAAAAGCTAAAAAGTAATGTCTTAAAAAATGAAACATAAAGGCGATAATGATGGTGGATAGAAAATGAGAAAATTGAAATTAAGAAACAGAAAGAATAAGAGAGCAGCATTTGAGATGTCTATTACAACTATTGTTATTCTTGTAATAGCTATGACTATGTTGATTTTAGGAATGATTCTTGTAAGGAATTTGATGTGCAAATCAATTGGATTGACTTCAGATGTTGCTGACAAGTCAAGAGCGCAAATAGATGATTTATTCCAGAGCCAGGGTGGAGAAGTTCAGTGTGTTGGTGCTGGAACTACTCCTGTAGACTTGATTCCTGGAAAACCAAATTATATTTGGTGTGGAATAAGGGCTTCAAGCCTTTCAGAATATACTATTACACTAACTCCTGGAAAATCTCCTTTAGATGTTCCTGCTGGGTGGATTATTGGTTCAACTTCTTGGTCGGGATCAGTTACTCCTGGAGATACTAGTCCTAAAAAAGTTTTGTTATTACAAATTCCTAAGGAAGCTGATGAGAAAACAATTAGATTCACTGCAGTAATAAACCGAAAAACAAATGGACAAACAACAAGACTTTCAGACCAGCAATTAGATCTCCAGGTTAGAAGATTAGATTGGTTCAGAGGAAGTGTTTGTTAATTCTAGATAAATTTTTAAGTTATGTTTCTTTGATTTATATTATTAAAAATGGGTGATGATAAAGCAAGAGTTTTATTTGTGTGTACGGGAAATACATTCAGAAGTGTTATTGCAGAATATTATTTGAAAAATTATCTTAAAAAAAAGGGAATCAATAATATCTCGGTTAGTTCTGCTGGAATAATTGCAGAATCTCAGAAAATAAATCCTTTTGTTCTGCAAGTATTAAAAGCCAAGGGAATTGATGCTAGCAAGCACAAACAAAAAAAATTAACTTATGAGATGATAAAGAATTCTGATGTTATAATCGCTTTGCATAAAGAACATCAAGATTTTATTGAAAAGAATTTTGGACTTTATGTTCAATTATTTAATGAAATCGCTCTAGAAAAAAGTCTTTCTGTTTCTGATATTGATAGCATAAACAATGGGCCAAATAAAGAAGAATTAATCAAGAGGCATGTTAAAGAGACTATAAACCACATTTATCAGAATACATCAAAGATATTTAATTATATTGAATATTCTAATTTCCTTTTTTTAGATTTTATAAACAGGAAAAAACAACAGAGAATGGGATATCCTTTTAATCCTTTTTATGAATCAAAATATTCAATAGCCTTCATGTCCATAGATATTCCTAATAAAGAAAATGCACATGTTCTTGTTGTTCCGAAAAACAGGTTCAAGTCTTTTGAAGATATTCCTCATGAAATCTTGCATGATCTTGTAGAGACAATCTCTGTTGTTGGAAAAGCTATTAAAAAAAGTCATGAAGGTTATAATGTCTTGCTTAATAATGGCTGGAGTGCTGGACAAAGAATATTTCATACACATTTTCATGTTATTCCAAGAAATGAAAAAGATGACATCAAGATTGAGATCTGGAAAAACAAGAAACTTAATAAAAACGAATTTATTAGATTAAATGACCAGATTAGAGGCAATATTAAGGAGGTTTTAAAAAATGCTTGAGTTATATAATACCTTAACAAGAAAAAAAGAGAATTTCAAAGCATTGCATGGAAAAGATGTTGGCATGTATACATGCGGACCAACTGTTTACTGGTTTCAGCATATTGGAAATTTGAGAGCTTATCTTTTTTCTGATGTTTTGAAAAGAATTCTGATGTTTAATGGTCTTAAAGTTAAACATGTAATGAATGTTACAGATGTTGGTCATTTAACCAGTGATGCTGATACAGGAGAGGATAAAATAGAATTAGAGGCAAAAAAAGAACACAAAACAGCGAAGGAGATAGCAGATTTTTATTTAAAAATTTTTAAAGAAGATCTAAAAAAATTAAATATTCTCCCTCCAGATATTTGGTGTAAAGCTACAGAGCATATTAAAGAACAAATTGAGTTAATTCAAAAATTAGAGAAGAAAGGATTTACTTATAAAACTAAAGATGGAATCTATTTTGACACTTCTAAATTGGAGAATTATGGTGAATTAGCTAATCTTAAAATTGAAAAGCTGAAGGCAGGGGCAAGAATAGGTATTGGAGAAAAGACAAACAAAACTGATTTTGCTCTATGGAAATTTTCTGAAAAACCAGGATTAAGACAACAAGAATGGAAAAGCCCTTGGGGTTTGGGATTTCCTGGCTGGCATATTGAATGTTCTGCAATGTCTATGAAATATCTTGGAGAACATTTTGATATTCATACAGGTGGAGAAGAACATATTCCAGTACATCATGTCAATGAAATCGCACAAAGTGAAGCAGCAACTGGTAAAAAATTTGTAAACTATTGGTTACATTTAAGGTGGCTTGTTTTTAAAGGAGAGAAAATGTCAAAAAGCAAGGGGGGAATTTATACTCTCTTAGAACTAGAAGGGAAGGGTTTTAAAGATTTATCTTATAGGTATTTCTGTTTAACTGCAAACTATAGAACACAACTTGATTTTTCTCTTGAAAATCTAGAAAATGCACAAAATGCTTACAAAAGGCTGAAAAATATTTTATCTGGCTTAGAAGATGATGAAAAAATTAATGAAAAATATCTTAATGATTTTAAAAAAGCGATTAATGATGATTTAGATACGCCAAAAGCATTGCAAGTTTTGTGGAAGCTGATAAGAGATGATGAAGCAGAAGGAAAATTTAAAACAATCAAGAAAATGGATGAAGTTTTTGGCTTGAAATTACTTGAAAAAGAAGAAATTGATATCCCCAATAAAGTCTTAAAGCTTAAAGAAGAAAGAGAAAAAGCCAGGCAAAAAAAGGACTGGGAAAAAGCAGATGAATTAAGGGAAAAGATTAAGAACCTAGGATATTATGTGGATGATACAGAAAAAGGGGGAAAAATAAAGAAATTATAAGATGGCAAAAGAAATAAAAAAAGAAGAATCTGCAAAGAAAAAAAAATTTGGATTTTACCATGAATTTTGGGATTTTCTTAAAGAGTATAAGGTGATTGGTTTGGCAGTTGCTTTCATAATTGGTTTAGCTGCAACTACTTTGATAAAATCTTTAGTTGATAATGTACTGATGCCATTAATAACTCCTTTTATTCCAGGGGGAGCTTGGCAGACTGCTGTTTTCACTTTGGGGCCAATTGTTATTGGTTGGGGTGCTTTTCTTGGAGCTTTATTGAATTTTGTTATAATTGCTTTAGCTGTGTTCATTATTGTGAAGAAGTTATTGAGAGATGAAAAGAAGTAACTGAGAGAAATTAATAGGTGGGGCATTCTAAAATTCTTGTAGGTATAGATATAAAAACTCTTTTTGATAAAGTATTTCAAAAAGTTATTAAATTTGAAGTTCCAGAAAGATTAGATAAAAAATGAAAAAGACCAGGGTAGGAAGTTTAGTTGAATGTACTAAGGGCAATGAGTTTTTTAGAGCAAGATTTAGAGCATCAAGAAGAACAGCTTTGAAAAAGCTTGAGCAAATGAAAGTAGTTTTGGGAGGAAATTATCAACCTTACGCTTATTTCAGGATGAGGCGAAAACCAATTGGAGAAGAAATTCACGCTTTGTTTGGTTCAGATATGGAAGTTAGCTTAGAGAGAACAAGTGGAAAAAGTCCGTATGATTGGGAATTGGTAGCATGGCCTTACGGTGATGCCCCCATGGTATATTTTGGTTATGGGGGTCTAGGTGCCATGGGATGGAATGTTGCAGGCCAAATTAGAACTGCTCTTCAATTTAGATAATTTTAAAACTCTTATTTGTTTAGAATTTTATGGCAAAAAAGAAACTTGGAAATTTTAGAAAGGCTCTAACATCTAGTGGGAAAATTATGCTTGCTGGCAAAAATGCTGAGCAAAATGAACAAGTTATAAAACAATGTGAAGACTGGGAAATTGTTTTGCATACTAAAGAAAAGGGAAGTGCTTTTGTTAATATTAAAGGAAAGGCAAGTAAAGAGGATATTAAAGAATCTGCTGTTTTTTGCGCAAAATATTCCCAAGCTTGGAAAAAAGCTAAGAAAAAACCAGAAAAAGTTGAAGTTCATTATTTTTTAGGAAAAGACATTTTTAAAGTAAAAGGAATGAAATTGGGAACTTTTGGTGTTAAAAAGCTGAAGAAGGTGATTGTGAAAAAAGGGGAGATTGAAGGTTAAGGCTTTGTTTAATAAGTAGTTCTTGTTTAAAAAGTCGGATTTAGAAAAGATTAA
>CAZCMN010000044.1:0-5660 GCA_964500015.1 Candidatus Woesearchaeota archaeon | reverse complement strand
CTCTTTTACGCTTCAAGGAGAATATGACAAATAAGATAGATGTTAAGGCAGTGAATATAAATACAAAAGTAAAGCTAGGAAAAATAATAAATAAACATAAAGAGAGAATTCTGCCTATATTCAAACCAAGTTCTCTTCCTGCTATAGATTCTACAACATGCTTTTTTCTTGCTCTATTGTAACATACAGCATCTAGTCCTACTTTGGTCATTGGATCTTCTACACCATAAAAAACTGAAATTGCAAAAATATGCCAGGTTTTTGTTATAAAAGCCCTAAAAAACCAGTTTAAAAAAACAAAAATTGAACCGAATTTAATAACTTTACAAGTTCCTTTTTTATCTGCAATTCTTGAAGTGATAATAATTGAAAATATTGTAACCACTAAAGGAATTGCAGCATAAACTCCCACTAAAAAATAACCTTTTAAAATTAAAATAATAAATAAAGGCCACATAACTGAATATGCTGCCCCTTCTATTCCACAAGCTATAAACCCCATGCTATTCCTAAAATCGAGATACTTGAAAATATCTTTCAATGTTCCAGGTTCTTGTTCTCTTATTTCCTTGGTTTTAAGCAAAGGAATTATTCCTAAAAACATTACTGCTGATGAAATAAAAAGCAAGTAATTAAAACCAAATTTTATAATTAACAAACCACCAATTATCGGACCTGTGGCTGCAAGCAAACTTGCAAGAATATGAACAATTCCTATTTGAGATGTCCTTGATTTTCTTGAACTAGACAAAGCAAAATCAGAGTGAAATGGAATCCAGAAAAAAGCATAAGCTACTCCACTTAATATGGGAATAAAGAAAAATAAGAAATTCATTGATCCATTTAACATATTAAGCAAAAACAGATTAATGCTAAAAACTGGAATTGAAATAAAAATTGTTTTTTTTAGGCCTATTTTATTTATTATTTTGGGGGTTATTAAGCATAATAATAAAAAAGATATAAAATTAATAACAAAGAAAAACAAAACACTTGAATGTGGAAATCCCCTATCTAACAAGAATAAAGGTAAAAAAATTCCAATCATCCCAAAAGTAAAGGATTTTACAGCAACAGTTAAGTAAAGACTATCTAATTCTCTATTTAATAAAAAATTTAATAAATGTTTATGGTTATGCATTTTCCTCTTTTATTAATTTTTTAAGGAAAATACCTTTTAAAAAATTTTATATATCCCAAAAAGATGGGTTTTTATGTTAATTGGTATTGTAGGCAAGGCTAACTGTGGGAAATCAACGTTTTTTAAAGCAGCTACTTTATCAGAGGTTCTTATAGCAAATTATCCTTTTGCAACTATAAAGCCAAACCATGGAATCGGATATGTCAGAGTAGATTGTGTTGAAAGTTTTTTTCATGTTGAATGCAATCCAAGAGAAGGTTTTTGTATAAAAGGGCAGAGATTTGTTCCTGTTGAATTACTTGATGTAGCTGGCTTAGTTCCTGGAGCTCATGAAGGTCGCGGACTTGGTAATCAATTTCTTGATGATTTAAGCAATGCTGACTTATTGATACATATTGTTGATATGGCTGGCTTAACAGATTGCGAAGGAAAACCTTGCCAAGCCGGAATGAGAGATCCTTGTGATGATATTAGATTTTTAGAAGAAGAGTTAGATTACTGGTACCTAGGGATATTAAAAAAGGTTTGGAGAGGCTTTATGAGAAAAATTGAAGTTGAACATACTGATTTTGTTAAGAACGTTGCAAAACAATTTTCAGGATTAAAAGTGACAGAAGAAATGGTTCGAAAGGCTTTAAAAAAATTAGGAGTTGATATTGAAGAAGAAAAGCCTTCTGTATGGAGTGAACAAAGGCTTTTTGAATTTGCCGGCGAATTACGAAAACAGAGCAAACCAATGATAATAGCTGCAAATAAAGAAGACAGGTCAGAATTTCAAGAAAATTTTGAAAAAGCTAAAAAACAATTTCCCGAATTATTAATTGTTCCATGTTCTGCTGAAGCTGAATTAGCTTTAAGAGAAGCTTCAAGATCTGAGATTATTGATTATATTCCAGGAGATTCTAGTTTTAAAATAATCAAGGAGGATAAATTAGATGAAAGACAGAAAAAAGCCCTAGATTTTGTCCAAAAAATTTTAGATAAATGGAAAAATACAGGAGTCCAGCAAGTTTTGAATAAATCTGTTTTTGATTATCTTCATTATGTCTATATTTTCCCAGGCGGTTTAAATAAATTAACAGACAGCAAGGGAAATGTCTTGCCTGATTGTTATTTAATGCCTCCAAATACTACGGCATTAGACTTTGCTTTCAGAATCCATACTGATATTGGAAATAATTTTGTCAAGGCAATTGATGTTAAAAAGAAATTAGCTGTTGGCAAAGAACATATTCTAAAAAATGGGGATGTTATTGAGATAGCTGTAAAGAAATAATGTGAGTTAAATTCTAATATAGATAAGTTGAAAATTTAAATTTCTTGAAATATTTGAAAACAAATGATAATAGATTTTAACAATTAACTCTTTATCTTCAGATAAACTTATTTTTAATTACAATAATCTATTTATACTAGATTAAGATTTTTATTTTATGACTGAAATGAGTGTTGAATTAAATGGACGAAGAAAAATAATCAAGGATGAGAAAGGATTGTATAATGTAGTTAGTTCTAATGATTCTGGACTTCTTGCGTATATTGGAATTTTTGATAGGATAGAAACAGACCAGGGAGTATTCGCACTTGCAAGGGATCAAGATCTTCTAGCCTTGGAATCAATAAAATATATTGATCATTATTCTTCTGAACCAAGAGAGATTAAGATGGACCAAATAGGAAGGATGTTTTTTAAGCCTAGCTTGGTAGATCAAAGAGAAGGAGATGATTTTCTATTTGGGATTCTGGGCTATATTGTTATGGGTTTAAATAGATTTAGACGAGTTTTTTGTCTGAATTAATCTTTTTCAGAAAAATATATATAGAAAATATTCTTTATGTTATTGGGCTAAAATGGGGAAGATTAAAGGATTGTCTGCACTAGTCAGGAAACTTCCAAATGGCTTTTTAATTGATGAGAATACTGGAATTCTTTATTATCTACAGGGAGAGGTAAAAGAAAAAATTGGGAAGGTGGCAATACCTGAAGATGGGCGTCACCCTTTTTTAATCTACTTTGACAGATTTGGAAAGGAGAAATCTGATCAATATCATCAATATTGGGAGTCTTTATACGCTGCTTTATCTAAAGAAAGGATATCTAATCAAAAAATAAAGGGTTTAGTTTTGATGCTAGCACCGATTCCGAGATTAGATGAACCTAAACAAGAAAAGGTTTAAATTTTTATTTCTCAGAAAAATTCAAATTAGATGGAATAATTATAGAAAAAGGTTCGTCTATTTTCTTTTTTATTAAATCTTTTATATTTCCTTTTATTATTTTTTGTTTTGCTGTTCCTAGACAAGAGGCTATTATAAGTTCTTTATTATTAAGTATGTGGTCTGTATCGGATTGTTCTAATTGTTCAAGAGATTGTTTTAATGACAACCCAGGGTCAACTAAAACCAGAGAATGTGCTTTTATTGAAAGATTTTCTTTGATTATATCTAAAAAACTTGTTGGTTTGTAGTTTTCTTGCCATTTTGGAAGAGAGGTTGTTTTTCCAAACTTATATAATTGCAAACCTGTTTCAGAAATTACATTAAAAATTGAGATGTTGTGAATAATTTCTGTCTTGATTTTTCTTTTTTCAGCTTCTCTTAAAATTGTTATGTGTGTTGTGGCAGCTAAAGGATCTCCGTAAATTAAGATAGAAATATTCTGGTGCTTCGCACCATCTATAAGTGTAAGGACATCGTCTTCAAATTGTTTTCTAGCAGATGAAATGACTTTTTTTCCGATTACTTTTTCTAGATTTTCAATTTTATAAGGAAAAGTTGTTGTGTAGGTTTCAAGATAAACTTGACTTGATTTCTTAATTGCTTCAAGTGCTTTCAATGAGATGTCTTTTAAATCTAAACCTAAGCCGATTAAGTATAACATTTTATTTTTTTATTCCCTTGCTTTTAATAAAACTTGCTAAAGTCAATAAAAAGATAAAAATCATGATTGCAATAAATAAGATTAGGTTTTCTGCTTTTAAGAAAAACAATGAAATGATTATGGCAAGTATGCTTAAAACAAGGATTATCTTAAAAAAGAGTCTTCCTGATTTAAGCTCTTCTTTTGTCAAGTTTGCTAAAAGCAATCCCCAAGGATAACCTGATAAAGATACTAGGAATATTAAGATAATTTGAAGGAAATTCATTTTTTGTAAAGAAAAAGAGGTTTAAATAATTTAACTTAAATTTTGATTTGAATAATAACTAATTTATCACATAAAACTTATTAAATAAGGTTTTGATTAAAAAAAGAGATGACATTAGAAGAGGATGAAAAGTATTTGGGAAAAGAAGGTTCAAGCATGGTTATTGTAGCAAATTGTAGTGGGCTTTATAGCAAGAATTCTGATAGGCAACAGTCAGCCAGATTTGAAGTTTTGAAAAATAAACAGGGAATTGATATTGGTGCAGAACTAAAATATTGTTTAGCTTTTAATCGGGGTGACAGAACTTGCGATAATTGTGATAGAGATTATGCTGATACACATCAGGAAAGATTAAAATGTAAATATGCAGATGTATACGATCCTTTGATGGTTTCATCTTAGTTTAAAAAATTCAATTGCATTTTTATCTGTCTGCTTTTCAACATAATTTTCTTCTAAAGTTTTTATTTTAGCAATTTTTTCACAAGCAACCTTAACATTAGTTGGCTCACCAAATTCTTGTTCTGGCTTTTGAGCAAACCATGGAGAATCTGTTTCTAACATGATTCTATTCAAAGGCATGTCTCGAGCAATTTTCTTTATATCTTTTGATTTAGCTATGATAGGACCAATTGAAACAAACCAATTATTTTTTATAATCTTTAGTAAAGCATACCTATCTTGGAGCAAATGAAATAAGACTTTATGGTTTTGCATCCCTTCTTTTTCTAAAATTGCAATTGCATCTAAAGTAGAATCCCAAGAATGAATAACTAAGGGAAAATTTAATTCTCTTGCCAATTTAATAAACCTTATGAACATGTCTTTTTGTTTTTCTCTAAACTCTGGCTCTTTTATCCAATGATAGTCTAATCCTATTTCACCTATAGCTAAAACTTCATTAGCATGGGTATGGATAAATCTGATTACTTTTTTAATATCCTCTTCTTTTAATTCTTTGATAAATTCAGGATGCAGACCAACGCAGATTTTAACAAATGGCTTAAATTTTTCATATATTTCAAGTGTTTTTTCTAAATCTTCAACATGAGCACATGAAGAAATAACAAACTTAAGTTCTTTTTTCCATTTAGGAATTAATTCATCTAACTTTTCATAAAGTTCTTTTTGTTCTAAGTGGCAATGTACATCTATCATGATAAAATGAACAAAAGGTTAGATTTAAAAGTTTCTAATTCCAATTTTAAACATGTGTTAAAAAATGAAAAGCATTTTCTGCACATCCGAAAACATCGGTTTTCGTATGGGCCCGTAGCTCAGTTTGGATAGAGCACCTGCCTTCTAAGCAGGGGGTCGCAGGTTCAAATCCTGTCGGGCCCGTTTCTAACTTTCCGACAGGATTTTTCAAATCA
>CAZCMN010000043.1:0-5677 GCA_964500015.1 Candidatus Woesearchaeota archaeon | reverse complement strand
ATTACCTTTGTAAAAGAAATCAGGGTGTCGCAGGTTCAAATCCTGTCGGGCCCGTATACGTTTGTATTCGAAACCTTTATATAGTCGAGAAACGTGCAATATGTATGGCACAGAAGACCGAGGAATATTCAAAACTTCTCGACGATAAAGACCTAAAGAGATGGTACGAGAATGTTGGCAGAGGATCAAGGATCACTGCCGATATTTATCTCAGAAGGCTTGGAAACTTTTATAAGACTTATCATAAAACCCCAAAGGAATTAATTAAGTTAAGTGAAAGAAGTCTTTACAATTTGCTTCTAGATGTTGTCAGCGATATGGAAAATAAGAAGTTTGCAGGAAGCTATATCTCTTCTATTATGAAAGCAATAAAATCATGGCTTACATTCAACGGAAAGGATGTAAAGCGAAAAATAAAGATTAAAGGGGCTCAAGATACACCAACCCTTCAAAATGAGAGGATTCCAACACAGGATGAACTAAAAAAAATCTTTCTATCTGGCGATGAAAAAGCAAGAGTCGCTTGTGCACTTCTTGCTCATTCTGGCTTGAGAATTGAAGTTCTTGGAAATTACAAAGGTGATGACGGACTGAAAATAAGCGATCTTCCTGAACTCGAGATTAAAGGCGATAAAGTCGAATTCAAGAAAATACCAACACTTGTGAAAGTAAGGCCTGCATTGAGCAAGACAGGAAAAGACTATTTCACTTTTCTAGGAACAGAGGGTTGTGAATATCTTAAAACATATCTTGAAATGAGATTAAGAACTGAAAAAATAACAGAGAATTCAGCAGTAATAGTTACTAAAATGGAGAATAGGGAATTTATAACCTCAATAAATGTCGGCCATATGATTCGAAGAGCATTAAGAAAAGCGGGCTTTCCTTGGCGACCTTATGTTTTAAGATCATATTTTGACACCCAGATGATGATAGCAGAATCAAAAGGTTTGATAATAAGAGATTACAGAACTTTTTTTATGGGGCATAAAGGGGATATTGAGCATGTTTATACCTTGAATAAAAAAAGACTTCCGCAGAATATAATTGAAAATCTTAGGGAAGCTTATCAAAAAGCGCAAAAATGCCTTCAGACAACAGAGACAGGCAGGGAAGAAGAAATAACAAAGGCATTCAAAAAGCAGTTATTATTAGTTGCTGGAATTCCTGCAAAAGACATCAAAGATGAATATCTTGATTTAGAAGATGAAGAGTTTCAGAAGTTAGTAAGGGGAAAACTTCTTAAGAGCATGGAAAACAATGTTAGGCAAAAAATAGTCTCAGCAGAAAACATTGATACTTATTTGTCAAGTGGATGGGAATTTGTAGCTAATCTCCCAGATAATCGAACTGTAATCAAAATGCCTGATGTTTCTTTTACAAGTACCCTTTAAGTAATTGTTCCTTTTTCCCTATACAAAAACAGCATAATGGGCATAGTGTCTCTGTCTTTTTTCAGCTTTTTTATTGCTTTTTCAAGATCCTCATAACTTTTGTGAAGAATCATCCTGTACGAGAATTTATCTCTTTTATCCTTTAAAGAAGGAAATTCTTTGATAATATCTTTTCTTATTCGGATTATATTCCATGCTCTGTCCCCTTGATTGTAAGAGATTTTTGCTTTAAGATCAATCGCCTCATTGACAGGCTTTAACAACTGTGCATTTATCTTAGCAATCCATTCTTCAGAACTAGTCATACAATCACCCCCTTGTTAAACATAACATAAACAGCAATCCCCCAACATGAAATGAAGGGGATTGGCATGTTAGATGCCCTCCTTAAAGTACATAACAGGAATCTTGAATACAAGAAAGTTAATATAAAACAGAACTGACTCTAATTTCTCATTCTCCAAATCTCTCTGAAGCTTGATCATTTGTGTCCTATCAGCTCTTAATCGCCATCTAGGGTTTTTATCTACTTTAACATATACTTTCGAGTATATATAAAGCTTTCGTATTAGTGTAACTTTCAAATGATAACGAATAGAAAAATTTAAAAGGTTAGCAGTCGTATTTTATGAATCGTTTGTTTTTTAGAAGTCATAGAAACTCTCTTATAATATAGAGAACATTACATTGTTAACTTAAAGGGATCTATTTAAAAAGTTTAGATTTTTTGCTATCTCATGTTTAAATCAGAGATGTTTAAGGTTGTGAAAGAATTACCCTTTGATATAAAGAAAACTATTTTTAAGAAAGGAAATGTAGAAGTGCAGTTATTTAGACCTTCTAAACTTTCAGCAAGATTCAAAGCTTATGACCTTAATAAGAACTTTCAAGTATGGCTAAAAGAGGAAGAAAGAGAATTTAGACCTAATCATTTACGCGTCATGATAGACTTAAATCTAAGGGTAAGAAGTCGCCCAAAATTAAAGAGAGAATTATTACTCGCATTTGACAATATCTTTTATGGAAAAGATCCAGAAAAAGAACTTATGAAGTTATCTAAAGAAAAATTTGGACATTACTTAAACGATTTAATGATTATTGGGATTCTTGCACAATTATTTATTATTGAACAAGAATATAACTATAATGCCGAAAGTATGTTTGAACCACCAACTCTATTTTTTCAAGGTTGGATAAGAGAAGTTATTGATAATCCTAAAGAGATAGATAATCTTTGTATGAGTGTTTGTAATGGGCAACCGCCATTAGCAAAATATGTTAATAAAGAAAACAAGAAGCATAAGTTATATGTTAAAGAAAGCCCTAATCTTTGGTATTTAGGGGATAATTAATAACAACAACTTCGTTTATTTTTCCTCTTTTTGTGGCGTCGCAGTTTATCATTCTGTTTGCTTTAACAATCTTTATTTTATGCCCCTCATACAAGCCGTTAATAAATGGGGTGTCTGAATTTGAGAGCATGACCTTTGCTTTCTTCTTTGCTAATACAGAGAATAATTCTTTTAATTTTATTTGTTCTTTCTCAAGAAAATTGTCTTTAGTGTATGTTGTAAAACTTTCTTTCTTTAAAGGGTAGTAGGGTGGATCAAAATAAACAAAATCTCCGCTTTTTACATGATGAATAATTTCATGAAATTGTTTTACTTCTATTTTTGCATTTTGCAGAAGTTTAGAAATTTCTCTTAAATCGTCTTCAGGACAAATTAAAGGATTTTTATAACTACCAATAGGAACATTAAACCCCCCTTTAGAATTTACCCTGTATAGCCCATTAAAACAAGTTTTATTCAAATAAATAAATCTGACTGCTCTTTGCAAAGGGGTTAAACCCTCTGTGCTCTTGGCTCTAATTTTATAGAAGGTGTCAGTTTTGTTTTTGTGATGTTCTTCTTTAAGTTTTTTTAGTTCTTCAATCAAACTTTCAACATCATTTTTAATCACATTATAGGTATTAATCAGTTCTTCATTAATGTCTGATAAAAAAACTTCTTTTGGTTTGAAATTTTTTATAATAAAAAAAGCCACCGCACCACCACCAACAAACGGGTCAAAATATCGGTCTATCTTCTCTGGAAAAAAAGGTTTAAACTGCTCTAATAGTTGCTTCTTGCCACCAGCCCATTTTACAAAACTCGGAGTTTCTTTCATCATTTTTACTTCCTTTTTCTTGGTTTGTTCCAATATGGAGATTTACACTTTGGGCATACCATCGGTTCTTGATTTATATTGTTCGGTATCCATTCATGTGTGCATCTTTCACATTTAAAACCCTCTCTCTTTAAAACTATTTTTGCCATAAAAAATATATACCTCTCAGGTATATAAATCTTTAGTATATTACTTTAGAACTCACACTTCTTCAACGCCTTGGCTCTTTTTTGCTGTTGCTTCTTTTACTAATCTTATTATTCTCTCCATCTCTTCCTTTGAAGCTTTCTTTTCCTCTTTTTTTGGTTCTGGTTTATCGTTCTCTTTCTCTCTTCGCTTATTTATAGCGTTCCATCCTTGAGCGTTTGCTCTTTTACCTCTGCCCATTACTGCCATAATTAACTTAGGTTTGAAAGGTTTTTAAAAATTGTGTTTTTATGATTTAACTGCAAGGTTGTAGCAAAGATTTATAAATAAGAAAATATTGTATTTTATGCAAATAATGTAAAGATTGTTAATCTAAAAATGGTAGAAGAAAATGAAATATTGAAAAAATTGGTTATTGAAGAAAAAGATATAACTAAGGAATTGGAAAGCCTTGTTGGAAAATCCTTACAATTTTTTAAAATAGAAAAACCCGGCGGGAAAATCGTTTTCGTCGACTTTGGATCGTTATCTGACCCCCAAAGAATTTGTGCATTATTGCTCGGAAAATATTTTGCCACCAAATTAGGCATAATAGAAAAAAGCGAATTGGGGATATCAGAAATTTCTAATGAACTTGGACGCCCCATGACTACTTTATCGAGCCCAATGAGGGAGTTGGTTAAAAAGGGTTTTGTTGAAAAGTTACCTATTCGAAAGTACAGGATTGCCTATCATCGAATCTCAAAGATTTTTGATGAAATTTTAAGATTGAAAAAAGAGGCTAATCAAAAAATTTAACAAAAATGAAAGAAAAAATCAGTAAAATAATGCAAACTAAAGTAAAATTAACAGAATATCCCGTAGATAAATTTAATGGTGCTTTAGAAAAATCACTTATTGCTTTAAAATTAGCTAAGGATCTGGGGGTAGCTGACGGCTTGTTAACTATTGAAATAATGGAAATCTTAAACAAGAAGCTTAGAGTCAGAAAAATACCCTCCTTGTCAGTTATGGGCAACGCAATGAAACGTGCCGAAAAAAAAGGTTATGTCATTTCTGTTTCAGTAGAAAGCGGGTTAAAAAGACAAAGAAAATATGAGCTTAGTGATGATGGAGAGAAATATCTTCAAACAGAAATAAAATTAACAGATCAAAAAAATGACAAAACCAAAAGAAGCAATTAAAAAATTGTGGCATAGTCAATTTTTTATTAACCATCAAAAGACTTCTGAAGTGAAGAATAAATGTTTTTTAGACTATCATTGTACATGTTCAAATTGGGAAACATTACTTAGATCATGTGATTTTATAAGAAAAGAAACAAAGGGGTGGGTACAAAAATCAGATCCACCACAAAATAATGAAAATATGATTTTGTTTGTGTCTGGCAAACAACCTTGGACGGATAGGAATGAAAAATTTGTTGATTTTATCAATAAACTACATGGAGAAATTTTGATTTTAGATCCATATTATGGCATCGACACATTACAAATTCTAAGCAAATTTCCCAAAGATAAAAAAATAAGATTTTTAACTGCTCAACTTGGAAAAGATGAGAACGAAAACATTATAAAAAAAGACTTGGTTCGTTTCAAAAAAGAATTCACAAAAATCAGTATGGCTATATATCCTAAATTTTTTGAACTTCATGATAGATACATCTTATCTGATGATTTTTTTATCGTTGTCGGGCATGGTTTTAAAGATTTTGGTAATAAAGAATGTTTTTTTATTGGTTTGCCAACAAAAGAAATAAAAGAATTAACTAAAGATCTAAGGATACTATTTGAAGAAAGATGGAAAAATTCTAAAAGAATGTAAATAAAAAAGGGCTTTCGCCCTTTTTTTAATCCTCGCCAAATCGAATGATTTGGTATTTTGTTCGAGGATCTGTTGCAGATTGTCTGCGTTTTACTCCGCAGAGGTTGTGTCACAATTGCCCTCAATAACCTAATTATTCACTA
>CAZCMN010000042.1:0-6078 GCA_964500015.1 Candidatus Woesearchaeota archaeon | reverse complement strand
ACGGGCCCGACAGGATTTGAACCTGCGACACCCTGATTTCTTTTACAAAGGTAATAAATTAATTTTCTACCTTCCTAGAGTTTCTTTTATGAAAAGAAACTGTAGTAAGAGTCAGGTGCTCTAACCAGACTGAGCTACGAGCCCGCAATTCATTAAACAAGTTTTAATTTATAAAACTTTAGAATTAATCTGTTCTTTCTCGCCATGTATTCCTGCATTTCTTGCATCTAAAAAAGATGGTTTCAGCTTCATCAGAAGATCTCATCTGTGTAGCCCAGGTTTCAGCTTCTAAACCACCACATTTTGGACAAGTTGCAGAAACAGTTGGAAAAACATTGCTATCTTTTTCTCTTAAAACATCTATTTTAGTTTCAGGAAGAATATTTTCAGAAGTAGTTATTTTTATACCATTATTTGTAGTATATTTGCATCTTGGGCAAGCAAATTTCTTTCCCTTAGGAACAAGCATCGCACCACATTTTGGACAAAATTGCATTTTAACCTCTATTTCTATGTTTTTTTATCGTTTTCTATTCTTACAACCTTTAAATATCTTCCTATTTAACTTTATAAATTAATCAAGGCTATATGCGCAAGACAACGTTGTCTGCTTAATGCAGAATCTTACAAGACAGAGTATTATTCACACTTACATCCTAAAATTGTCCCCGAAGTATTCCGACAAAAAACAATTTTATCCAACCAACATAAGGAAGTCTAAAAGAAGCTTTTCCTAAAACTTGTTTTTTAGAAATAAGTTTTTCATAAGAATGTTGTCCATCATTATGATCTCCTTTTGTTTCATAGAAGGTTTCTCCATCAATGTTATGAATAGCAATGATCCTATGAATTATTGGAACATTATTTTCTTGAACAGAAAAAACAATTACATCTCCAATATGATAATCTTTATTTTTATTTCCCGTAACCAGGATAATATCCCCCTTATTCATTCCATTATGGTATTTCCAAGAAGAAACAGTTTCTCTTGAAATATTGTTATCAAGATACCATTGTCCATGTAAATCCCACCACATATCAAAATTTCCTTCATGTGCCATGCTTCCGCTCTCTATAATAACTAAAGGAATTGGACTTCCAACTATCAAACCAAAACCAGGCAGCAAAATAAATTTCAAAATCAGAAATATCAATGCAATATCTACAATAATACTCCAGATGCTATTAGAATGCCACAAAAAGTGCCACGTTTTTTTTAATAATTCGTTAAAGGTCATATTTTAATTTAGATTTCTTCATTTAAAAAGATATACAAAGAGATTATAGCACCTTAAAATCAATTCTCACATGATACTTGTAAGGAGCAAGCTCTCTCAAAATCTTAAAACCCCGAATTTTAATTTTCTTTCCAGCTTTCTTTGCAGCATCTAAAACTCTTTTTTTGGGGATGTTTTTTCCTTTTTCTATTTCTTTCTGATTTATAAAATCCTGAAAATGTATCACAGTCCCTTTTTTAGAAACCATAAACGCTTCTTTTAAAAAAGTCTCTTTAAGCTGTGGCCTTGCCATAATAATCCTATCAAATGTAATTTTTTTCTTTTTCATGTCTAAAGAAAACTTTTTTACATCTCCCTGAACAACTTCGCAATTATACAATTTATTCAATTTTATGTTTTCTTTAGCATATTTTGTACATTCTCGATTAAGTTCAACACAAACTACTTTCTTGCATTTAGCATGTCTCGCTATAACTAGACCATAAGGAGCAACTCCCGAAAACATAACTAAAACCTCTTCTTTTTTTCTAACCTTGCTAGCAATCTCTAGTCTATCAGTAGAAAGTCTTGGAGAAAAATAACATGTCTTAACATTCAATTTCATCAAACAACCACTTTCTTTATATATCGTTTCCTCAATCTTCTTTCCAGCAATTAATTCTATTTTTTGTTTTCTTAATCTTCCATAAAACTTGCCTTTAGAATAAACAGTTTTAACATTTTTATTTAATTCAATAAGTTTTTCTCCAATAATTTTTTCTTTGCCTTTTAATTCTGTAGGAATTTGAATTAAAGCTATTTTTCCTAAAACATCAAAAGATCTAGGCAAAAATTTCAATTCTTCACAATTAAACCTAGGATCTTTTCCTAAAGCTTCTTTTAAACCTAACCTCTTCTTTTCCATAAATTAGTTAGATTAAAAGAACTTAAAAACATTTCTTAACAATTTATAAATAGATGAGGAGTATCTTATTGTAAAGCTAGCAAGATGACATTGTCTGCTATTGCAGAATCTTGCATGAAATAGTTAAACCTTAAGATACACAAAAGTCAGTGCTCAAAAGATCATAAGAAACTAAACTTATCACAATAATCTCTATATAAAAAATGTACAAAATTAAGAATCTCAAACTGAAAAATCCCTATTTTTTAGCTCCAATGGAAGCAATCAATGACATTGCTTTCAGAATTCTCTGTAAAAAAGCTGGTGCATCTCTTGTATTTACTGGAATGATAAATCCCTTAACAAAACAATCTTTTAATTTAAAAGATAAGCCAGCTATTCAGCTTTTCTCAATAAATGAAAAAGGAATTTCAGAATTTATAAAAAAATATGACTCTCAAGTATCATTATGGGATTTTAATCTTGGATGTCCTGCTAAAACAGCTAAAAAACATGGTTTTGGTTATTTTATGAATCAAAATCTTGAGTTAATTGAAAAAATTCTGAAAGAGATGAGACAGGCAACAAAAAAACCCTTAACAATCAAGATAAGGATATCAAATCAAACAGAAAAAATTATTAAGATAGCTGAAAAATACTGTGATGCTATCTCAATTCATCCACGAACTCAAGCACAAGGCTATTCTGGAAGGCCAGATATAGAACTTGCTAAAAGAATAAAAAAAGAAACGAGCGTGCCAATAATTTATTCGGGCAATGTAAACGAGAAAAATGCTAAAGAACTTCTAAAAACCTTTGACTTTCTTATGATTGCAAGAGAAGCTATTGGAAATCCGAATATTTTCTTTAGACTAAACTTAAAAAACAACAATACTCTAAAAAAGAACCCTGATAATACAACTTACCGAGATTTTTCTTTTGCCCATTATCTAAAATTAGCTCTCAAATATAATCTTTGTTTTGAACAAATCAAGATGCAAGCAATTTGTTTTACAAAAGGTATGACTGGAGCAAAAAAATTAAGAGAAAAGTTGATTAAAGCAAAAATTATTGAAGATATTCAAAAAAGTTATAATTTAAAGGTGTGATAAGGATTATTTCTATTTTCATCATGACAAAAAGCTAGTAAAACCTGATTTCTTCCTAGTCTAACGAGTTCTAAGTCACCACCATCCCTTCTTTTTGCATAGAGATGAACACCAGAAACATAATCAATTCCTTGTGGAGAAGAATTAATCAATTTTTGGAATATGGGTCTTGCATCACGAGTCATAACTAGACCCCATAACTCTCTCTTTTTTCTTCCAACAACAAACTCTTCTCCAACTTGCATCGCGGTTAGTTCTTGATAACTACCCCCATAAGATGCATTAATTCCTTCTTTTACTCTTAACAATCTGATCCCACCATAACCTAAGACATCAAAATTTAGAGCCATCTTTTCTGGGATTACAAGAGATCTAGCACTAGCTAAATTTTCTCCAGCAAGACTTAAAACCTCTTCAGAAAAATAGGGTTTTAATTTCCTGCTTAATTCTCGCCAACCTCCAAACCCCCTCTCTATCTTTTCAAGTAGGACCGGGACTAACGCTTTTTCAAGGGTTGGAACTAATAATCCTTCTGACATATAAATGTCACTAAGAAGTAGTATTTAAATCTTTTTATTTAAACTTCGCACTTTGCTTGATTTGTAAGTTATTAATGTATAATTTATAGAGCAATTGATTTTCCATTAGTTTTCAACAAAAAAGAAGTTTATAAAAATAAAAATTTTACACTTACAGAGATTAAAACTATAAGAATTTTCCAATCAAGTCATAATTCCAGTTAAGCCAATGATTTTTTAACTTAGCTTCTATTTTATAGCCACATTTCTTGTAAAGATGTATTGCCGGGATATTGATGCAGGAAGTATCTAAAAACATCTTATGGCATTTTATTCTTTTTGCTCTTCTCTCACATTCTTTGACTAGGATAGTTGCAATATGATTTCTTCTCTTATGTTCTTCTACTCCCAACCAATCAATCCAAAAAACACCATATTCATTCCATCCAAATAAAAACCCTAAAAAATGCTCGTCTTGCTCTACAACTAAAAAAATTGAATGTTCATGTTCATATAAATCAATTAAATGCTTTTTAGAATAACTTTTCAAGAAAACATTAAGATTCTTTTTAGGATAATATTCTATATTTGGAATAATATCTTTCATCAAAATAATTAATTTAGGAATTTCTTCTTTTTTCAATCCCCTAATTTCTATTTTACTCATTTTTTTGGTTTATTGTATTTTTCCTTTAAAATTGCAAGAGAAATTATTGCAGAGATTACGCTTAAAGCTCCCATGATTAAAAACAAAATTTTGAAGGAGAATGTAGAAGCAAGAAAACCTCCGAAAATAGCTGCTATGCCTACAAGAAAATATGTGCTTCCGCTCCATAAAGACCATCTCTTACACTCCTGTTTTTCACTAAGTCTTGCAGCATAAATACTATCCCAGGCTGGTTCAAGTATACCCACTGCAATTCCCAAAACTACTTGAACAATAAATAAATGAATTGGGCTTTTAACCAATAAATACCCGAGATTACCCAGGGCAAGGATAAAATATCCAAGGACTACAATCTTTCGGGTATTTCTCGCGAAAAATTTAGTTGAACCAAAAGAAATAATCAATATTCCCGTAAAAATACTGAAAATAGCATATGCAATTCCTGCATCTAATATGCTGCCACCAATCTCTTCAACAAAAATAGCATAAATAGGGCCTAAGAGGCCTATTGCAAAACTAGCAATTAAACTAACATAAAGTAAAATCTTTGCCCTGGAATCTAAATTAAACTTATCAATTATCCTTACCCTCATTTTATTATCTCCTCTGCCCAAATAAAGACTTTTTTTTCTTTAAATCCCTTGCTCTTCCAAAAAGCTCTTGTTTTTTTATGATGAATCTCTTCTAAAATCTGAACATAATTTATTTTTATTCTTTTTAATTCTTTATAAAGTTCTTTTAATAAAGATGAACCGATGCCTTGGCCCCTATATTTTTTCAAAACCGCAATATTATCCAGCATACACCATCCACCATTGCTTCTAGCGAGAATTTTAGCATAAATAAACCCGACAATCCCTTTTTTAACTACTGCTAATAAGAGGATATTCTCTTTCGGATGAGATAAAAATTCCCTTAATTCATATTTTTCATGAAAAGTAAACTCAGATAAAAATTCTAATTCTTCAATTTTCGAGCCAAGATGATAAATCTGATTAACATCAGAAAGCTTTGCTTTCCTAACTAGAAAATTAATCTTATCCTCTTTTTTCATGAAAAAGAGAAGAATACTAGATTTAAAAAACTTAATACTTAATCGAAAAATTTAAATAGTATATATCTATATATAATATATAACTTTATATAAGAAAATGAAATCAAAATTAAGATTACATAGCCCAACACTTGGAACAGTTTTAATGGTTGAAAAAACCATTCAAAAATATAGCCAACAATATGGAAAATACCAATTATGGAAAAAACTTCCTAGAAAAATGATGTATCAAACTTATTTAGTTATTATTGACTACCTTGTTAATTCTGGCAAAATAATGATAGACAAAGATGGCTGTATCTTTTGGACATGGAATCCTGAAAGAATAAGAGATTTGATTGCAAGAAATCTCATAATAAAATGAAAGAAATTTTTGTTGCATTCATTTCTGAAAAAGTTAAAAGAGAATTTGAATTCTTAAAAGAAGGAAAATTTGAAGATAAAAAACTCTATGGATTTATTTGCCGAGCAATTGATGATTTAAAAGAAAACCCAAATTGGGGGATTAGAATTCCAGTAAAGTTGTGGCCAAAACATTATCTCCAAAGTTATAATGATGACGTCCTCTCCACACTAAAGTGTGGAGTTTCCTAAGTGATGCTCTTTCTG
>CAZCMN010000041.1:0-6140 GCA_964500015.1 Candidatus Woesearchaeota archaeon | reverse complement strand
TTTGATTTTTCTAGATTATTTTAGGGGGTGACATATGTCTATGGATTGCACACTGCTAAAACAAAGGGTTTTTAAAACTCAAAGTTCCATGAACAAGATGGCAGGCAGATTTAGTTATTATATGGTTAGAAAAGGAATTACACTAGATGAAAATATGTTTGGGGGAATTTCTAAAGTAGGAGTCGTAGTTGAACAAGAAGAGGGCCATAGTCTCCCCAATTCATTTGGTCCAAGAGTCAATAGGAGTATCACTTGGGAATATGACGCAAGACAACTGCTTGAAGATGCGGGTAGAACTTCTTCAGATAGAGATGATGTTCGTGCGATGCATAATGAGGATTTTCCCTACAACCCAAGACTCTGATTCTTTATCATAGAAATCCTTTTAAACTTCTTTCTTCAAAGCTATTTGTGGTGATAAAAAATGTGGTCATTACATGAAAAAAAAGGCGAAAACAATCAGCAAGAAACAAAACTTGATCCATTAATTTTTTCTAATGGCAAATCTCAGGAAGATATTGTCACTGAAATAAAAAGATCAATTGATGAAGGAAATAAGATAATCTTTCTTCATGGAGTCTGTGGTTCAGGTAAAAGCGCCGTTGCTTTAAATTTAGCAAAAGACATTGGAAAAACAAGCATCGTTGTCCCTATAAAGAATCTGCAAAAACAATATGAACAAGATTACACAGATAAGAAATACTTGTTAAAGAAAAATAATGAAAAACTAAAGATTAGGGTTATAACGGGAAGACAAAACCACAAATGTCCTTTTTCTAAAGAAAATGAACTTCCGGAAATTGATGCAAAAAACAAAACTTTAGAACAATTTGAATCTAAACTGGATTTAAATATGCATATTGATGATTCTTGCGACAATAAATCATTGCCCTGCAAAATTGAAATAAAAGATAAAAATTACAAAGCATTAATTGAATACATAAGAAGAATTTCAGAAAATAAAGACCTAAACCCTGAAAATAAAATAGATATTAACAATTTTAAATCATCAAGAGACATTACAAGAAGAAACATAGCAATAGCCTGCCCCTACTGGTGTCCGATAATGCCTACTGAAATTGAACTTAATCTTGAAGCTAAAAAACATGTTTATGAAGGTTTATCTGGAAAAAATTTCAGAATCTATCAAAGAAAAAAAGGTTGTCCTTATTATGAACAATTTTTAGATTATCTTAATTCAGATGTCTTGATATTCAACAGTGAAAAATACAAACTAGAAACAATCATGGATAGAAAACCTGCAACAGAACTTGAGATTATTGATGAATGTGATGAATTTTTAGATAATCTTGCTAATGCAAAAAGAATAAACCTGACTAAATTATTCATAGCTTTAGGAAATGTTTACACAAAAAATGATAAAACAAACCAAGCATTAATAGAATTAAACCAGCTAGTTAAATCCCTCCTAAATAATCCAACAGTAGATTCTTTAATTGAAGAACAAAAAATAGTAAAACTTAAAGAAACAAAGATTTATGATATCTTAAGAATATTTATTGATGCGGATTTACTAGATAATTCTGAATGTGATGAAGAAAACTACAGCTACCAGGTTGATGAAACAGCAAGAGCTTTCCAACATTTATCTGATGAAACATATGTTTTATTTGAACTTGATGAGAAAGATATTTTCGCAAGATTAGTTTCAATAAACCTAGAAAAAAAATTTTCTGAGTTTATAGAAAAAAACAAAATCTTGGTTTTAATGTCAGGAACAATTCATTCTGAAAATGTTTTAAAAACTGTTTTTGGCATTAAAAATTTTAAGGTTATTCAAGCAGAAGATAAAATGCCTGGAACAATCATAAAACAAAGAACAGGCTTGGAATTTTCATGTTCTTATGAAAATTTTAAAAATCCTGGTTCAAGAAAAAGATTTCTTCAGGCACTAGATAAATGCATCAAAGTTGCTAAAAAACCAGTTTTAGTTCATGTTATTGCTTTTAATGATCTTCCTAATGAACATGAAGCAAAAATGTTTGATTTATCAATCAAAACTCAAGAAAAACTAAAAGAAGAACAAAGACATGATAAATTAGGAAAAATAGTTAAGGATTTTAAAGAGGGAAAAATTCCAGTTCTTTACTCAACAAGATGTACAAGAGGAGTTGATTTTCCAGGAAATGTCTGCAATTCAGTTATCTTAACAAGGTATCCTTATCCAAATATAAGTTCTTTATTCTGGCAGATCTTAAAAAAAACAAAACCAGAATATTTTAGAGAGCTTTATATGGATAAAGCAAAACGAGAATTTCTTCAGCGCATTTACCGCGCTCTAAGAAGCAATGACGATCAAGTTTATCTTCTCTCTCCTGACATCAGAGTGTTGATGGCGAGAATGTAAATTTATTAATAATCTTTCAAAAAAAGCACAGAAAAATATAAGCGATTGTTATGGTGGAGTCATAGGTGGTAAAAGGAGCGCACCATGTGCATTGACACCTTTTGCATTATATAATACTTTACCAACCTTCCTACTTCCGCGCTTTGGAGCATATCCTAACAATTTCTCCCTCATTCTTTCTTTCATTTCTCTTAACTTAGTAACATATGATTCATTTCCAGGAATATGTGCAAGATCATCAATTCCAGTATTTATTCCAATAACTGTAGTATTAAAACAATAATCATCTAATTTCATTCGTGGGTTTCTGCTAAACTCTTGAATTCTTGATTTTAAATTTTCATATAATGATCTTGATATTATTTTTAAGGCTCCGCTAGAAGATCCCTGAACTGATTTAGTTCCCTCAGCTAGAGCCATAATTTCTGTTGTAACCTGCAAATTATTTTTTTGTGCTTCATCTAAAGTTCTTTCTAATGATTCAGCATGTGGTTCATAACATGGAACACTTCCAAGCCAAACCATTCCTTGTCTTAAATCAACACCAGGTTTATTAAAAGGATTTTTTCTAGAACTTCCAACATAATCTTGTAGACCTGTTTTTAATTTTAAATGAACAGCCTCTGCCCAAGCTCTTCTTTTTCTTGAGTTTCTCGCAGCTTCAGCATCATATGTTTCTGGAGTTACAAATTCAGTCATACCCTTTACCTTAGAATCATTGCACTCTAATGCTGCCAAACGAGCATACTGCATTAATCTATTTTTTATATCCTCTCCAGCTAACTCCTCAATTGGTCTAATTGTTAACCTAAATGATTCTAATAATATAAAAAAATCTCGAGAAATATCTCCAGTATAATAAGGGGTTTTATTTTCTGTCATGTTAAATATAATTTTTTAGGCTTTTTAAATCTTTTCTTTTAACCACTAATTAGTGACATTTGACTAATAAAAAATCAAAATTCAAAACTTAAGATTAGAATTTATACAAATTACAACTACCATACAAATAGATAAATCACTGTTTATCATATTTTTCTAGTTCATCATTCAAAACATCTAGTTTGACTCCAGCTTCTTTTAAAAATTTCCTTGATAATTCCGCAGCATGATATCTTTTCATGCAAACAACTCTTTTTATTCCAGCATTAATCATCTGTTTAACACACCAAAAACAAGGTTCAAGTTTCATGTAAATTGTAGATCCATCAATTGAGATTCCGTATTTAGCTGCCTGAGCAATAGCATTTTGCTCAGCATGAACTGTCCTAATACAATGCTCTGATTTTTTTCCATTAGCATCATATCTTGTTTCATACAAATGACCAATTTCATCGCAATGTGGCAATCCAACAGGACTTCCAACATATCCAGTACATAAAATTCTCTTGTCTTTAACAACAATGCAGGCTGTTCTCCCCCTATCGCAAGTGGCTCTTTTTGAAATAGATTTAACAATATCCATAAAATATTCATCCCAATCAGGTCTTTTTTGTTTTTTTCTTAAATCCCCTAATAATTGCTCAACCTTAAATTTCAATTCTTCCAAACCCTGATTATTATTAATGTGAATTTTAGCTTTTTTAAGCACAGGTTCAATATTCTGCTGATTTTTCTTTCCATATCTTTCAAAGTTTTCTTTTTCTGTAAATTCCTTCAGTGTTCTAGGATCACTCTCTCTATTTCTTAATTTTAATCTTTCAAATCTAACTTTTATAGGAGCTTCAACACTTATCAAGATAAAATTTCTTAATCTTTCTAATTCTTTAACTTCAGCAGGACTTCTTATGCTAGTTATCACAACATTATTCAAATCGTTTTTTTCAATTTCTTCTGTAATCTTTTTTGCCCAGATAGCCTCTCCATGTTTGACCCTCATCTCATTTGCAAAAGAAATCAAATTTTCCCTAGTAATCTGAACCCCAACTTTTTTCATCTCTTTTCTAACCATGTTAGACAAAGATAAATGACCAAAACCTGAGTTAATCAAGGTTTCAGCAACAGAATCTTTTCCAGCGCAATATAAACCAGTAACTCCGATATACATTTAATTTATAGAGAAAATCTATTTAAAAATATAATTGTGATAAAAAGATTATATCTCAAGATTTAATTAGAACAAAGCGCATAATAGTAACTAAAGCGCACAGAAACTAGAATACACCTTTACTTACTGATTAATTCATAAGATTCAGAGTTGCCTCTAAGCCAAAATTAAATAAGTTTTAAAACCCTATAATAAAAAAGCCTTGATGATGATGATGATCAGCAAGATAAGAACCAATCCACCAATTATCCATGGCCAGATTGGCTTTTCTTTAACTACTGGTTTTTCACTTTCCCTTATTTCAAGAACTTGTGGCTCTTCCACTTTTTTTGGTTCTGCTGGACGGTTGTATTCCTTTATTTTAAAACCACATCTAGCACAAACCTCTTTAATTTTGTCTCTTTCAAATATTTGCTTCTTTTCTAGTGCTTTTCCACACCAAGGACAATTGTTTGCCATAACAAAAATAAAGGTATTCTATTTATAAAGTTTATGATGATAATTCGCAACTATTAAAGAGAGACTTTTTGCATTTTTAAAACACAAAAAATATTTAAGCTAACATAGTTTATAATATCATAAAAAGAGATAAAAACGCCACCCTAAAACTTTAAAAAACAAAGCACAGAGAGAAATTAAAGCGCATAAAAAATAAATAAGATTACAGATTATACTGATAATAACCATAATCCAAAATGGAAATTTACGAACCAATGTTGTCGCAGAAAGGAGATAAAGCTATTCTAGAAAGGCCAAACCTAGTAGGCTATCTTTTCGAGCCTTGTTTTGAAGGCATAAGAGTCTTAATCTACAAAAACAAAAATGATATCTCTATTTTTAACAGGAAGAAAAAAGATATAATCAACCTATACCCTGAATTTTTAGACTTGCCAGCATACATAAAAACAAAATCATGCATTCTAGATGGTGTCTTATTAGTTCTAAACAAAAAAAAAGTTCCTGATTCAGATTTACTGCAAAAAAGAGAATTAACTGATAACTTATCAAAAGTTAAGGCAAAAAGCAAGAAATTTCCAGCAACAATCTTTGTTTTTGATATTATTGAAAAAGACGGCACTTCTTTAATCGAAGAGCCATTAAAAAAAAGAAAATTGATTTTAAAAGAAAGTGTTGAAAATGGCACAAACATAATGGTTGTTCCTTACACATTACAAGGAAAAGACTTGTGGAATCAGGTTAAGAAAGAAAAACTAAAAGGAATGATTGCAAAAGAAATGAACTCAAGATATATGCCCAACAAGTCAAATTGGTCTTGGCTTGAGATAAACAACTTAAACACAACAGATGTTGTTATAGCTGGCTTAACTCCCAAAGGAAAGAGCAAAGAGAATTTTAAGGATTTGATTTTAGCTAAATACAATGAAAAAACAGATTCTTTTAGATATGTTGCAAAAATAGATTCAGAAGAAACAAAAATCAATAAAGAAATCCTTTTGCATATAAAGAACAATTTTAAAACATTATTATCACAAAACATAATTCTTCCTAATGATGAAAGATCAATGTTTGAACAAGCTTTCTGGTTAAAGCCCTCTTTAATAGCCAAAGTAAAGTTCAAAGAAAAAGACATTCATAATCGCCTAATAGAACCAGAAATAACAAGGCTGGTTTCAGACAAAGACCCAAAAGACTGCAGACTTGAGAATTAGTGTGTAATCCACGGACATATGTCACCCCCTAAAATACTTTCTTTATCGAGGATAT
>CAZCMN010000040.1:0-7062 GCA_964500015.1 Candidatus Woesearchaeota archaeon | reverse complement strand
ATCCAGAAGAAGATAAAAGCTCTATTGTTTATCTTCCTAGATTAAGTTTTAATCTAACCGAAAGTCAAAAGAAAATTTTAATAGAAGTGGGCAATAAAAAATATGAAAGTATTTCTGATTTAGCACAAAAAATTGATCTTTCTACTGCCATGCTTTACAGAGCAATTGATGAATTGAAAGATAAGGACTTTATTTCTACTGAGAAAGGCATTGAATTAACTGATGCTGGAAAGATTGCGAGGTTATAATTCTTTAAAATGAAATGTATAGATTTGTATCGGAAAGCATTAAACAAGTTAGAGAAGTGATTCCAAAAGAGGGTGTTAGTTCAATTTATTTTATTAGAACCAATCGAAACCTTTAAAAACCATAGTAACCTACCGCTTTCATGAATATAGTAAATCCAGAAGATGTAACTGATGCTGAAGAAAAAGAAGTTCAACTTGAAAAGATAAGTTTAGACCCTAAAAATGTTAGGTTCCAGCATCTTTCCAAGCAATTGAGTGACAAACAAATAGAAGAGCAAATATGGAAAGAGCCAGACACGCTTGCATTATACAAACAAATTCTTTCTGCGGGACTTTATGAAAAGCCTCTTTTGAATTTTGAGTTGACAGTGATAGAAGGAAACCGAAGAATAGTATGTTTAAGGAGATTAAAGCAAGCATTAGATAAGGGGGAATTGGCAGGTATATCAAAGGGAAGTTTCGATAAAGTTAAATGTGCGGTCTTGCCAAAAGGAACTTCTCCTCAAAAAATGGACTTATATCTTGCGGCAGTTCATGTTAAAGGTAAAAAACCTTGGAAAACATTCAATAAAGCCAAACACATCTCCAACCTTCATGAAATATATGGGTTGAGTTATGACTATATCGCAAAAGCAGCGGGTATGGGTAAGGCCACAGTTATAAGGGCAGTTGAAGTATATATGGCTACTGAAGAATACGGGAAAAATCATCTTGAAGATAGAGAATGGTTTCATAAATTTACTTATTTTGAAGAGTTATGCAAGAGAAAAGACTTGAAAGAATTTCGTAGTGATATCAAAAACATGAAAAAATTTTCTGAGTGGGTTTTTTATGGAAAATTTAAAGATGTTAGAGATGTTCGTAAGCTAGCATTAATATTACATGATGCCGAAGCATTAGAAGAACTTAAGAGAAAAAATTTTGATTCTGCCATGAAAGTCATTGAATCTAAAGATCCTTCAATTACGAGTCCGGAATTTAAGAAAATAAAGGAAAGTATAGAAATAATCCGGGCTTTATCTAGAAAAGAACTTATAAAAACTATTAACGATTCATCCCGATTGAATCTATTGCATGTATTAAAGAAAGAATTAGATGCCTTAATTAAAGACATAAAATCAATCGGAAAATCTTAATATTCAGTGATCACACACCAGCCACCCACTCCTTTTGTATTGGAGAGGTGACTGGTGATAAACTTTAAATATTTAGTAAGTTTAGCTTTATAAAATTATCCTAGTAAAATACATAAACTGCAGGAAAGAGATAGACGGAAATAATGAAAAAGAATATTGATGTAGATAAATTAATGGTAAATCCAGAAAATTATCGTTTTGACCCAGTAGATAATCAAAGCGAGGCAATTCAGTTAATGCTAGAAGAAAAAGGAGAAGAAATCTTTAATTTAACAAAACATATACTTTGGAATGGGTTGGATCAAGCAAAAGATTCTAGAGTTATTGAAATTAAAAAGGATCTTTTTCTAATTCTTGATGGTAATAGAAGAGCAACGGCAATTAAATGTATGTTAAATCCCGCTTTAATAAAAATAGATTCTCTAAAAAATAGATTTCTTGCGTTGATAAAAAATAAAGTAGGGATTATGCCCCGAGAGATTAATTGTTTTGTTTATAAAAATGAAGGGGATGCTGCAGAATGGATCAGGTTAGACCATACTGGAAAGAATGATGGTATTGGGCAAGATCCTTGGGATCCTGCGGGAAAAGAAAGATTCGATTGGAAATTCAGTGGACAACTTTCCCCTGCTATGCAAGCAATAGGTTTATTTGAATATGAAACAAAGCATAAACTTGATAAGAAAAAGTTAAAAATATCTACAATTAATCGTATATTTTCAAATCCAGAGGCCCGCTCATATTTGGGAATAGATATAAGAAATAGAACCCTTATTTTAACATCCCAAAAAAAGGATGTGATTGAAAGGCTAGACAAACTTTTTGATAAAATAATTGTAGATGATGTTTCTGTTTCAGAGGTATATCACACACAGGAGACTATAAAATTTATGGAAAATCTTTTTGGAAATAAACCCGCGATTGCTAAATCAAAAGTTATTGTTTCACCAGCAGGGATACCTCAAAAAACAAAATCTAAAGCAAAGAGAATCTTTCCAAGGTCAAGTGGTAGAAATGTTCTAATACCCCCAAGTTGTATTCTACGGATTCATGAATTAAAAATTAATAATATTTATCATGAATTGAGATCCCTTCTGTTAGATGAAGCAACTAATGCAGTTGGGGTTCTTTTTAGAGTTTTTTTGGAAACTAGTTTAGATTGTTACGCTTATAAATTTGGTTTTCCATTCTCGAACAATATTAAACTTGCGGGAAAAATAACAAAAGTAACTGAAAAATTAGAAAAGAAAGGGTATACAAAAATTCAATTAAAAAATATGAGATCTGTAACAAATAAAGGGAATTCTATTCTTTCAATTAATAGTTTTCATGAATACGTTCATTCTTTTAAAACACAACCGACCCCAATTGATCTAATACTAAAATGGGATAATCTTCAGGAGTTTTTTGAAATACTCTGGGAAGAAATTGCTAAACAAGAAGAAAAAAAGAGGAAATGACATTTTATTCACCACTAAGGTATCCTGGGGGGAAAGGCAAGTTAGTAAAATACTTTAAACAACTTTTTGAAGAAAACTCTCTTAAGCAAGGCATTTATGTTGAACCTTATGTCGGAGGAGCTTCAATAGCTCTCTCTCTTTTGATTGAAGGATATGCTTCTAAAATAGTTATAAACGACATTGACCGATCTATTTTTGCATTTTGGTATTCTGTAATAAATTATGCTAAAGAATTATGTGGACTAATTGAAAAAACACCTATCACCCTCGAAGTTTGGGAAGAGCAAAAGAAAATTCAAAAAGAGAAAGAGAATAAAGATCTCTTAACTTTAGGATTTTCAACATTTTTCTTAAATAGGACAAATCGCTCTGGAATTTTAAGTGCCGGAGTCATAGGGGGAAAAAGTCAAAAAGGAAGATGGAAAATTAACGCAAGATTTAACAAGCAAAGTTTAATAAAACGCATAAAAAAGATTTCTTTATACAAAGATAAAATTGAATTATACAATATGGATGCAGTAGAATTAATTAAAATGCTTAAAAATAAATTACCCAGTAAAACATTATTTTATCTCGATCCCCCGTATTACAAGAAAGGCCGGGAGCTTTATTTAAACTATTACTTAGACGATGATCATAAAAAAATTGCGGATGAGATCAATAAGGCAAAAAAACAAAAATGGGTTATAACTTATGATGACGCGAAATTAATAAAACAGTTATATAAAAGAAAGAAAAAAATAAATTACTCCTTAACTTATAGTGCAGGAAAATCAAAGCTAGGTAACGAATTAATTATTTTTTCAGATAATCTTAATTCTGTAAAACCCTTGATCGCCTAGCCTTTATATATCCTTACCTGAAAGCCCTTTCTGTCTAAATAAGAGTTAAAATTTTGATGGATGGTAATTGGATGCAAAAGTTTATCCACAATTTTTAAAAACCTCCCAAACTTAACTTCTTTATGGCAGTAATGGGTAGAGGTAAAAGAGCAAATGCTCAAGGATGGAACGCTATAAATAAGCAAAGAGAGAAAGAGAACAATAAACCAGAACCAAAAAAAGAGGAAAAGAAAGCTTCAAAAGAAGAGATGGAGAGAATAATAAGACTAGTAAAAGAAGCAACAGCAAAAAAGAGTTAAGGTGTTGAATAAGTGTGAGTTCTAAAGTAATATACTAAAGATTTATATACTAAAGAGGTATATATTTTTTATGGCAAAAATAGTTTTAAAGAGAGAGGGCTTTAAATGTGAAAGATGCACACATGAATGGATACCTAATAATATAAATCAAGAACCGATGGTATGCCCAAAGTGTAAATCCCCATATTGGAACAAACCAAGAAAAAGGAAGTAAAAATGATGAAAGAAACTCCGAGTTTTGTAAAATGGGCTGGTGGCAAGAAGCAACTATTAGAGCAGTTTAAACCTTTTTTTCCAGAGAAGATAGACCGATATTTTGACCCGTTTGTTGGTGGTGGTGCGGTGGCTTTTTTTATTATAAAAAATTTCAAACCAAAAGAAGTTTTTTTATCAGACATTAATGAAGAACTGATTAATACTTATAAGGTGATTAAAAATGATGTTGAAAGTTTAATTAAAGAACTAAAGAAACTCAAAGAACAACATCACAAAAACAAAAATGACACTTTCTATAAAATTAGAGCAAAGAGCACAGAAGGTTTAACACCTTTGCAAAGAGCAGTCAGGTTTATTTATCTGAATAGAACTTGCTTTAATGGGCTTTACAGAGTAAATTCTAAAGGGGGGTTTAATGTTCCTATTGGCAGTTATACAAATCCTTTGATTTGTCCTGAAAACGATTTAAGAAAAATTTCTGACTTTTTACAAAACGCAAAGATAGAAGTTAAGCAATTTCATGAGATTGCCCCTCATGTAAAGAGTGGAGACTTTGTTTACTTTGATCCGCCCTATTATCCTTTAAAGAAAGAAAGTTTTACAACTTATACAAAAGACAATTTTCTTGAGAAAGAACAAATAAAATTAAAAGAATTATTCTCGGCGTTGGCAAAGAAAGGTGCAAAAGTTATGCTCTCAAATTCAGACACGAACTTTATTAATAACTTGTATGAAGGACATAAAATAAAGGTTGTTAAAGCAAACAGAATGATAAACTGCAATGGAAAAGGTAGGGGTAAAATAAACGAAGTTGTTGTCACGAATTATTAAAAATAAATATATCTATAAGCAAAATGGGATTAGAATACAAAATAAAAAAAAGATGGATTAATCTAAATTTTAGAGGAAAATCTTTAGTAATTGGGGGCATATCTTTGATTACTATTTTAATAATTTGGTTTATATCCTGGATAGTAAAAATATTATTAAACTTTTATGTAAATAATATAATCTTGGTTGTTGCTACTCTTTCTATTACAATTCTTCTAGTTGCTTGTGTTTATAACTTCTTGAATAAAAAGAAATCAAAAAAATCTTAATTTAATTATCCAATCTGAGTGGCTTTACTAACTACTACAAAAATTTCTTTTTCTTGAATCATAGCATCCATTAACTCTTTGAATACTCGTGCTGGCTTTTCTGGGAGAGTATTCTTTTCCATTTTTATCATTAATTCAATAAGATGTCCTATAAATTCTACTTTGTACTCACCATATTTATTTAATTCTTCAAATGGCTTTAATCTCTCTTTTGTAGTTTCTTGTAAAACACATTTAGCTCTGTCCTCTTTACTATTAAAAGCATTAACCTGCTCATACATCTCCCTAAGATATTTCATAAACTTTAAGGTTAGTTCTCGGTTATGTTCTTTTTTTATCAGTAAGTCAATAACCCAATGAATATGTTTTGGAGTCCTTAATCTCTTGCCTTGCTCTTGATATTTAATAAGAATGTCGTGATCTGGATTAGCCCCCCTGTTGCCTTCAAAAACCCCTATGATAGTTCCATCTGCTAACTTAATCTCTTTTATGGCTATATGCTCTTTTCCTTCTCTTACAAACTTCATAAAAAAGTAAAAGAACTGAACTTTTTAAATAGATCTTTTTAAGTTAATGCAGAATCCAACTTTTCCCAAATTTTTAAAAAGTGGGCATATGATTTAGAAAGATTCTCTAGTTTTATAAACTTTTTGTAATAATGTCATTATCCAGTGATACTATCCGAAAGCTTTATATATACTTGAAAATATATGTTAAAGTAGATAAAAACCCTAGATGGCGATAAAGAGTCTGATAGGACACAAATGATCAAACTTCAGAGAGATTTGAAGAATGAAAGTAGAAATCCAATTCTATACCAGCTATTACTAGTTAATTTTAAGATTCCCATTATAAACATCTATCTTGGAGGCATGTAACATGCCAACCCCTTGTTTTGTGCGGGGGGTTGTTGTTTATTTTCTATGTAACAAGGGGGTGAGAGAATGACTCTTGTGAAAGAAGATATTAAAGATAGTGAGTTACAAGTGTTAAGGCCAGTCACTCCAAGTATTTGTGTTAAGGGAATAGTCTCTTATACTACTAATCAAGGTGCATGGAACTTAATAAGGCTCAAAAGAAAATTTTTAGATAAATTTCCACAATTGGAAGATAAAAAATCAAAATTTTCTTACAAGATGATTTTTCATGAAAATCAAAAAGACTTTGAGAAAGAATTAAGAAAAATGAAAAAATCCAAAGATGCTATCCCTATATTGTTTTTCTTGTATAAAGAAAAAGAAAAAGGAGTTTAGTGCTCAGGCACTCGGATAACTGCCCTATCATCTGGCAGATTTGATACAAATTCCCATCCTTGTGTTATATAATTTTCAATATGTGCTGAGGGTATTATTTTTTGCTTGACACCATTGTTCTCCATGCTTTTGAGAAGCTTTCCTCTTACTAACTTTTGAAATTCTTCATCTCCAAGACCTAATTGATTATCATCAATTTCACTATTTTTGAAGCCAGCAACAAGCAATAATTGTTTTTTGAATGATTTTGTTATTTCTTCTTCTTTTCCTGTTTCCATTGTCTGCAAGTATTTCTGTGCTTTTTTATAAGATTCTCTGAGGCTTTCAACTATGTTTTCTGGAAGTCTTTTTTTGTTAAGAGTGTAAACATGCTCAATATCCCCCTTATGCCCCATAAAGAATGTCCTATAATCCCTTATTATCAGGCCTTTTGATTCTGCAATCATCATTTGAGTATCAAAATATGATCTAAGCACATAAGGACGCCAAGGAAAACCGGATTTTCTTA
>CAZCMN010000039.1:0-7444 GCA_964500015.1 Candidatus Woesearchaeota archaeon | reverse complement strand
AATTTACAGCACAAATAGCTGTTATTAATCATCCAACTGTAATAGCTAAGGGATACACACCAGTCTTGCATATACACACAGCACAAATTCCAGTTCAATTTATCTCATTAGACAAAAAACTTGACCCAAAAACAGGACAAGTTTCACAAGAAAATCCTGATTTCCTAAAGAACGGCGATGTTGCAATTGTCAAGTTAAAACCAATGAAACCAATGGTTATAGAAAAACAATCTGTCAATCCACACATGGCAAGATTCGCTATCAGAGACGCAGGACAAACAGTTGCTGCAGGAATCTGCATCGATATTGTTGCGAAGAAGTAATTTCTTAGGTTTTTAAATTTAGATTCGGATTTTTTATATAAATTCTAAATTTTTTTTCTACACCATAATGGGGGAGATGCTCGCAGTAAGCTATAAAAACTATCTTTCATTTAATTAAGATATAAAAAGAGATGAAGATGAAAATAAAAGAAGCACAGAATATTTCAAGAGATTTTGCTAATAAACTTAGAGAATTAAAAGAAGTTAAGTCAATCTCAATTTATGGTTCAATAGCCCAAGGTATTTTTGATAAGTATTCCGATGTGGATATAATCTGTTTTTGTGATAAAATTCCAAATAATAAAACAAGAGTTAAAAAAATATTAGAATTAAAAGGGGTTACAGAAAGAAAGAAAAATTGGCATCTGCAAGACCCTTTTTTATATAAGGGAGTTCCCATTACTGTGGAATATGAAACTCTGAAAGATATACAAAAATATTTTAAATATATCCTAAGGAAAGGAAAATTAGACAAGAGTGAAGAATCAGCTAAAATAAGATCTCATATAATTAATTCAATAATATTATATGATAGGGGAAACATCATAAAAAAAATAAAAGATAAAATAGATTATTTTCTCAAAAAATTACCTAATTCTTCTGTGAGATATTTTAATTATATAAAATATCATTTCTGGAAGATAGAAAGCAATAGATCTCCAATTTTTATGGCAGTCAAAAGAAAAAATATTCTTCTTGCAAACCAAATTATTAATAGAACTATTGAAGGAATAATCTCTTGTGTATATATGTTAAATGAAGAATATTATTATGACCCTAAATGGATTAATTATGAAATAAAAAAATTTAAGAAAAAACCAAAAAACTTTCTTAAAAAAATAAATACTATTTATGGGATTAAAGGAAATCTTTGGGGAATAAATAAAAAGATTAAACTAATTACAGCATTATTGGATGAAGTAGAAGAAATCTATAAATCTTAGAGATTAAGAAGAATTATCCCTTAAGTATCTTGGGGGATATCCATCACTATAGCAAGCGTTATTAATGCAATCACAATTATGCGCCATGATATTATTACATAAATCCGCATGTGAATTAGCAAAACCTTTATTCACACATTTCCATGCACAAGTTGAAACACAATCTGATTTTATGTGGCAAGAATAGTCTTTTTCACTTGCGTGTCCGCCAATCTTCGGCGAACTCAGAAAAAAAGCCAGGATTATAAAAACAAGGATTCCCAGGATAATTAACATCCAAATTAGCCACTTTTTCATATTTTGCTTAATGAACTGGACTATAAAAATTTTTAGAAATCTGTAAAAAAAGAAAAAATTGTGCCGAGGCACAATTTTTTTAAATTATAAAATAAAATTAAAAGCTCATCATCTCGATTTTATCAGATGTAGCTGCAAAATTCTTAGCAATAATCAACTTGCATGAAAGCTGTTCTGCAATATTAATTAAGCCTGCTGTAGCCAGATCATCAATAATCAAAGCTGAAATCTTAGAATTTCTTTTCTGGAATCCATAGAGCAACTTAACAATGTCAGAAGATGAAATTTTCTTAACTTGCTTCAAATCTCCGCTTTTTATAGCAAAGATTGCAGCACTCTTGCTTCCTTTAAGTTCTTCTGCATACTCTTTTAAAGAGTTTTTTTGTTCTTTGTTTAACTCAGAATCTTCATTTTCTTCTTCGTCTTTTTCAGCTTTTCTTTTGTAAGTTTTTCTCTCGCTTTCTTCCCTAGATTCTCTGTCTTTATGGTTTCCATTATCTTCATTGAAATACTGTTTTTTGAATTCATTTACAGACATTCTTGCTCTTAAAGCCAAGTTGATTTCTTTTTCCATTAACTCTTCAACTTCTTTTCCATCAGGTGCTCTAGCAATATATGCAATGTTTGCTGTTGCAACAGCATCTTTTGAAATTAAAATTCCGCCTCTGTCTCCATCAACAAATAAAGTGACTTCTTTTTCTTTACTTAAGTCCTTGATTGTTTTTGGCAGCATAGTCCCATTCATAGCTATAGAATTTTTTATTCCAGCTCTAAGCAAATTAACAACATCTGCTCTTCCTTCAACAACAATTATTTCTTTGCTTGTATCAATGTCAGGACCAGCAGCTAATAACTCCGTCCCATAGTCTACAACTTTAGCTGTTTTATTATGTTCTAAAATTTGCTGTTCCATTGCCCCAGATTCTGGACCTTGTGCTGAAAGTTTTTTCATTAAAACCTTTGCTCTTTCTAGAATATAGTCTCGTTTGCTTGTTCTAACATCTTCTATGCTTTCAATCTCAAATTTTGCATTTGTTGGCCCTACTCTGTCAATAGTCTCAACAGCAGCAGCTATAATAGTTGTTTCAGCCTTATCAATAGAAGTTGGAACTTCTATAACTCCAGTTGTTTTAGAATCATTGGTTTCAAGATCAACTTCAATTCTTCCTATCTTTCCTTTTTTCTGCAATTCTCTTAACTCTAAGTCTTCTCCTAACAAACCTTCAGTTTGTCCGAATACTGCTCCGATAATATCTGGTTTTTCAACAACCCCCTCTGTTTCAAACTTCACTTTTATGATATATTTGATTGAAGGTGGACTGATTTTTCCCATTTGTGTCTCCTTGTTTATTTAATTTAAATTATTTTCTAATGTAACTAAAAAGAAATATTCTTCATACTTTGCTCATGTAATAGCGAAAAAATAAGTATAAGCTATTATAATTCGTGAGTGTTTGAAAATGCTTCGCATTTTCGACATGCTAGAAAACTTCCGTTTTCTGCACACAAAAAAGCAAGCTTTTTTAGTGTGCCAAAAATGTTTTCACATTTTTTAACATTTTGATGTGCCCTCAAAAGGCATGATAGTGAAATTAATTAATAATTTCTTTCTTAGTTAATAATTATCAACTCAAAAATGGTTTATAAAACTTTTGATAGAGGTTTAAATATGTTCAAGATTATCTAAAATATGGCAGAACTAAAAAAGGTTTACAGATGCAATATATGCGGAAACATTGTTGTAGTTGTTCATCCAGGAAAAGGAGATTTAGTTTGCTGCGGCCAGCCAATGGAATTATTGAAAGAAAATTCAGTTGATGCTAGCCTAGAAAAACATGTTCCTGTTATAGAGAAAAATAAAGTCAAGATTGGAAGCATAAAACATCCAATGGAAGAATCTCATTTTATTGAATGGGTTTGGGCTTCTGATGGAATTCATGAAGATTTTGTTTTCCTAAAGTCAGGAATGAAACCAGAAGCAGAATTTTGTTTTGAAGTCAAGGAAGCTAAAGCATATTGCAACTTGCATGGATTGTGGAAATCCAAGTAACTAACTGGAATTTCTTTTATGCTAGAAAAATAGGAGTTCGCTCGGAAATGAGCAATTTCCGGCGTGCAGAAAATTTCAATTTTCTAGCATTTCGGCATGCCAAGAATCTTATGATTTTTTAGCATTAATCAAATCTTGCATCAAATCCCCATATTTTTTATTCTCTGGTTTAGCATTAGGACATAAAAAATTCAACAAATCTTTACATTCATTCATTGCTTTTTCTTTTTCTTCAGGTTTATTGACTATTCTTTCGATTTCAATAAATTTTCCCAAATCCTTAACTTCGTCTAAACATATTTTAAAATTTTTGTATTTATGATTTTCTCTTAATTTTTCAATTTTAAAAGCTTCTTTAAATTCTAATTTTTCAAGAAATCTTTTAGCTGTTTCTAAATCAGGAGCTTCAAATTCAGCTTCAAATTCTCCTTTTCCCCTATTTATCTCTTTAAAACAAACAACAACTTTCTGTCCTTTTTGCCTGATTCTGGCCATAATGCTTCCTTCTTTTAGTTTATGTTCAGAATCTAGAAACCTATCCTGACCAAATATAATATCTACCTGATTTTCTTTTCCCTCAAGCCAAACACCTCGCTTAGAAAAATTTTCTCTTACAATATCAAAACTTTCTAATTGTGCTTTAACTTCAACTTCTATCATGTTTTAATATGCTCAAAAAAGATAACTCCACATCGCGAAAACATCCTGTTTTCGGGACACAGAAAAACCTCTGTTTTTCTAGTGCTTTAGTGTGTGAGAGTTTATTTTTTGGCACAAGGAAATTCTTCTGAATTTCCTGTGTCCGAAAATTCTTTTGAATTTTCGAGCATCACAAAAACTCATGCCCTTGCAAACTCCACCTCCTAAAAAATCAGCTGATTTTTGGGACGCAGAAAATGAAACATTTTCTAGCGTTTTAAGGTGGATTGGTATGAGTTTTTTATGATGTAAAATATATTTAATTTTTTCAGTTTGTTTTTAAATTTATGAAACAAAAATGTGAACAAATTTAATTATAAACTTACTCCTTATTCTATCCTTCGCTCATTAAATTCATGGACAATGTTTTTTTTCATTAAAATTTTAGCTAATTCAAGATTTTTTTCCTTTCCTAGAACACAGCCTAATTTAACTAAAGCAGTTTCTCCTGTTAAATTTAAATATAAAACGCCTGCTTTTTCTAAAATTCTTCCATTGCTGTATACTTTTGGATTAACTTCTCCAAAAATACATTGTGTTGTCATTACAACTAGGGCTTTACTTGTTGCTATTTTAATTTCAGGAAGCCAGGATAATTTTCCTTCAACACAAGTATGTCCAAAACCAGTTCCTTCTAAAATAATTCCTTTATAGCCTTTTTTAATATAATAATCTAAAATTTCAGGATTTGCTCCAGGATAAAATTTTATTAAAGCTATTTTTTCTTCATAATCTGTTTCTGTTTTGCATTTTTTATTTTCATCTCTTTTATTATGTTCTGAAATTTTTTCTATTGTCCCATCTTCATAGATTTTAGCTAAAGGTTCTGAATTAATCGCCTTGAATGCATCTCTTCTTGAAGAATGCATTTTCCTTGCATTAACACCTCGAAAAGCAAAACAATAATTATCTTCTGTTGAAGCATGCCCAACAATAATAACCTCTCCAATATTAGATAAAGCAGCATGAAAAGCACATTTTAAATTCAAATTAGCATCTGAAGAACCTCGGTCTATAGATCTCTGGCTGTAAGTTAAAACAACTGGTTTTCCCAAATCTTTTAACATGAATGATAATGCAGAAGAAGTATAATGCATTGTATCTGTTCCATGTAAGATAACAACTCCTTTAATTTCTTTTTTATTAATAAGTTCAGCAACTTTTTTAGCTAATTTTTTCCAGTCATCTGAATTAATATCTTCGCTTAATTTTAAAAAAGGAACTTCAATCTGATTTATTCTGGATATTTTATCTAATCCTGGAATATTTCTCAATAATGAAGAAATTTCTGGATTTGGACTTACCGCGCCCGTTTCATAATCAACCTTGCTGGCTATTGTTCCTCCAGTTACAATTATTGCTATACTTTGAAGTTTTTTATCTTGTTCTATTTCCTCTTCTTTTTCTTTTTTCTCTTTATGTTTTTCTAAAACCTTGATTTCAACTTCATTTTTTTGAAATCCGAGATTATATCCTGTTTTTAATTTGATAAGAACAATAGAAGGATCATGGCTTTCAATTAAAATTCCTTCAAATTCTTCTTCTTTTTTCTTGATCTTTACTTTTGAACCAGGTTCTATATCTAATTTCATAGAAAAAATAGTAATTTAATGTATAAAAAAGTTGTGTTGTGTTTACAGATAGATCTTATCGTGATGGTCAAAATCATCAAAATTTACAGTATTGGTTAATTTATCATACTGAAAGACAAGAACAAAATGACCAATGTGAACTCTTTGGGAATCTTTCATGTCATATCTAAGATTTTTATAATGTTCAACATCGTAACTTTTTATCACTTCATCAATTTTTTTCAGAATTTGTTCATAAAGAGGTTTGTTTTTTCTAGACACCTTCTTCATTATCTCTTGAAGATGTTCACTAATTATCCAATTATGCATTTTACCTCTTTTAACTAGTTGCTTTTCTTAATTCCTCAATAGAGTTATGTTTGATATACTTCCCTTTTCTTATTTTTTTAAGTTTTTCCAGATACTCTGGTCTAAGCGCAGGTTCAAGAATCTCGCCACCACATTCGATAACAATTTTTGCAATTGCCTCGCTTTTTGTCTTTAGATTATATCTAGCCTTTACAATATTAAGAATCTGATTTGCTTCTTCAGGAATTTCAATCATTGCTTGTACCATTTTTATGTTTTGTCCCCCACATACGCATATATGCCTGGTATATATGCAATATACTTCAAGTATATAAAGGTTTCGTTTTAGTATCAGTCTTTCTAGAGAAAAACCAACTATATACTGTAAAATATATATTAGAATATATAGTGGGGTTTCTTAGATAAATATTTAAAGCAGTTTCAATAAGAAATACTAAATTAATAAAAAAATTATTCAGCTTTTTCAAGCTGAACAATTTTTTTTGAATAAATTCTTACATAAAAATAGGTATCCTTATATTTAAACTTTTCTATAAAGGAAGAGTTATAGGGGACCTCAATTAAAATACAAGGAGGTTTAAAAAAAATGGTACTTGACTTCGCAAAAGAAGCAATTGAAGGTGCTGGAAAATACGGAATCAACTTTGACGAACTTAAAGCTGGCAAAGCAACAATCAAAGTTGTTGGTTGTGGTGGAGCTGGTTGTAACGCAACGACTTGGTTATTCAACAAAGGAATAACAGGAGCAACAGTCTATGCAACAAACACAGACGCTCTACACTTGAGTGTTTCAAAAGCTGATGAGAAAGTTCTTATTGGAAAAGAATTAACTCGAGGATTAGGTTGTGGTGGTTACCCTGAAAAAGGACGTGAAGCTGCAAAAGAAGCAATGGTCGAGCTAAAGAAAGCAGTCTCTAGCGCTGATATGGTTTTCATCATCGCAGGTATGGGTGGTGGAACGGGAACAGGAGCTGCCCCAGTTGTTGCCCAATTAGCAAAAGAAATTGGAGCTATAACAATTGGTGTAGTTACAATGCCTTTCCATACAGAAAGAGCTAGAATAGACAAAGCTGAGTTCGGCTTACAGCAATTAAGAGAAATTTCTGATACAGTTATTGTCATAGACAATAACAGACTAGTTGATATTGCAGGTAACTTGCCTGTTGAACAGGCATTTGCAGTAGCAAATGAGTTAATCTCGACAATGATTAAGGGTATTGTTGAAACAAT
>CAZCMN010000038.1:0-8022 GCA_964500015.1 Candidatus Woesearchaeota archaeon | reverse complement strand
ATTAGATGAGAACTAATTTTCGGTTATCCCATGACATATGTCTCTGGCTCATACACCCTTTGTTTTAGCAGATAGCCTTTTAAATGATAATTCTTATCTTCTTTCATGACAATTAAGATAGATTATAAAAAGTGTTGTTGGAAATCAGGAAAATGCACAAGTTGTTCTTGTGGAGGACCATGTATCGGATGTGTTGAAGCATGTGCCCAAGGAGCTTTATCGAGAAAAGATAAAGTAGTTTTGGACAAGAAAAAGTGCATTTCATGCGGAGCATGTGTTGCAGCATGCAAGCATGGTGCAATTAGTTTAGAATAAAAACAAAATTATCTATTGGGGTTTTCTAAACTTAGAGTAAATATTTCAAATATGGAGTTATAGCTTGCGTATAGTCGGTGAGTCATATCTGAAAATTTCATTGTTTTTACTTTACTCGCTGGAATCCAAGTAGTTGATGAAGTTGCAGTTATACAAAATCCATATTCTCCGTTTCTTTCTTCGATTGCAGTTATTGTCCCCATATTAAGTGTAGAACCCTTGCCCCTAGAAGATTCTACAACAACTTCTTCGCGAAGAAGTTCTTTTCGATCATCTTTTCCACGCATCAGGTTTCCTCTATCATCTCTTACTGCTAACTTATACTCTAATCGTATTTCTGGTTCACTTCCCTGTTCCATTTTTTGTTAGAATGTTCTTATTTTTAAAGATTATTGTGCTATAATCTCAGCCATTCAATTTCTTTTTCTTCAAGCCTTAGCTCTTTGGCAAAATTATTGATTTTTTCAGGAGTTATTAAGGAAAGCTGGAGATAATCAAATTCTTCATTTGCTGTTTTTTTAGAAACATGAATTACTTTTGCAAGTTTTTCAATAATTGCTTTTCTTTGAGCTTGTTTTTGTTTTATCATCCAGATTTTTAAAATTCTTGAGGGCATTTTGTATTTGATAAGGGAAATTTTATCTTGTTTTTTGGCAAGAGCAATACCTTGGGTAATAAAGTCATAGATGTAAGCTAAAAAACGCCAGTGTTGTCTTTTTCTAATTCTTCCTTTATAGAGGTCTGCTAAACTTAACATTTCATATGCTTTTTCTAATTCTGTTCCTTTATATTCTAATGGCAGGTTTTCATCTATCCATAAAGTAATTTCATTTAAATCATGATTTTTAACTAAATTAAATGCTCCTCTTGCATCTCTTGTTTTTAGAACTTTTTGCAGTGCTTCAAAAATCTTAATGTCTTTTTCTCTTGAATCAATAGATTCTAAATCTTCTCTTAATATCTTCTTTTTGCTAGCTGAAAGAACTTGCAAGTCATTTATACAAGCTCGTGCATCTAGTTTTGCCTTAATAGCAATTTCTTTTAAGATTGATGGTTCAACTTCAATATTTTCTTGCTGAGAAATTTTATATAGGATTTTTATTAAATCGCCAATTAAAAGAGGGTTCATTTCAAGATTTATTGAACTTGATTTGATTTTTCTAAGTTTTTCATGCCAAGGATCTATACATGTTAAGATTATTGGATAAGAAGTTGTTTCAATTAATCTTAATAATTCTTGAATTCCTCCCCTGTCTTCATGGCCAGAGATTCCTTCAAGTTCATCAACAAGGATAATTTTTCCTTTTGAAAATAAAGATTGTTGTTTTATTGCATTTCCTATAATTAATTGAATTTGCTCTTTATTTCTGAAATCAGATGCATTTAATTCTAGAATTTCAAGATTTAGTTCTTTAGCAATAATGTAGATTAAAGAAGTTTTGCCTGTTCCAGGACTTCCATATAAAAGCAGGGCTTTTTTTCTTTGTTGTTTGTAATTCTTAATAAAATCTAGAACTTTTTTCTTTATTTCTTCTTGCCCAATGAATTCTTTCAGAGTTTTAGGCCTATATTTTTCCTGCCACATCATTTTGTAATTAGAGGTAAGTGTTATTTAATTTATTTTTTAAGGTTTTGTTCTAAATCAGACATCGATATTTTAAACTTACAAATCAAACGCGCTCGAAAATCTTGATTTTCGGCTGCCAAAAACCAAAGGTTTTTTTAGCAAAGTGCGAAGTTTCTATTTTTTTCCTATAAAACTTGCTAGCAAGGCTTCAAGTTGAATATAATCATCTGAGCCCTCAACTATTCTGAATTCAATTTCAGCACATCTTTCTATTAGCTTGATTTTTGCTTCTTCGCTGATTTTTAGATTCCAGATTTCAGACTGAACTGATTTAACAATATCAAGACCATTTAATCCTTGTTTTAGCATTGTATCTAATAATAAATTTCTTGCATCAAGAAATTTTCCTTCTAATGCAAGTTCTAAAATCTTTTTTAGAGAATCTGGCTTAATTTGTGAAACAACTTCATAAATTGTTTTTTCATCTATGTTTTTAGTTAATGAAGCTGAAGCTTGCAAGATGTTTATAACTCGTCTTAAATCTCCTCTTGAAATTTCATAGATAATCTGTATTGCTTTTTCATTAATTTTAAGTTTCTCATTTTTAGCTACATTTTCAATGAATTTTTCAATGTCTTTTAATTCTCTAGGGCGAAACTTGAAAATAGCACATCTTGATTGTATTGGGTCTAGGATTTTACTTGAATTGTTGCATGAAAGAATAAATCTGCAAGTTGTTGTGAATTGTTCCATTGTTCTCCTTAATGCTTGTTGAGCTTCTTTTGTCAGGGCATCACATTCATCTAATAATATAATCTTAAAAGGAACATCGCCTATTGCTCGCGTTCTAGCAAAGCTCTTAACTTCTTGTCTTACAACATCTATTCCTCGGGCATCAGAAGCATTTAACTCAAGAAAGTTTTCATGCCATGAATTTTGAAAAAGTTTTTTTGCTATAACTAATGATGTTGCTGTTTTTCCGCTTCCTGCTGGCCCTGCAAATAATAAATGAGGCATATTTTTAGCTTCTAAAAATGCTTTAACTCTTTCAATAACATGTGTATTCCCGAAAATATCTGAGAATTCTCTTGGCCTATATTTTTCAGACCATATTTCACTATTAATTTCTTCCTTTTCCTTAACCATCTTACAAGGAAAGGGGTTTTTTTTATAAATGTTTCTGAAACATTTATTGTGATTTAACAAGTAAATAGTTTAACTTCTCTGGCAAGATGTTGGACAAGTTCGTCTAAACCATCATTCGGAACTTTAATTTTGGGCTTAAAATTTATTGATACAGACCTAGAATTATAAACTATATCTACAGGAACTAGGTAAAATCGTAGTTCTGGATTTCCTGTTTGTTTTTGTGCTTCTTCTTGTATTCTTAATATGTTTAGCAAATTTGCTTTTGAAGGTCCTTTTCCAATATTTGTTGACTTCCGTCTTCTTGTACCTTCTGGAAAAATGACTAAATTTTCTCCTGCCTTTAACAGTTTTATAACCTCTCTATAAACTTCCTCTCTTCTTTCTGTAGCAATTTTAACTTCCTCTCTTCTTTGTAAATCCTTGCCCCTAGTTATTGGGATTCCTCCTAGTTTTTTTAATAAATCTGGAAGTGTATCATTCATGAGATAAAATGGGCAAGTTTTAAGATAAGACATTATTCCTGCACCAACTAAAGGTATATCTAAACCTGATTGGTGTTTTGGCAAAAAAATACAACCCTCTTCTTGAGAATGGTCTTTTAAAAAATCTAAATTTTCAGTGCCTTGATAACTTACATGATAAATGACCCCAAATGTTAGAGGTTCCCATCCTAAAGAGTAAACTAAATTTAGTAAGGCTGGACTTCTATGATCTAGACTTGAATTTGTGGGTTTTATTCTTAGGCTCATTTTGTTAGTTCAGAATTAGGTTCTGAAGCCTATCACCCCAAAAAGTTCGGGTTTTCTTAATTTAAATGTTATTGTATTAGAAGAAATATCCATAATGTCTTGGAACATTTGCTCCTTGGGCTCTGCCACCTGTGCTATCTGCTTTTTCAGGTTCTAAGAATTCTTCGTACAAACCACGAATGCTTTTTTCTAATTCAGAGGAAATTTTATCTGCTTCAATCTCTTCTCTATTTCCAAATGCCGTCCATTTATAGAATTTTCCACCTTCTTCAAATATTGAAAAAAGTCCTGATTTATCTGATTCTGATTGTATTACAACTGAATCTGGAAAACGTTTAGGGTCTACTCTTCCTCTGACTTGTTTTAATTTATCTTCGCCTACTCCTCTAGTAACATATTCTTCTTCAATTTTTGTTTTTAATTGAGTAGCGATATCATATAGACAAATAGTTTGCCTTTCTGTTGGTTGATCCATTTTTTAAATAAATCACCACTTTTTAAGGATTATTGTGTTAAAAAGATAAATAGAATTATTTCCTTACACTAAAAAGTTTGTAATTTTTTAAATTCTAAAATAGTCTGCTATGCTTGAAAAAGAAGTTTTTCAGCATGCTCAAATCACCGGGATTTGATCATTTTCTTACCATGACAAATCTCATATTAACTGGGGAGATAACAGCAGTTATCTGCCACTGGCTGATCTGGGCTTTAAAAACCGGTTCTGTTAAAGGAACTCTGGCTCTTTGAGAAAATTTGTTTAGAATAGATTGAACTTCTCTTTCAATTAATTTTATAGAAGTTGATTCTGTTTTATTTTTCCGGTTTATCCTAATTTGCGTTCCAGGACCATCACATTGTATCAGGGTGACATTTGGATCATTTATTAAAGCATTTAATCTTCCTAAATCGAGAAAATTTTGAATTGAAGTCATTGGAACAGGAACATGAATTGCCTGTATTGAAGAAAAAGATGGCGGGTTTGGAAGAGCTATTGTTCCTAAACTTCTTGATTCAGGGATAAGACTGGGAATAGGAACAGGGGGGGAAATTGGTTTTTCTTCTAGAATTTGAATGTCTTGAGCTTCTTGGCTTAGTGAATCAATAGAAGCACTAATTTTATGGGCATGTCTTTCTTTATGTTCATGATGCTTAATACTTCTAGGATGTTTGTATGATTTTGTAATTTCAATAAAAAATTCATTAACAAATTGTTCTGGAATTAATTGTTCTGACATTTTTCTTAGATGTATGTGTCAAATTAATATTATTCTGGGTTTTTGTATTTGAAACAATATGGAAATTATTTTTTTGATATAACTTACAGAGATAAACATTAAAAGTTGAACTCAGGCAAGGGTTCGGGCTTAAATTCTTCTGAAGAATCTGATTCTGAAGCATCATCTTTTTCAACTGTAACTTCTTCGTCTTCTTCATCAGACTTTTTTTTGTTTTTAGCATCTTTTTCATCTTCTTCAGGTTCATCTGTTATTGATTGCTTGAAACCTTTGTGTTCTTTAGATGAACTCTTAGATGAATCTGATTCATCTAATTTTTCTTTTGTTGTTTTGTGCATCAATAACAAACTTTTAGCGATAATCTTATTTTGTTCTACTAAATCATCTATTTTTGAAGATAAACTTCTAGATTCTGGATGCTCTTGAAAGTTTTTAGCAGCTGTTTCAAATAAATCTAGCATTGCTGTAACTTTTTTATTTAGTTCTTTTGTTTCATAACCTATGTTTGTCAATGCTTCTTGCAATGCTATGAAGTTTTCTAGAAGAAGCTTACTTGTTTTATCTTTAGAATCATCATTTCCTTTAGGAACTTTTTTTGATTTCTTTGTAGAAATTTCTGTAACAGTAACAGTTTTCTTAACTGTTTTACCTCTTTTTGCCATGATTATTAATGTTAAGGCAATTTAAAAAGATTTCTGATTGTGCTGAATTTGCCAGGTGTAAGTGTAAGGTATTTTCAGGATTTTGTTTGATTTGTTATTCTTAATCATAAAAAATTTAAAAATATCGGAAACAGAATCCATTACAACATACTTCACATTTTTAGTGCATCAAGACCAACATTAGTGCTAGACCGATTATTAAAAAGATGAATTGTAAAATAGATTCTACTGCTTTTGATTTTTTATGCAATTCAGGAATAATATCTGTCATGGCAATATAAATAAATCCGCCTGCAGCTATGGGAATTAAAAATGATAGGGAAGAGGATTTTAATAGAAAATAACCAATTAAAGCCCCTAAAACTGCTGTTAAAGCTGATAGGAAATTAAATAAAAGTGCTTTTTTCTTTTTTATTCCTCCATGAATAAAAACAGCATAATCTCCTATTTCTTGGGGAATTTCATGAGCAATTATGGCTAATGTTGTAGTTATTCCTAAGGAAATATTAGATAAGTAAGCTGCTGAAATAACTAAACCATCAATAAAATTATGAATAGAATCTCCAATTAGATTAGTGTAAACCATTGGTTTTGTTGTATGAACTTTACAGTGTTGTTCATGGCAGTGTCTCCAATGAAGAAATTTTTCTAAAATAAAGAAGATGATTATTCCGATTATGACAAAAATCATAACAGAAAGTATTCCGTTTATAGAGGAAATTGATTCTGGAATAAGATGAAAAAAAGCGCTCCCCAACAAAGTTCCTGAAGCTAGAGCAATTAAGAATGTAAGATTTTTTTCAAGATTTTTTTCTTTCATAGAAATGAAGATGATTCCAATTAAGGAGATTAGGCTGACTATTATTACTGAAATTAAGATGTAAATAATTGGAGGCAACATCTTTTTTTATATATTAAAAGCATTTAAAGGTTTTGATTAAATTTATAAATTACTTTTGTTTGTTTATTGTACGCGGGGGTGTCGGAGCGGTCAAACGAACAGGACTTAAGATCGTATGAAACCAAGGTTTCCTAATAAGTCACCTTCCTTTCGCAATAAAAAATCCTGTGGCTTAGTGCCTACGCAGGTTCGATTCCTGTCCCCCGCATGTTTTTGTTCTTCTTAAGTAATAACAAAGAAAAGATTTATAAAGTAGGATTTATTAAAGTAGATGGAATTAAAAATGAAAACTGAAGAAGGGAATGAATATCTTAAACAGGGCAGACAAGCAAAAGATGTTGGAATAGTTTTAACTAATTTAAGACTTGCACAACACTTTGGTGCTGATTCAAGAGAAATTTTTGAGACATATCTTGACAGAGCTAAAGGAATGACAAGCCCAGATGACTTTGCTGTACTTATAAATGAAGCCATAGATATTGGATTTAATTTAGGGAATTGTGCTTTGCTTGGTAAGGCGAATGATCTTGTAAGAGAAAGATTGACAGACCCCACTTTAGAGGATCCTTCACAAGACCATGCTAAGAGAATGTATGTTGGATTATTCGATAGATTGGGTAAGGGAAAATAATCTTTTGAGTTCTTAGAATAATACTAGAGATAATGTTCGAATCCTATCCTCTGCATAATTTTCTTTATGTAAAGAAAAAGATTTAAATAATTAAGAATATCTAAAATTCATTGGTGATGGTTTCAGAAACCTTATTCTGGATTATAATGGCAGATGAAAGTAAAGAAAATGGATTGATAACTCGGGTTGATTTACAGACTACTGCAGAAATCTTATTAGAACAATTAGATGTTCAGAAAATTCTGAAATATGAAGATCTGGGTTCAAAAGTCAAGGAAATTGAGGGGGGAGAATTAATAACTTGGGAGCCTTGGAAAGTTGAAGTTAAAGATGTAAGATTGCCAGGATATTTTCAAATTGTCAAGAAAATTACAAGTGTTGAAAAACAAAATGATGCAGTAGAGACGTTAGTTTCTTATGTTTTTAAAGATAGAAAAGGAACTCCCATAATTGGCAGGTTTATTGAAAGAAGCGGTGATTTAATTGAGTGGGCCACATATATGGATATAACCTGTGCAGAACTTGTAGATGGATACAGACCTATCACAAATCCCATTATTGGAAATAAATCCCAAGTTATGCAACAACAGGGAATTAATTTTGCTTTTTTTAGAGGAGAATTAGGAAGATTAGCGTCTTTAGACGCTGTTGTTCAAGGACAATCATCAGAATCCAAATCTTCTGGCAGCCATTTTGATGGATTTATTTTTCCTAATAATCTTTAGGCAAGGTTTAAAAATTCTCAATTCTAAGTTATTTTGGCAGTTCGAGCTTGCATGCTAGTCCCATGCTTTTCCACAAACGGACTTTATG
>CAZCMN010000037.1:0-8493 GCA_964500015.1 Candidatus Woesearchaeota archaeon | reverse complement strand
AGGCGCAATTCATCTGTCAGTTAAAACAGACAGATTTCTTGCTAAGCTTTAAAACCAGAAGAGATTCTTTTCATAGATGATCTATCAGAACATTTAGAAAAGGCAAAATCTCTAGGAATTAACACAATCCATTACAAAAACCCCAAACAGCTTAAATTAGAATTAAAAAAGTTTGGTGTTAAAATAAAATGATAACACTGGGAATAGAATCAACAGCGCACACATTCGGAATCTCAATTCTAAAAGATAAAACTTTTTTATGCAATTTGCGAGAGATGTACACAACTAAAAAAGGAGGCATAATCCCAGTTGAAGCAGCCAAGCATCACGAACAAATCAAAGATGTTTTGCTTAACAAAGCCCTGCAAGAAAGTAATATTAATCTTACAGATATAAATTTAATAACATATTCAAATGCACCTGGCTTAGCCCCTTGTTTATTGCAAGGAAGAGATTTTGCAAAAGTTTTAGCATTCAAATTAAAAATCCCCCTAGTTCCAGTTAATCACTGCATTGCCCATCTTGAAATAGGTGAATTAACAGGAGCAAAAGATCCTGTTTTATTATATTGTTCTGGAGCAAACACACAAATAATTGCTTATGCAGCAGGAAAATACAGAATATTCGGAGAAACTCTAGATATGGGAATCGGAAACTTTATAGATACTTTTGCTAGATATGCTGGATTAGGTTTTCCAGGAGGAGCAAAAATAGAACAACTAGCAAGAAAAAGCAATAAAACAATTTCAAATGATCTGGATTTAAAAAAAGACAAAGCGCAAAATACTAATTTAAAGCGCACCAACATCAATGCTCAAAAATCATCTCAATTAACATACCCTAACTTTATTGAGCTTCCGTATTCTGTAAAAGGAATGGATGTTGCTTTTGCCGGCCTTCTCACAAATTTAAAACAAAAACTTGATTCAAAGAAATTTCCTATTGAAAATCTTTCTTTTTCATTACAAGAAACTGCTTTCGCCATGCTTCTTGAAACAGCTGAACGAGCAATGGCCCATCTCGGAAAAAAAGAACTATTATTAGGGGGCGGAGTTGCTTGTAATTCCAGGCTTCAAAAAATGGCAAAAATCATGTGCAAAGAAAGAAATGCAAAATGTTTTATTCCAGAAAAACAATTTCTTGTGGACAACGCAGGAATGATAGCTTATTTAGGACAAAAAATGTTTAAAGCAGGCATCTCAATTAAGCCAGACTTAGCTGACATAAACCCTAGTCAAAGAACAGACCAAGTCCAAGTGACCTGGAGATAATTTCTAAGCAAAACCTTTTTAAATCCCCTTTTCCCATATCTCTTGTAAACCAATGACCAAATAAATTACGGGAGGTTCAAATGGTTTCTTCATATGAAATAATAGAACTTGCAAGAAAAACTGGAAAAATAGAAAAAGGCATTAACGAAGTCACGAAAGCTATTGAAAGAACAACTGCAAAGATAGTTGTTTATGCAGAAGATGTTTCTCCAAAAGAAATTATTCAACACCTGCCAGTACTATGTAAAGAAAAGAATATAGTTTGTCAGGCAGTAGATAATAGAAAAAAACTGGGAGTTTCAGCAGGCATAGGCGTTTCTTGTTCAGCCATAGCTGTAATTGAGCCAGGAGAGGCAATAAAATATCTATCTGACTTGGGAATAAAGACAGAAGAAAAGCCTAAAACTAAAAAAACTAGTAAATAAATTACAATTTTTAAATTAAATTCGGGATTATACTAAAAATGGAAAAAAGACCACAACAAGGTCAGGGCCAGAAAGAAGAAAAAAGAGAAAGATTTTCTAGAGAACCCTCTCCAGCAATTGTTGAGGAAATTTTAGGAAGAACAGGGTTCAGAGGAGAATTAACTCAAGTTAGGGCAACTGTAATTGAGGGTAATGAAAAAGGAAAATCAATTAGAAGAAATGTTAAAGGCCCAGTAAGAATAAATGATGTTATAATTTTAAGGGAAACTCAGATTGAAGCACGAAGAATTAGAACTAAAATCATGAAAGGAGCTTTTACATAAAATGTTTAAAAATAAAATAGGTGAAACCCAATAAAACGCACAAAAATAAACCATTTTTGGCGCGCCGAAAAACAATGTTTTTCGTGCGAAGCGCAAAAGTCAAATATCAACAACCTTAAAATAAACTTAAACTTACATCAAGATTGAATTAAATCGCTAACAATATAAAAATAAGATGAAATGTATTTTTTGTTCAAAATCCCAGCAGCCAGGGCAAGGAACTATCTTTGCTTACAATGATGGTAAAGTAATATATTACTGTTCTAGCAAATGTAGAAGAAACTTCAAATTAAGAAGAAATCCAAAAAAAATTAAGTGGGCAAGACAAAGAGACAAACAAGAAAAAGACATAGCTTTTGGAAAAAAACAAGACGCAAAAACAGAAGCACGAAAACCTAAAGTTTAAGCTTTTGGTTTAACAGTAATTCTAAAAAATAAGGGTTAAGATTAATAAATGACTAAGTTTTGCACTTTGTGCTAAAAAAACAGAAGTTTTTTGGCACGCCAAAAATCTAATGGATTTTTAAGCGTGAACAAGAAGTTCAGCAAAACAAAACGTCGCTATGCGAAGCACAACGTCAGCGACAAAAAATGTATTAGCACTTATCTCTTAAAACAAAAAAATGTTAAAACAAAAAATTCAAGATCTAATCCCTAGCATAAAATCTCAAGTTTCTAAAAAACTGAAAGAATTTAAAAGGAAGAAGAACTCAAAAACTAAATTTCACGAGCTATGCTTTTGTATTCTTGTAGCAGGCTCAAATCTTGAACAAACCAAAAAAGCCTGGCATAAAAATAAGAAAAATTTTTTAAAATTAGATTCTAAAAAATTACAAGAAAATCTAAGAAAATGTGGGTGCAGATTTAATCATCGTGCTTCATATATTATTGAAGCAAGAAAAAACAAACACTATCTAAAAAAAATAAAAAATGAATTTGAGTTAAGAGAGTTTCTTGTAAAAAACATAAAAGGCCTGGGTTATAAAGAAGCGTCTCATTTTTTGAGAAATCTAGGATATGAAAATTTTGCAATTCTTGACAGGCATGTCCTAAAAATTTTGAAGAAACATCAATTCATAAGAAAGATTCCTAAATCTTTAACAAAAAAGATTTATTTTAAAATCGAAAAAAAGCTTGAAATCCTTGCAAAACAACTTAAAATTACCCAAGCAGAATTAGATATCTATCTTTTTTATCTAGATTCAAAAAAACTGCCACAGAAATGATAAAAATCAGAAGATTTTTAGCATGCTGAAAAAGTCCTCTTTTTCAAGCATAAATTACAAAACTCTCTCTGGCTTCAATTTATTCTCCCTTTTTTCCATTAAAGCTATAACCTTATCTTTATTTACAGCAACAACCAGTTCTTCATCATTTAATTCTAAATCAGAATCAATAAACTTTCCTTGTTTAATCATTTTCTCTTGTTCATCACTAACTTGAACTATTTTAATATCCAATCTTTTAACAGCTTGTCCTAAACTTAACAAACTTTTAGAGAGTTTATCTCTATTATTCAAGTCCTCAACTTTAATTGTTTCTTCCTCAGAAAAAGGCCCTTGTTTTGTTCTTCTTAAAGAAGCCATATGCATTGCAATTTTCATTTCTTTCCCTAGATCATCAATCAACTTCCTAATATAAGTTCCAGCTTGGCATAAAACAGAAAATTCAAAATTTCTCTGGTCATGGTCTAAAATTTTAAAATCAAATATCTCTCTTTCTCGTTCTTCTCTTTTAACTCTTGACCTTTTTGGAGGAGTTTGTTTGATTTTTCCTAAAAATTTATTATTAATTACTTTTTCAACTTCACTAATATCAAAATCAGCATGAACATGTGCCCTGCCTTGATATTCTTTTTCTAATCCATTAAATAATCTTAATGCTTTAGTTGAATCTTCTAAAGCTATAACTAAAACTCCTGTAACCATTGGATCTAAGGTTCCAGCATGCCCTGCTTTCTTAACACCTAGCTTTTGCTTAACAATATCACAAGCATCATGGCTTGTTATTCCAGTAGGTTTATCTAAAATTAATATTCCATTCATATTTAAGTTATGTTTTTATTGTTTATTTTTAAGTTGATAATTAAGTTTTAGTTTGTGGTTCGGTGCACTAAGAAATTCGGAAATTTACAGTGTCCCAAAAATCTTCTGATTTTTTAGGACATTTAACTTAATGCACAACGTAGCGAACCAATAAAATTTAATACTTATCACTTACTTTATATCTTCCCCTCTAGATAAGCCTTTCTCTTTTTCTTGTCAAAACGTTCTATTGCATACCTTAACATAGTTCTTGGCATTTTTTTACAGTGTTTTCTTAAAAATTCTTCTTCTTTGTTTTGATTTCTCTTGCCAATTTCTCTTAACATCCATCCAACAGCCTTATGAATTAAATCATGTTTATCTTCAAGCAATATTTCAGCAATTTTTAAAGCATCTTTGAAATCTTTTTCTCTAATAAAAGCAAAGCAAGCAAGAACAGAAATCCTTTTTTCCCATAAATCACTTGATTTTGCTAACTTGTATAAAATAGATCTATTTTTATCCAAAAGAAAACTTCCAACAATATTTGGAGCAGATAAATCAACTAAATCCCAGTTATTGATATTTCCTGCTTTAGCATTTTTCAGATAAAAATCAAATATCTTTTTCTTTTCTTTATTTTCTATCTCTTTATGTTTAAGTTTGTAAGTTAAGATTAATAAAGCAATTAATCTTTCTTCATGTATCTTACTTGATAACAACTGAGATACTAAACTTAATTCTGAATCAACGTATTTTTTAGCAACTTCTCTTTGCTTAGGAACAATAATCCCAAGAAAAATATCTCCTTCACCATATTCGCCCTTGCCTGTCTTGAAAAATCTAGAAAAAAGTTTAGCTTTTTCAGTATCAGCTAACTTTTTCAAATCAGATTTTAACTTATCAATCATACTCATTTTCAGTTAAATAATATCTTTTCCATTCTTTATTATATCCTTAATTAACGGGTCTTCTTTGTGTTTTAAATCCTTTAACATAAAAAAATGTTCTTGAACCTCGACTTTATATTTTTTTGATATTTTTTCAGCAACAAGAGAAATTTTCTTTTCAATTTTTTCTTTATTCTTGATTTGATTGTTTAATATTATTGCTATATCCACATCAGATTTGTCTGAATAAATTAATTTAAAATAACTCCCAAAAAGAATAATTTTTTCAATTCCTTTTAATCTAGAAACACTATAAACAAAATCTAAAAGAATAAATTTAACCTTTAAAGGTAAACTTGAAAATTTTTCTTTTATTTCTTTTAACAAAAAATCGGTTTGGGGATTATCTAAATTTAAAGAGTATAACCTATTTTCTTCTTTTATTATCCTAAAAGTTAAAAGTTCTCTTAATGAAGCATCTAAAGTCAAATTAAAAATTCCTGTTTTTTCTTTTATCTCTTTTCTTAAAAATTTGCTGCCCGGACTTATTGCTAAAAAAAGAATAATTTTCGCAGAATTTTTATTGATCAAATTAAGCATCATTTTTAAAATTTCTCAAGTTTTTAATTTTTTCAATGAATTGAACCACGGTTTTATCAAGAAAAATTCGTGCTTCTTCTTTATATTTTCGGCGCATAAACCTAGTTCCTGTATAATACTGCGCCTTGGTCCTTTGCCTTTTTGCGAAAGATAAATCATTAAGAAGTTTTATCAATTCTTTATACCCCGAATTTAACATCTCCGTCATCTCTTTATCTTTTATCAATTCTCCAAAAACATCTATTGTTGTTTGATGAACATTAAAATTTATTTTTATATTAAACTTATCAGCTATGAACAATTTAGCTAAATCGTGCATAGAGTAATAACCAGAAATAATGCTCCATCTAGGAAATTTTTCTAAGCAAAATTCACAATGTTCTAGATTCTCTTTATAAGAATTAGAAAAAAAATCCAGATACCTTTTCTTCTCAGTTTCAAAAATTCTACTTATTTTCTCTGTTTTAAAAAGATAATCAATTTTTTTCATTTTTAATCAATCTGGCCCATTTTATAAATACCAATTTTTAAGTACTTTTTAGTAAAATACCGCCAGTTTTACTAATTTTTTGGTATAAATTATACCAATTTTTAAGTATTTAAATTTTATGCTTTTTGTATCTCTCTAATATTTTTTTAGAAATCTTACTTATAAAGTTTAAGAATAAAAAAATAAAGAGAATAGATACTTTATATAATTTACTTCTTAGTGTTAGTCTTATGCACAGTTGTTTTAACTGGACTTTTAACTTCGTGTCCGGCATGCTGATGTTCTTGCTTTATTTCTTTATGAAGTTCTTTTTCTTGTTCTTTTTTCTTTTGCTCTTCAAGTTTTTCTTCTTCCGTCTTTTGCTCTTCTTTCTTTTTAGCTGCTTCTACAGCTTTTTCAGCAGCTTTTTTCTTTTCTTCAATCTGCTTCTTAGTTTCGCTCTCTCTTTTTTTAACTTTTTCCATTCTTTTTTTCAAGAAACTTTCTTCTTCTTTAAAGTTTCTTGGTAAACCAATAAAAGAAACATAAACTTCATCTCCCTCTTTAACAGCCTTAACAATCATCTTATGTGGAACATTCTTTATTCCTCTGCTCCAGATTGCCCTATTCACCCAAGGGTCAATTTTAATTTTGTCTAAATCTTTATCATAAATCCTCATATGTCTAACCATGAATTCCTTAATAGCTCTTACTGTTTTCTTAGCTCTTTTATGTCTAGGAGATTTAATCCACTCTTTTCTTAATGGAATAGTATAGATTCTCTCAAGTTTCTCTCCCTTTGCTTTCTTTTCAGTTTTTTTCTCTGCCATGTTTTAATATGTATTAAGTTTTTTAAGTATTAATAATTAAAATCTTGCAGGATGCCGATATAATCGGCACAACGTTATCCTGCGCATTTAGTTTTAACTTAACTCTTATTTCCTCCTCAATATTTCTTTCTTATTTTTCCTGATTTAATTTCTCTTCCAAGCCGGTGTTTAACACTTGTCTTGATTCTTGTTTTAATTCGTGTTCTTCTCCATGATCTCTTGACCCTAGTTAAAAAAGAAGGATGTACTCTTTTTCCTTTTCCAGTAGCTTTGGGAATAACCCAAAATGGCGCCCATTTTGTTCTTCTATTCTGTTTTCCTAATCTGACTTTTTTTATGTTTCTCTTGTATCTTGCCATGGTTCTATATTTTGTAAGTTTTTGAATAATTGTTTTGCACAACGTTGTGAAAATGTTCACATTTTCATGCAAAACTTTCGTTTAATTTTTTATTAATTTAATTACCTCTTGTTTATGTTCTGAATGTAAATTGTCTTTTTCCTTGATTTATCTCTCTTAACAATTCTTTGAATTGTTCGTCTGTGATTTTTCCTTGAATCTGATTTGTTTGAATTGCCTGAGCAATAATTGCTATTGCCTTTATTGCTAATTCAGTATGGCCCAGTTTTAAATTGCCATACCTTGAAATTGCTTCCTTGCTCATAACTTGTTTAGCTATTTTTTCTAGAGCTAAAATCTGTTCAGCAATCCTCTCTGGATTATTTTCATCCATTTCAACCATCTCACTCCTTCAAAGTTTTAGCTAAACTCTCTAAAAACGCTAAACCTTTCTTTGTCAATCGTCTTCCTGTTGTCTTTTCTTTAATATGTTCTACAAAGCCAGATTTTCCAGCTTGCTGTAGTATGACTCTTATGATTTTTCCTGAACCTTTATAAAATTTTTCAGGCTCCATTCCTCTATTTTTTCTTGATCCATATTTAGTTCTTAATCTTGAAACCCCAACAACTCCCTGAACATAAACTGCCCTTAATATTGAAGCTGCCCTAGTATACCACCAATGATCATCATCAGGAGCTCTCTGTTTAGCTATTCCAGTTTTAACAAATTTAGCCCAATCAGGCATCTTAAAGTCATCTATGTCTTTTAATTTTTCAGCTAATGCATTAATAAATTTCTGACTAGGAATTTCATGCACTAATCCATATTTTGTTTTTTCTTCCGCCATGTTTGATGTAAGTTGTATGTGTTTTTTTAAGTATCTATTTTGCACAACGTTGTGAAAATGTTCACATTTTCATGCAAAACTTTTTATTTGGTTTTATTCTATTTTACTTACCCCTTATCTATGTTTCGTCTCCACTTTCTAACAAAGAGGGTAAATCCTACAATCCTGAAAGTAAAGTCTTTCTTGATTATATTCTTAAGTTCAGAACAAAGATTCTCAGCTATTTTTTTTAGCTCTTCTCTGTTTCTTGTAGCTGACCTTAATACAGATATTTTAACCAATTCGTGGTTTTTAAATGTTTTTTCCAACAATTCCAGATACCCTTTAGTTAAACCCTGTTTTCCTAATTGAACTGTGGCTATTTCTGGCCTTGCCATAATCTTATTAGAAAAATTTCTTTTTAAATGTTCTTTAACCTTCGGCTTTGTTTAAAAAGTCCCTAAATTGCCTTACTTATTAAACAGAAAAAATGAAT
>CAZCMN010000036.1:0-8711 GCA_964500015.1 Candidatus Woesearchaeota archaeon | reverse complement strand
GAAAGATAAGAGGAGAAGACACAAAAAAACAACTTAACCAAAAAGGAATTGAAGTCAAGGCAGGAAGCTGGAAATCTCTTGGTGAAGAATCTCCTGAAGCCTACAAAGACATAGAAGAAGTTGTGAAAATTGTCCATGAGCTTGGCATCAGCAAAAAGGTTGCGAGATTAAAACCCCTTGCTGTTGTGAAGGGGTGAAAATCAGATTCTCTCAATAATACATTGTAACATTAAAGGGAGTTAATCTATCAATTTTTTTAACACTATCTTAACTTTATAGTGATGAAAATGGAAAGATTTATAAGATAACTCCCATCTTAAAATATATAAGAAGCATGGGTTAATATTGGAAAATGACTCTCGAAGAACAATTGAAAGAAATTAGAAGAGGCACAGTAGATATCCTCACAGAAGAAGAACTAGTCAAAAAACTAAAACAAAATAGACCTCTTAATATAAAATTTGGCGTTGATCCTACAGCCCCAGACATCCATCTCGGTCATACTGTTCCTTTGCAAAAATTAAAACAATTTCAAGATTTAGGACATCGTATACAATTGATTATCGGAGACTATACTGCAATGATAGGAGATCCAAGTGGAAGAAGTGAGACAAGACCCACATTAAGCAGAGAAGAAATCGAAAGAAATATGGAAACATATCAAAAACAGGTTTTCAAGGTTTTGGATCAAGATAGAACAGAATTATTATACAATAGCACATGGTTAGAACAATTTTCTGGAACAGATATGATTCAACTCTGTTCAAGGTATACTGTTCAGCAACTATTACAAAGAAGAGATTTTAATGAAAGGATAAAACAAAATAAACCCATATCTGTTACTGAACTATTATATCCGCTTCTTGTCGGATACGATTCAGTCCATCTTAATAGTGATATAGAAATCGGTGGCACAGATCAATTGTTTAATTTTATGGCAAGCAGGGAAATCCAAAAATCATATGATCAAGAACCAGAAGCTATCATAACTCTTCCATTACTTGAAGGAACAGGGGGGGTTAAAAAAATGAGTAAAAGTCTTGGAAATGCTATTGGAGTTAATGACGACCCAAATGATATGTATGGAAAGATAATGTCAATATCCGATGATTTAATGTTAAAATATTATGAATTATTATCTGAAACCCCTCTAGAAGAATTTCAAGAAATTAAAGCTGCTATTGCTTCTGAAAGTGTAAACCCTATGGGGTATAAACAAAGATTAGCAAGAGAAATAGTTTCGAGATATCATGGACAAAATTTTGCAGTATCTGCCGAAGAAAGATTTAATAGAATACACAGAAAAAGAGACACGCCAAATCAATTAGAAGAGGAAGTAATAAAATATTCTGCAAGCGAAAGAGAATTACCAATTTTAACTGTTCTTAGGCAAATTGGAAGAGCAAAATCTAACGGTGAAGCTAGAAGACTTATAGAACAAGGAGGGGTAAGATTAGATGGAGAGGTTATAAGTGACGTTGGCTACTCTGTTTCTCTTAAAGATGGCCAAATTGTCCAAGTTGGAAAAAGGTATTTTAGAAAATTGAGATATGAGAAGAATTCTTCATGAACAACTTTATAAATAAGTTTCATTTATTAAACTAATATGGAATCAAAAGAAAAGCTTAGTTTAATAACAAGAAATCTGCAAGAAATAATAACAGAAGAAGAATTAAAAGACTTATTGAAAAAAGAAAAAGAAATTTCGGTTTATTGGGGGACTATGCCAACGGGAAGTATATCTGTAGCATATTTTCTCCCTATGTTAAAAATAGCTGATTTTTTGGAAGTGGGTCTGAAGGTCAAGATATTGTTAGCAGACTTACATGCCGCATTAGATGGAGTATCTTGGGAATTATTAGATAAAAGAACAGAGTATTATAAAAAAGCAATAATTCTTATTTTAAAAACAATTGGGGTAGATATTAAAAAACTTGAATTTGTTAAGGGGAGTGACATCCAACTAAATGAAAAATATTTTGAAGATGTATTAAGATTAAGTATGGTTTCTACTATTAGAAATTGTAAAAAATCAGCATCAGAAGTAATAAAAATGACTGATAATCCACTACTTGGAAATCTTATTTATCCTATAATGCAAGCATTAGATGAAGAATATCTAAAAGTGCATATCCAGTATGCTGGATTAGACCAAAGGAAAATAATGATTTATGCTAGAGAGAATCTTCCAAAAATAGGATATAAACCAAGAGTAGAATTAATGTCTCCTATGATTAGGGGGCTCGTTGGAGAAAAAATGAGTTCAAGTATAGAAGCCACAAAAATTGATTTGCTTGATAATGAGAATAATGTTAAGAAGAAAATAAAAGGAGCAGAATGTGTTGAAGGAAATCCAGATAATGGGATAATGTCTCTTTTAAAATATTTTATTATGATATTAAAAGAAGATAAAAAAGAAAATTTCATTGTTGAAAGATCCGAGAAGTTTGGAGGAAATGTTAAGTACGAAAATTACGAAGAAATTGAGAAAGACTTCAAATCTAAAAAGTTGCATCCCTTGGACTTAAAGAATGCTGTTGCTAAAGAATTGAACCTCTTGTTAAAAAATTTTAGAGATGATGAAGAATTATTGAGTCTTCATAAAAAGGCTTACGAATAAAAATGGCAAAAAAGAGGAAAAGAAAAGTTGTCTTTGATAGAAAATATTATAATTCTCTTATGAAAGAATTTGGTTATAACCCATTAGAATTCGAAAAGATTAATTTTTCATTGGGAAATTTAAAAAGGGATGATTTGCAAAGGCGATGGCTTTGTCATCATGGAGCCGATATTTTTGCCGCAAACCTTAAAAAAGGAAAAAAATCAATTATAACTACCGGATTTGGAATGTCCGGAGTTCCTCATGTAGGAACTCTCTCAGAAATTTTGCGCGCAATAACTCTGCAAAAAGCAGGAATTCCTGTTCAGATGGTATTAGGAGATTTAGATGCTTATAATGGTAAAAATATTCCTTTAAAGAGAACCCTAGGATTAGCAAAAAAATATGAGAAATTTATATTATCTCTTGGTTTTAACCAAAGAGGGGGGTCTATTCTAAGAACACAATATAATGCATTAAGTGTTTTAAGAACCTCATATATTATAGGTCACTTTATGGATGATGAAATGTTCAACAATGCCGAAGAAGATCTCCATTATTTTTATCATAAAAGAGGTAAGGCCGATAAAGGCATGACTTACAAAAGAAAACTTTCTTTAAATCTTATGATAGCAGACTTCGTAAATCTTTATATGGAAAATAAAATTAACAATGTTCTTGTTATACTTGGAATTGATGAACACAAATATGTTAGATTTGCTTGTGAAACTATTCAAAGAATAAAAAAAGATGAGAATTTTAATGACTTTAATATTAATCTTGCAGGAATGTATTCTCCAATGAATAAGGGTTTTAAAGGATACCCAAAAATGTCAAAAAGCTTTCCGGATTCAGGTATAAGAGTTGATATGAATCCGGAAGAGATAAGAAATAAAATAATTTATGAAGAAGGAAAATATGATAAACCAGAAAATAATGTTGTTTATCAAATGATGGCTTCTGTAAGTTATTATACTGCAGAAGAAATTAAAAAATTATATAAGTTATGTTTGAAGGGGGGCTCTGATTGGGAAAAGGCAAAAAAAGAGTATGCGGAGATTCTAATAAAAATCTGCTCAAAATGGAAAGAATAAATAAGGATAATATAGTTAGTGAGGTTTTATATAGGCTTAATGTCCAATCAAAAATAGATATTAAACTTTTAGAAGAAGCTTTTGATTCTGTTTTATCTAATCCTAAAAAATCAATAAGAGATATCCAAATGGGGGCAATTCTAACCGGGATAATGGCAAGAGGTCCAACAACAAACGAAATTATAACTTTATTGAATTCTGTTTTTAAATTGGATAAATTTAATCCTAAAAAGAGACATAAAATAAAAATGCCCAAAGGCGAAATATTAGTTGGTGCAATAGGTAGTGGGAAAAAAGGAGTAAAAACCATGAATATTTCAACTCCTGCACTTTTAACTGCTGCGAGTGCAGGAGCATTTACAGCAAAAGTAGCATCTTGTTCTACAAGTTCTTTAACTGGTTCTGCAGATTTTTTGCGTGAGGTTGGTGTGAATCTTAATATTTCAATCAAAAAAATGGAAAAAGTAATAATTAAAACAAAATTTGGAGCATTTACAATAGAAAGCCTACTGCCTAAATTTGATTCTATTTATGCAAAAAAATTTTATGCTCCACATGCTTTAAGTTTTGGTTTGGCTGCATTAGCGAGTCCAATCAAATATGATAACTTTCTGTATGGACTGGCTCATCCAAACATTGATCTTTCTATGGGTGTATTAAAAAAATTTGAAATTGAAAATGTAATGGTAGTCTCTACAACCCATGACGGCATACATTATTTAGATGAAATGGGGGTTTATGGAATAACCAAAATAAAAGGAATACGAGATGGAAAAATTGGACATACAAGGGATTTTAATCCTATTACTGAACTAAATTTGCCAAAATATCAACCTAAAGATATTTGCGAAGGAAAAAATAATAAAGAGAACATAAAATTAGTTATAGACACCTTAAGAGGCAAAGGTGAGAAAGCGAGAGAAGATATAATTTGTATTAACGCCGGAACAATTCTTTATTTGGCAAAAAAAGCAAAAGACCTTAAGGAAGGATATATTATTTCTAAAAGAGTTATAAAAGAAGGGCTTCCCTTTAAAAAATTATTAGAAGTTATCAAAGAAAGTGGTGGAGATGAAAGGAAAATAAAGAGGTATTTATGAAATGGAAATCTTGGCTACTTTTATAACAGATAGATTTTCTGTCCTTAAAGATTTTTGGAAGAGAACAAAAACAAATAAAAAAAAGGCAAAGTTTTATGGTACAGACGAGTCAGAAAATTTAGATTTAGGAGGGATGATTCTAATTATAGATTGGAAAAATAAGAAAATTCTTAAGAGAAAGAAGATAAAAACTCCTGCGGGTTTTGATTTCGAGAGAAATAAGATTTATGTAAATACATCAGGAAATTCAATAAGCCAATTGTCGAAAAATTTAATTATTAAAAAAAGAATTACGCATCCTTTCTTAAATGATATTCATTCGCTAAACGTGACCTTTAGTAATTCTTTGCTTATTGCTTCAACAGGTCTAGATGCAATTATTGAATTGGATAAAAGAGGTAATGAATTATTTAAATGGTTTGCAACAGATTATGGTTATAATATAGATCCAAGGGGGAGAAGAAGGAAAATTGACAAGAAAATAAATCACAGACATAAAAAATATCCCACCTTAAAACAAACAACACACTTAAACTCGGCTATATATGTTGGAAAAACAAAACATTTTCCAAAGACCATTTATTGCTCCCTATTTCATCAAGGAGAAATAATTGCGGTAGATAAGGAAACTGGAAATTTTAAAGTTATTCTAAGGAACCTTAACCATCCTCACTCAATCTATAAAATTAAAAATAAAATAATCCTTTCAGATACAGAAAGCAACAATTTAGTTTTTGCGGATATAAACTTTGGAAATATAAGAAAAATAAAATTAAAAGGATTTAATTGGATACAGGATGTTTCATTATTGAAAAACGGAAATTTTCTCGTATGTGATGCAAATAACAATCGAATCGTCGAAGTTAATCTGAAAATTAAGAAGGTTGTTAGCGAATTTCATTTTAATAAAGAATGGAGGATATATCAGACAAAACAAATAAAATGAAAGCTGTAGTCATCTCAAAAAAAGGGAAGATAAATTATAAAGAAGTTCAAGAACCTAAAATAAAGAAAGGTTATGTGAAAGTGAAAGTGAAAGCAGCAGGGCTTTGTGGGAGTGATATTCAAAAAATATTTTCTGATAAGAAGGCGTTAAATTTGGTAAAAACAAATATTTGGGGTCATGAAATCTCGGGGGTAGTTTATGAAGTGGGGAAAAATGTTAAAGGTTTTAAAAAAAATGATAGGGTGGTTATAAATCCATTAATTAGGGATAAAGAGAACAATAATATCATTAAAGTTAAATCTATGGGCAAGGATTATTCTGGAGGATTTGCAGAGTTTGTTTTAGCTCCTTACCAAAATTTAAGAAAAATTCCTCTTAGTATAAAATTTGAAGAAGCTGTATTAGTAGATAGTATCGCAGTAGCGTTACATGGATATCATCTTTCAGGATCTCCCGTTAAAAAAGATGTATTAATAATTGGAGATGGCCCCCTTGCATTAATTACAAGCTTTCTTTGTCTCAAGTTTAAGAATAAAATGGTTATGGTTGGAAAAAATGATAGAAATTTAACGTTAGCTTCTAGTTTTGGGATTGCTACTTTAAAAGATAACAAGGTAAAAAATTTAAGGGAAGATTATGACATTATTTTTGGGGTTGTCGGAAGAAAGCAAGATAAAACTTTACAACAGGCTATAAAGCTCATAAAACCTACTGGAAAAATAATTGTTTTGGGAGTATTTAAAAATGGTTTTCTTGGGAAAATTCCTTTAAGAGAACTTTTTTATAAAGAGGGAAAAATTATGGGTTCAAATTCTTATGGTTTTTTTAAGGGAAAAGATGAATTTGATATGGCAATGGATTTGTTAGAGGAAATAAAATCAAAATTCTCACAACTTGTAACCCACATAATCTCCTTAAAGGGGTTTAAGAGGGGATTAAAATTAATAAAAAACAAAAGAGAATCTAAAGTCATAAAAATAGTATTCAAATTATGAAAAAAGTTAAATGTTTTATTTTTGATCAAGATGGAACTTTTTATCCAGAAGATAGTAAACTCACAGATGAATTACGAAGAAAAACAAAAAGATGGTTAATGAAAAGGCTTTCTTTAAAAATAAATGAAGTAGAGGAACTTTATAAAAAACTTCCAAAAAAGTATCCTAATGCACTAGAAGGATTTATATCATTAGGTTTAACTATAAGAGATTATCATAAAAATGTTTTTGATACTGTAGACCCTTCAAAATATTTATCCAAAGATGAGAAACTAATTTCCACACTGAAAAAATTAGGAGGGGAAAAATTTGTAGTAACTTTTTCGTCAAAGAGATATTCAGAATCGTTACAAAAAACATTAGGGATATATAATATCATTAAAAAGACCTATTCCTCAATAGATTTTCTGCCTGAAACTTCTAAAATATTCATATATAATTATATAAAAAAAATAAAAAAATTGAAAAAAGAAGAAATTTGTATTGTGGGTAATAATTTAGAGGTAGACGTACTCCCCGCATTAAATGAAGGGTATAAAACAATTTTAATTGACAATCACGCAAAAAGAATTAATTTTTTTAGTTGAAATACCCTCTTAACTTTACAATTTCCCCCATCAAAAAATTTATAAAGTGGGGATGTCACTATAACATAATGGTAAAAAAACAGGTTAACGAGCTTGTTAGTAAAACGAAAAGAAGAGCGCAGAGGTTTGCCGGAGCAGTAGGACTAAGCGCATTACTTGCATTTAATAGTTTCTTTTCAGCTAGCTGCAAATCTGGAACACCTTTTGACCCTCCAGATGTAATTGCTCCAACAGCAATTCTTTATGTTTCTCCAACATCTGGACAGAGTCCATTAGAAGCTATAATTCAGTTAAGCGGCACACCTGCAACAGATATCAGAGAATATAAATTGAAAATTGACTCTCCTGACGCATCTGTCAGCTCAAGTTCTAATCTAACTACAAGCAATGCAGATTTTTCGGGATTTCCTACAGGAATGTTTAGTACACCAACTAAATCTGCGAGAGAAGCAACAAGAGAGCTTGATAGAGAAAAAACAAGAACAGATTTGAGAGGAAGAAAATCCCTTGGTGAATTATCTTATGAATCAAGCAGAGTAAATGAAGGTGCAGTGAGCAGAGTAGACAGCCAGTTAAATTCAATTAGAATGGGCATTAGCCCATCAAATCAAATAGTTATAAAAGGAGTTGCTGGAAGTGAGGAAATAATAAGCAGCACTCCGATTAATATCACAAGAACATATCAAAATCTCACAGAAAACAACATCACAATCACTATGACAGGAGAAGTGACTAATTATCAAGGAAGAAAATCCTCTCCTGTAATAAAAAAAGTCATTGTGCAGCCAAAAGATGAGAATGGCTATGAATGTGTTGTGGATTTCAGCGGAATTGCTAAGGATTTTTATGAATTTACAGAGCACACCATGAATCTTCCTCAAAAAGATGAAAAAGAAAATACAGTTGCATATACCTCTGCAACTTCTTTAGATGAAAAAATTCTGGTTCTTTCTCTTGAGAATTATGTTCTTTCAATTAAAGGAAAAGAAGGGCAGACAGGAGAATATGTCATAGGAATTGGATTTAACGATTATATAGGGGGGAGCCATAATCAGAATCTTACTGGAAATATTCTTACTTATGATTCAATTGTTGATTTTAGTGGAATTGGTTTTAATTTTGATGAGGAAGACGCACATAATGTTAATCTTCCAGGAACAGACAAAAACGGAAAAACAGTTGAATACACTTCTGCAAGGGCTTTGGATTCAAAAATTCAGGTGATTTCTCTTGAAAATTATGTTTTGTCAGTTGAAGGGCAAAAAGATCAGATAGGCACATATAATTTAGAAATTAATTTCAGAGATTATCTCGGAAGAGACAAAACTCAGAATATAAGTGGAAGCTTGTATGACCTTCCTGACTTGTCTGGAATTTTAAGAAGCAATGA
>CAZCMN010000035.1:0-8760 GCA_964500015.1 Candidatus Woesearchaeota archaeon | reverse complement strand
AAGGCGCAATTCATCTGTCAGTTAAAACAGACAGATTTCTTGCTAAGCTTTAAAAAAATCCAGGATTTTTAGATAAAATTTCTTTTTCTACTTAACTTCGCCAGCTGTAAGTTTCATTTTGAAAGTTTATCAATCTGCTCCTTGTTTTGTTTTAGGATTCTGAAGCTCTTATGCTTGAAAAACAAATGAAGATCATAAATAAAAATTAGAATTTACCTCGCATTGGCAAAATTACTACAAATCATTAGAATTATAAACCATTATTGACTAGAAGAAATAAGAAAGATGGTGAGCTTTATTTATATTGATCTTGCATTATTAGCAATTTTTTGTGTTTGGGTATTCCTTTTTTTAAGAAAAAATAAGAAAAAAGTAAAAAAAGAAGGAATTTTTATGCTCTATAAAACAAAGATTGGTTTAAAATTTATTGATAATGTTGCAAAAAAATATCCCAAAGCATTAAAAGTTTTGGCATATGTCTCAATAACTTTTGGGTTTGTTGCAATGATATTTATGGTTTTTCTTCTTATAGAAAATGTAGTTTTACTAGCCCAAATACCTGAAGCAATTAAAACGCCGCCAATCTTACCAGTTCTTCCCTATGTTCCTCAAATTTTTAAAGTTCCAGGATTGCCTGATTTTTATTTTATACATTGGATAATAATCTTGATAATCTTGGCAACAACACATGAATTTGCTCATGGAATATTTGCCCGCCTTTATAATGTAAGGATTAAATCAACTGGTTTTGGTTTTCTAGGCCCCATAATAATGGCCTTTGTAGAACAAGATGACAAACAGATGAATAAAAAAAAGAAAAAAGAACAGATGGCAATTCTGTCTGCTGGCCCGTTTTCTAATTTTGTTTTCATGATCATTTTTGGGATATTATTTGTTTTATTTTTATCATTAAGCATAGCCCCAACTTCCCCGCTATATGCTACAACAGCAATAAATTCAAGTCAAATTTCTTCAATATCCCTGAATAATCAAGATGTTGGCTACCTAGATATCCAAAGTTTAGACCTCAAAGAAATTCAGAAAACATTGCCTGAAAAAATCCCAATTAATGTGAAAATAAATAAAGAAGAAATAAATTCTACAGAAAATGAAACATTTTTGTTAACTAAAGATTATTTCATTCAACAATTTACCCAAATCAAAGACCATAAAAATGATTCAGTAGTTGTTTATGATGATGCACCATTAATAAACTCGAAAATTAGAGGAGAGATAATTAAAATAAATAACATAAATGCTAAAGATCCTTTAATCTTTCAAGAATTAACCAAAATACAGCCTTATCAGCAAGTTATAATCGAAACAACCAAAGGAGAATATGAAATTATTGCAGATAAAAATCCTTCAAATGAATCAAGAGGATTTATTGGAATATCATATTCGCCAAAAGCAACAAATGTTGCTGGAAAGATAATTGACTTCATTTCTCCAATGAAAAATCCATTTATGAGATATTCTCCAAGATATAATCAACAAATTTTTTCATTTTTCTCAACCATGTTTATTTGGTTGGTTTTACTTTGTTTTGCTGTTGCCACATTCAATATGCTTCCTTTTGCTTTCCTTGATGGTGGAAAATTTTTCTATTTAACCATGCTATCCATCACAAAGAAAAAGAAACTATCTGAGACCCTCTATAAAATAGCAAGCATACTAGTTGTTCTAATCTTCGCTGCAATGGTCATTGTCTGGCTTTTAAGATTGATTTGGCCAAATTTTTTCTTATAAGATAATTAGGAATTTATCATTAAAAATAGACTGAAACTTTTTAGCGTCCCAAAAATTACTTTGTAATTTTTCAGGATAATAAATTATTTGGTTTTCTGTTTTTTAGCATAATTAAATATTTAAAAACAAAGCACAGAATGAAACTAAAGCGCACAAAAATCCCTCTAAATCCGATATAATCTGAATCAAAAACAAATATAAATCAAAAATTCTAGATAAATTATGGGCCTGTAGTATAACGGCAGAACAATTCGTTCGCAACGAATAAATCTGAGTTCAATTCTCAGCAGGTCCATGAAATAGAAAATTGAAAATTAAAATTTTTCTCAAAAAAAATCTGAAAAAATTTATCGACGACAAAAAAATCATAAAATTTTTTAAAAAAATTAGATTTTTAAAAAAAGTTCAAAAAGGGAAAAAGTATTTAAAGAAGTTAATCATATATTTTATGTAATATTTACTGATAATAAATCAAAAATTTAAAAAAGAGGAATAAAAAAATGGCAAAGAAGAAAGCAAAGAAAAAGGCAAAGAAAAAGAGATTATAGTTAATCTAATTTATTAATCTATTTTTTTTATTTTTTATGTTTTTAATTTATTTCTTAAGATGGTTTTCTAAGCATATGTCTCTCTTTTAAAAGATAACCAAGACATAGAACAGCAGTGCTAGCTAACCCAAGATATATTCCCCAAGTAACTCTCCTTGCACTGTCTATTAAAAATTTTGTGTCTTCCGCCCTGATTTCTTCATAACGAATAACTTCTGGAGAGATGCGTGCAATCTCTAACTCATTGCGAAGACTATCTTCTAAATTTCCAAAGCTCGCCTTTAAGTCCATTTCTAAAGAAGGGACTCTTTCTAAGGGGGCGTGAAACACTTCTCTAGCAAGACTATCCAAACAAGCGCTATCTCTCAATGTATTTTCATATTTTGAAACAGCTGCAGTTCTCTCTAAAACTCTTCTCTCAGTATAATTTTTGCTCGTTCCAAAAACACCTAAGAAACCAGCAACAACCCATGCTATAGGGATAATAGCAAAAAGAGCTAGCCCTCGATAGTTTTGCTTTTTTTTAACATTATCTTCTGCCATTTTGCATTTTTAAGAGATTATTTTTAAATTTTTCTAAAATTCAGCAATCCCGTCTTTAGTCAGAGCAACAAATTTAACTCCAACTGGTAGATTTAATAAAGCAGATATCAAAGCCATATGTTCTTTCCCTTCTCCAGAAGCTAAAGAAACAGAAACTTCCATTCCTGCAAATTTATCACTTAATTTTTTCTTAATATCTTCAATAACTTCTAAAATTGGTTTATCAAAATTAACAGAAACAATTTCTGCGTTTTGAGAAAAGTCAAATTCTTTAATTTTAGAAGCAGCAAATTCTGTGCAGACTAAAAAAACTTTTTCCCATTGACCCCTCTTCACAAGTCCAGCAACTTGCCCCCAAGTGCCTTTTCCACTAGATAATAATGCTACTAATTCCATTTTAATTCTGTAATAAAGAGTCAAGAATATTTATAAACATTATTAGCTTTGAGAATATAGAATAAAAATAAGCTTCTTGCTTGATAGCAAGACCTGTAAGTCGGAGATTATTAATTTGTTTGTTTTCAGCATTACAAAATCATACGATTGATTATCAAACTTAAATCAATAAAAAATGCCAATTAAAGAAACATCGTTAGCTGAAATAACCTTAAGAAAATATGAAAAACCTTCTGACTTACAAGAAATTCAAGAGAGAGATTTAATTAAAAAGGTCTGCTTATCTCTCGGATTGCTTCAAGAAGCAGATTCTCGAGACGTTGTAACAGATATTCTTCAAGTTTTACTTGAAAACTCTAAAAAGAAAAATTCCCTAACCTCCCTTGAAATAAAAGATTTAGTAGAAAAAAATCGGGAAAAACATAATCTTGAGCTCAAAGGAATAGCAGAATCAAACATAAGAAGACAATTAAAGAGACTAAAAGGCCTCTTCCTCGTTGAATCAAACAACAATAAATATAACATCACAGAATTCATGCCCCTCTCTCATTTATTTGAGAAAAACATAAAGAACTTTTATCTTCAGAATATCGTTGAGCGAATCGAAGAATATCTTAAAGTTTTGGATGAAAAATAAAAAATAAGCCCATTAACATGGAAAAAGAAGAGTTTATTAAACACGCTTGCGAACAAGTCCTACGTTTTACGCAAGTAAAAAAGTGGGATGACCTTTCAGAAGAGTTAAAAGTGCAGCTTGGCTTCAATATGGGAGCAATGGCATTGGGCCTCAATCTTAACAAAGAGGATGGTTTTCTAGCACTCTCAAATGCTCGCAATGGAAGTATCTCTATGGGGGAATTTCATAAACACATACAAGCCATAGCTCGTTCTTACAATATTCTCGTAGATGAAGAGAAAGTTGCACGATCCTTCTAATTAGGTAGTCGAAAATAAGAAAACCAAGCAAAGCATAAAAACCTTTAAAAACCCCCAAAACAAGTATTTATATCCGATGTGCTAAGCACAACACTACGTTTCTCAGCGTAGAAGGACGAAACAGTTTAGAGGTAAGTGATAATAACTTGTCTTTCATTTTGTTTCATCTTTAAAAACAAGGCATTGGGGAAATAACAAAGATAAGCTAACAACTTACAAATGTCCTAAAAAATCAGAAGATTTTTGGGATGCCAAAAACCAAAGGTTTTTTAGCACTACGCAAACAACAAACATGAAATTCAAAGAAGCTTTAGGAGAATTAAGAAAATCATCTGAAAAAAGGAAATTTGATCAGACACTAGATTTAGTCATAAATCTAAAAAGCTTTGATGCTTCTAGAGAAACAATAAATACCTCTGTTTTATTGCCATATCCTGCAAAAAACAAAAAAATAGCAGCATTTCTTGACTCAATTAAAAAATCAGATTCTCTCTCATTAATTATTACAAAGGAAAACCTAGACAAAGTAACTCCAAAAGAAATAAAAAAATATGCTAAAGAACATGATTTTTTCATAGCATCTGCTAAACTCATGCCCCAAGTAGCAGCTAAATTTGGAAAAGTTCTTGGACCAGCAGGAAAAATGCCAGATCCAAAAATTGGCTCAGTTTTAATGGAAGAATCTGAACCCCTATTAAAAGAAATAGTGGAAAAATTAAAGAAAACAGTAAAAATAAAATCAAAAGAAAGAAGTTTGAAAATTCCCTTAGCAAAAGAATCTATGTCAGATGAACAAATTCTTGAAAATATAGACAAAACATTTAAAACAGTTACTCAAGCACTACCAAAAAAAGAAATTAACATAAGAAATGTCATGTTAAAATTCACAATGTCTAAATCAATTAAAGTTCAATATGATAAATCAAAGGAAAATAAGGGTTAAGTGCTAAAATTCATAACTGATTTTGTTTGTACTAGAAAAAACAAAACCCAGTAAAGAAAAAACTTCAATTAACAACTTACCAACATCAAAAAATGACAGAAAAGAAAAAACCAAAAGCTAATGTCTCTGAAAAAAAGAAAAAAGCAGTTGCAGAATTAATCAGTTTAATAGGAAAAAATAGAACAATGATTGTTGCTTCAATAGGTGGAATTCCCTCTCGACAATTTCAAAAAATAAAAAAAGCAATTAAAGGAAAAGCCCAGATAAAGGTCTTGAAAAAAAGTCTAGTTAATCATGCTCTAGAAAAACTTCCAGAATTAGAAAAACTTAAAGAAAAAATTGACAAGGACTTTGCCTTACTTCTTTCACAAGAAGACCCATTTGTATTAGCTGCAGAATTATCTCAATTAAAAAGCTTCATAAAAGTAAAAGCAGGACAAATTCTTGAAAAGGATATTATAATTCCAGTTGGAACAACGGATTTAATGGCAGGTCCAGCAATAACTGACTTTTCAAATGCAAAGATAAAAGTTGGAATTGACCAGGGAAAAATAGCAATTAAAGAAGCCCATATAGTAAAAAAAGGAGAAAAAGTATCTTTAGAAATTGCCACAATTTTAGAAAAATTAGAAATTAAACCAATTGCAGTTGGAATTAAACCAATAATTGCCTATGATTCAAAAGACAAAAAAGTTTATGCAAACATAAAAGTCGATAAAGAAGAAGCTTTGCAGTTTTTAGCATTAGCTTCAAGCCAAGCAACGAACTTAGCAATATTTTCTGAATTTATCTGCAAAGAAAGCATCTCCACGCTATTAAGCAAAGCAAATATGCAAGCACAATCACTAAATTCAAAATTATCAGATAAAACTAACTAAACGTAACCCAAAAAACACAAAAGCAAAAGATAAAACTTCAATTATCAACTTACAAATTAAATTAAACTCAATAAAAAAATAAAATGGAATACGTATATGCAACCTTGTTACTACACAAACTTGGAAAACAAGTAACAGAAGAGAACTTGAAAAAAGTTATAGAAGCTACAGGAACACAAGCAGACGAAGCACAAATCAAATCCTTGATAGCTTCATTGAATGGCGTAGATATAGACAAAGCAATGGCAGAGGCAGCAATGATGGCAGCAGCTCCAGCAGCAGCCCCAGTTAAAGCTGAAGAAAAGAAAGAAGAGAAAAAAGCAGAAGAAGCAGCTGAAGGTCTTTCAGCTCTATTCGGCTAAATCTCTAAGTAACAAGAAAACAAAGAAAACAGTATCTACCCTAATTTGATTATCACCAACGACATTAGTATTTCCCTATGCTAAAAAATCTCTCGGATATTTTTGGCATCACAAAAATGTATTTATACATTTTTTATGATTTTGCCGCAGGGGATTTAGGGGAAGACTTATAGCTTTCACTATACTTTAATGTTGTTTCTCAAGTTTGTGGAAAATAAAAGCAACATCAGAATAAACAGGAACTTCTCTTATTCTAAAAACCTTTATAGCTAGAATCCAAATTAGTGCAACAAAGATTACGCTCAAAGCAAACCAGAAAAACTTATGAGTAAAATCAAACCAAGCAGAATTATTCAAGAACATTGGAATAATAATAACAAGTCTTATAACATTAATCAAAAACAAGTAAGCAAAACTAAACAAAAGAACATAAATTCTTTTCATAATCTTAATATCTCTAGTTAAAACGTTTAGTAAAAAAAGCAAGAAATAAGCACTTCCAGCAACACAAGCGTCTACTATCTCAATAGAAGCATTAAAACCTGAAAAAAACAAAGTGCCACCACTAACTTGGACACTATAAAAGATATCCATAATCCAGCTAGTCAAGCCAACAGTCAATGGTTTAAAAATCAGATAAAAAACAGGAATTATCAGAAAAGCTAATGCTGCTATTAAGTATCTAAGAACAATGTCCAAAACCCAAATATTTTCTTTTCTAACCATAAGATAGATAAGCTAATTTATTTAAATAGATTTGGCTATTTATTATCATGAAATCAAAGCAAAAAATAACTATGTTAGTCATCCTAGTTATTATTCTAGCATTTATTCTATGCTTAGTTTTTGACAATCAGATTCTCTCATTCTTCTTAATGTTAAAAACAAAAACAGGAATTTCTCTAGATTTTGTTGAAAAAGATATAATCATTTATCCTGCTATCCTCTTAGCTCAGCTTATTTTTATCTTAATAGACTCAAATGGATTCAAAAAAGGAAAAAAACAATTGATTTATTTTATTATGTCTCTAGTAATAACTGTTTTAATCACAACCCTATTAAGGGCCATAATCCCAAGACAAAGGCCATTTCCTAGTCAACATCAGTTAGGAAAAGAGATATTCCTAGATAAAAATTCATTTCCTTCAGGACATACTGCTTTTACCTTTACCTTATTTGCATTTATAAAAAACAAAGTTTTAATCTGGATCTGGACAATCTTTGCTATATTCATAATAATCTCAAGATTATGGAATGGTATGCATTATCCTTCAGATGTCATAGCAGGAGCTGTTTTAGGTTATCTCATTCCATTCACATTTATTAAAATCATGAAGAAGATTAAATAGAACAACTAAACAAGATAAGCTTCTCGCTTGAAAGCGAGATCTATAAGTTATATAAATTAAATCAAACAGCATTACTTTACACTTACCAATCAAACGAAGTGCGAAGTCTTAACTTAAAAAATGAAAAACCATCAAGAAACCCTAAGAAAATTAGGCCATATAATGTTCGGAATCCTAATTATTCTCGGATTTAAATTCTTTGAATGGGGAATTTTTATCAGGCTATTATTTATAGTGTCGTTAATAGTAATTCTTCTTACTATTATTCATTTAAAATATAAAATAAAAGCAATTGAATATTTTTCAAAAAAAGAAGAGGAAAAATTCCCTCTTAAAGGACTATTATTTTTTATTGTTGGTTCAGCCCTAGTAATGTATATTTTCAATAAAGATATTGCCCTCGCTTCCATAACAATCCTGACTTTTGGAGATTCTTTAAGCACTTTAGCAAGTTATTTTGGTTCAAAATACAAACTTAATCCATTTAGTAAATACAAAAGCTTATTCGGGTCTATTTGTGGTTTTGTTGTTGCTTTTTTATTTTGTCTTCTCTTTATTGACCCACTATCTGCTCTAGTTGGCTCTTTTTTTGGGATGTTATCTGAATCTTTAGTAATTAAGTTAGGGGAATCAGATGCAGATGATAATTTGATTATTCCATTAGTAGCTGGAACAGCCATGTATCTATTAACTAGAATAATCTAAGCAAAACACTAAATCAACAATTTTAAAAACTCTTTAAGATATCTTAATAAGAAGTAAACAAAGCATCTGCCTCAGCACAACGTTGATGCTATAAAATATTAACTTACATTAAAAAATGCCACAAAAAGAAGCAGAAAATAAAGTATTTGAAAGCATAACTGAAATCGCAGCTAATAGAGGTTTTTTCTGGCCAACTAGCGAGATCTATCCTGATAAATTAGCTGGTTTTTTTGAATATGGCCCAAATGGCTTAGCTTTAAAAAATAATATCTTGAAAGTTTGGCGTGAAGAACTAGTTGAAAAAGAAAATATGATTGAGATAGATGGATGTCAAATTCTTCCAACAAGCGT
>CAZCMN010000034.1:0-9334 GCA_964500015.1 Candidatus Woesearchaeota archaeon | reverse complement strand
AAGGCGCAATTCATCTGTCAGTTAAAACAGACAGATTTCTTGCTAAGCTTTAAAATCAATTTTCTAATTAAAGATTAAAATGAAAGTTATTGAATTTTTTGGTATGCCTCGTGCCGGAAAAACAACGGGGATTGAAACCTTAGAAACTTCACTTAAACATGCTGGAAAAAGAGTAAGAATCATTTGTGAAGGTGCAAGAATTTGTCCTATTGATAAAGAAGATAATCGATTTAATTATCACTCTTGGAGTTTTCATAATACCATAAATAACTTAATCGAAGCACTTCAAATGCGTTTTGATTATGTTTTAGTTGATAGAGGAGTATTAGATCATATCGCTTTTATTAGGGCACTTGAAGGAACAAGCCAAAGGGCTATCGATGCTGAAAAGTATTATTCTTCTTTTTTAGGACTTCAAGATAAAGAAGTTTTTTTTAATCTTGATCCAAATTTAGCAATTGAAAGAGAAAGAGTCCATAAGCCCATTCTCGGAAGAGTATTTAACACTTCATTTTTAAATGCCCTTCAACAAAGTTATTCTGGGGTAATCAAAGAATTTACTAAACGAGGGAGAGATATAATGTTAATTGATGAATCCCAATCTTATGAAGAGAATGTTAATCGTGTTTTAAGGGTTTTAGAAGGTTATAGTTAGATTTCAATTATCTTCCCTCTCCGTCCAACATTAATAACTCTTGTATTTCCTATTTTTTCCTCTATACCTTCAGCTTCATGAGCATGTGAACATATAGCAATATCTGGATGAAATTTTTCAATAGCTCTTTTTATTCCAGTTGAACCAGGAACCCACTGACAGAGTTTAGACATTTGTGAATCAGAAGGGTGAACATGTGAAATCATAATCTTTAATTTAGTGTCCTTAACTTTATCAAAACCTTTTTTTAAAGAATCATAAATTTCTTTTTCTGATAACTGAAATAACCCAACATTAGCACTTCCTACTCCAAATAATCCAACTCCCTTGACTTTTTCTCCATCTGCATGCAAGTTCCTTGCATAAGGTTCATATTGTTTTGCTAAAAAATTGGCAGTTGCAATAGTCTCATGATTTCCAGGAACAAAAACAGTGTTTAATTTTCTTTTAGCAAAAGGTCCAATTAAATAATCAACAGATTGCTCAGCAAATGTCAAATCTCCTGATAAAATAACCAAGTCAACTTTCTGTTTTAGAGCAAATTCCGCTAATTTAGAAGCTTGTCTTGTGTCTCCATGCAAATCTCCGATAGCTAATATCTTTAGATGTTTCTTAGAAGATTCTAAATTAGTTTTAGAGTTATCCTTATTAACTTTAGCTTTGCTCAATTTGTTTTCAGTATTTTTTACTTTTGATTTTCCCATTTTGAAACTTAATGATTTAATTTACTTATTAACTTACTTATATTAGTATTATTCTTAATATCTTTTTGTGACTTTTTTATTTTTTTAACCATTTTAACTTACAGATGTCATTGGGATGACAAGTCTTATCTTTATTAAGGTTCTTTTATTTAAAAAGCTTCAGTTTAATCTTTTTAAAGCCCTAAAATAAACCCTAGCTGGAAAATCTATTGGCCTATTAAACAAGTATCTGCGAATTGTTGCTTCAGCTCCTTGAAAAGATAATTTTCGATTTTTCTTTGAATAAAGCAAGGTAACCCTGCTATCCTTAACAAATCCAGAAACTTTTTGCGAATAAACATCTCGATACAAATAACTAGAGTCTGCCCTATCTCTAATTCGCCCAAAATGAAAGCCAGCCCCCATATGCAAGCTATCTCCTAGAGAAAAAACAAGGGGATACTCTTCCCTAATCTTATCCGAATCAGTCACGTCTTCAATTAAAATAGATCTAGCTAATAAGTAAAGAGCATCTTTATGTCTGTCTTTATAAGAAAAACATACTGATCTTAAAATACAAGAGGTTCTTTTAAATGTTTTTTCAGAACTACAAACGCTATCCCCCTCAATTTTCATATGATACTCTGTTGAATCTAGTTTTATTGCCCTAAAATTCGGGATAGGTAAAAACAATTCTATTGGTTCTTCTGAATTTGAAACTACATAGCCCTTAATGGTCTTATCAAAATTAAGTGGAAGTTCAAAAAACCCAAAGGGTATTTTTATTTGCCCCCTAGCTGTGAAATAAGTGGTTTCAGCTTTTGTTGAATTTGACTGGCCTAAGGAATCTATTTTCCCCTCTAAACTATTTCCAATAGCCCCAATTGCTGAATTTGCCAATAACAACAATCCACAAACTAAATTTCTTAATGTTCCCATCTTAGCCAATCTATTTACAAGAAAAGAAGTATTTAAAGATTAATTTTTAAAGATACTGAGCACAACCCTTGCTTTCACGTCTCCTTTTTAGAGGTTGAACACAATAGTCTGCATGCTCCCGGACATTAGACAAACAATCTTGAATTGCATTTATTCTAGTCTCCCCCCTTCCGTTAAATTCATTAAATGATGCCCCACAAGCATGCTTATAACCCTTAATATCAAAAATAGCTCTTACTTCAACCCCATATTCTGTCTTTCTAAATCGATATGTGCTAAGTCTTTGAGCATGACTAATAGTTCTCTCTAGAATTGTTGTAGGGATAAACAATGCACTCATCCATTTATATCTTGGCCAAAACATATTTTTATGAGAAAATCGAGAGTTATAAATATTATTGTCTTGAAGAATAATTCTTTCTTAAACCCATCCAAACATCTTTTAGTTTTTTAATATACGGAAGAATATGGGGCATAATATTATATTCCTTATCATAACTTCCATTTAAAATCTTTTCAGGATCAAATGCCCTCAATTGTTCGACCTCATTTCTATCATAACCATAAGGCCCATCTGAAATTCCATAAAAAAGATAATAAAATTCAGATTGATCTTTGAATTTATGTATTCCAACTTCTTTAAGTTGTAAATTAGTAGTTATCCCCATTTCCTCTGAAAGTTCAGCCATAGCAGTTTGTTCAATTGTTTGTCCATCAACTTGATGTCCACCATGAACATCCCATAACCCAGCTCCATGAGATTTAGTCAATGACCTTTGTTGCAGGATAATTTCGCCTTTAGAATTAAATATTACAATATGTGCTGCCCTATGATACCTTTTATTAGTATTATGCAATTCTCTCTTTACTGCACTTCCAATTACTTTATTATTTTTATCAACTTCAACAAGAATTTCATCTTCAGTAGTATTTTGAGTTCTTATAGCAGCATCAAGTTCCCTTACAATTCCCTTATCTGTGCTATGAAAGTTGTTAATATTAAATAAGTCTTCTCTATTAACCCACTTAAATTCAGTTAACTGATTATTAGCTCGAGGTTCACCTGATTTATAATCAAATAAATAATAAATGCTTACTCCATTTGCTCTCACATCATGGCCTTTGTCAGATAAAACAGCTATTAATTTCTTCAATTGTGCTTTAATGCCTGGAGTTTCATTATTAAGTATTCTTATAGCTGCTTGTTCTGGAACTTCATCAAATTTGACTCTTCCTCCAGGAAACAACCACTTAACTGGATATCCATTGGGATATACCCTATCTATTCTTTGTAAATTTCTTTTTCCAATTAGAAATTTATCTTTTTTAACTATAACAATATTAACATTTAAAATAGGTGGAACTCTTGAAATTAATTCTTTTAACTGTTGTTCTTTAGTAATCTTATATTTCCCATATTTCATCATCTTCTCTTAACCCTCTCCCCCATTTCTTTTAACTGACTTCTATAAACAAAAAAGTAAAAAATAGGACCAACAGGAAAGAAAAAAAGAAGAGTTAGAACAAACCATCCCAATTTTTTTTGTCTTCTTTGAATTTGTAGAGTCTTAATCCATAAATAAAGCCCGATTAGTGAAAAACATATTATGATTAGACTAAAAAATATGATAGAAGAACTATTTTCAAGAGATTCTAGCGAGCCGGAACTGGAAACAATAATCAAGATAATCAGGGCAAGAACATATGCTGTGTAAATAATAAATAAAGTATCAAATTTTTTTAAATCACTAGTTGTCATCTTCTCTTTCTCTTTTTTACTTTAATTTTTATCTTCCTACTCTTTTTAAATTTCTTTTTTTCCCCAATAACTTTCTTTCCCATATATTTTTGAAGAACACTAGGAACCTTTACTGTTCCGTCTTTTTGCTGATAATTCTCTAAAATAGCAACCATCATCCTTGATGTTGCTATTACAGTATTATTTAGCGTGTTTAAAACAAACCTTTCTCCTTTACTATTTTGTCCTTTAATGCCTAGGTCATTTGCCTGATAAATTCCGCAATCACTTAAAGACATTAATTCACCATAATTCTTTAAAGTTGGTCTATAAACCTCAATATCTTCTCCTTTTGATTTCCAAACTCCAAGGTCTCCAGAACAAGATTCAATTATTCTATAAGGCAATTTTAATTTTTTCATAATCTCTTCAGTATTTTTCCTTAATTCAAGATAGTATTTCTTACTGTCTTTTTGATTGCAAAAAATAAATTGCTCAATTTTATTAAATTGATGAGTTCTCCATAATCCTTTTTCATTAATTCCATGAGCTCCAATCTCTTTTCTGAAACACATTGAATATCCAAAGAATTTCAAAGGCAATTTATCTTCTAGAATGACTTTATCTTTTAACATTCCAAGAATAGCATGCTCTGCAGTAGGAATAAAATATAGTTCCTCACCTTCAACTTTATATAATGCTAATTTAAAAGCATCTAAGTCACCTGCAGCACTAACAACCTCTCTGCTTATTATTAAAGGAGGTTCAATATACTCATATCCTTTTTTCTTCATATGTTCTATTGAAAACTGGATTAAAGCTTGATTTAATAATGCTAAATCTCCTTTAAGATAGTAAAAACCGTTTCCAGAAACTTCTCGCGATGCATCAAAATCTTCTAATCTTAGATCTTCAATGATTTCAACATGATTCTTGACCTTAAATTTAAAATTAGGAATCTTTCCCCATTTCAAGATAACTTTATTCTGGCTTTCATCTTTTCCAGAAGGAACATCTTTTTCAAGCAAATTAGGAATCTTTTTCCTTAAATTAGCTATATCTTCTTCTAATTCCTTTAATTCAGGTTCTATTTCCTCTAGCTGTTTAGGGATTTGCTTAGCCTTTAGAATAACAAGGGAAACATCTTGTCCTTTTTTCTTAGCTTCATTAATTTTCTCAGAGATAAGATTTCGTTCATGTCTTAGTTCTTCAACTTCTTGTTTTAAGACAAGAAATTCCTTATCTTTTTTAAGCAGATCATTCAAAATCTTAACATCTAGATTTCTCTTTAATATCGATTCTCTCACTTCTTTTTCATGTTCTCTTATAAACTTCAAGTCAAACATAATCTTTTAATGAAAAGGATTATTTAAAGATTGCGAAGTTCAACCAAAAAACAAAAAAGAGTTCATAGCATAATCAATATTAGAACGAAAGAATTTCGTAACTGATATTTAACTAACCTTAATATCAATCAATTTAGCTGAAGCATTAACATTCTCAAAAGATAAAACATAATCCCCTTCACTTAAAATCTTATTATTCATATCAGAACCAGCATATGTCAGATTATAAATTAAAGCATTATTCATTTTATAATCTAAATATATCAAAACATGCCATTTTCCATTGGCTTTTATAGCTGAAGAATAGACTTTTCCTTTCAGAATATCTTTTTTGTCTTCACTATATTGATAAGAGGAATCATTCAATTCAAATATAATCCTATTGCTTGAAGGATTAATAGTTAACTTTCCTCTGCTTATTTTAACATCTAAATTTAAGACAGTTCCCTCATTATCTGAAACTTTCATGATAGTTGAATCAATTTCATTTAACATTGATTCAGATTGAGATAAAAGTGCTTTATCCTTGCTTCTATTAATAATTGGTTGCACAGAAACCAAGACAATTGATAAAACAGCCAAGCTAATCAAAATGTATAAAACAGTAGATACCCAGATAACACCTTTTTTATTTTTCATTTTAATTATTTATTATTCTATAACCTCTTTTAACAAGTTGCTTTAGTTCCTACATTTTTAATACTTATTAGTTCAACTTTTCCACCATCACACATATATTCTTTCCCATTATACATGACATATGGAACAGCCCCAACTTTTGTTGCATTTCCAACCTTAATCATATATGTATCTGCTTCACTAATCTTTAATAGATTATCTTGAACATCATTACTTTTTGTTGCTCCCTGCGCAGTTGCCTGAACAGAAATCCTTGTCTTATCATTAGTTCCAGTCACATAACTGACCATTATCCAAGAAGTTGTGTAATTAGTGCAAGTTCCACTTGAATCAATTTCTAATCTTACATTTCTGCAAGCTGTTTCTTTTTCAGTCATTCCATTTATATAAGGATAAAGAAAAGCAACTAAAACTCCCACAACTGCAATAGTGATTACAATTAATAACACAGTAGCAATAACCGGTTCAATCCCTCTTTTTGTTTTCATCTTTTAGTAAAAAACGAAGGCTCGAAAATTTTTCATTTTCGTTGTCATCATTTTTTTAACTTTAATTTATTTAGATTTTCAGGTTTTATATATCTAATCTTTTTTGATTTTTCTTTGGGTTTTTGTCTATTTTCTTTAACAGCTTATTGTTCTAGATTTATCATCGCATTTATACTCTTTTTCTATTCCAGATTTTTGTGATGTTCCTAATAAATATGGGATAATTTTAAGTTCTCCTGAACTACAAAAGATGTCTGTCTGGCTTGCAGATGTTCCAGGCATTATCGGCCCAGTGATTAATTTTCCAGTATTAGTTAAACTTCCACCTGATTTTTTATAGATTTCAGCTTTCCATATAGGAATATTTCCAGTATTTTGAATCTGGACTGTTCCAGATGAAAAAGTTGCTTCAAAATTAACATTTAAACAAGATTGTTTGATATCTGAACTAAACTTAATAATAGACTCCTCTTGCATACCCTTAATCCAGAAAAAAATTACAACAAACAAAGCAATTGCAATTACAATCAATAAAACAGTAGCTATTACAGGAGATATTCCTTTTTTGCTCTTTAGATTATTCCTCATTTTACTTTTAATTTAATGGTTTTCAAGTTTAAAAATGTTTTTTCTTGACTTTGCCAGTTGTAAGTATAAATATCTCGATTAGTGGTTTTGTTTTTTTAGATAATTAATCTGAAACGTAGAAAATTGTTTAGAGCAAAGATTGATACATACTTCGCATTGACAAAGTCAAATTATTTAAAAATATTAACTTTGAGATAAACTGGTTCAAGCAATACAATCATCTATCTGAAAATCAAATGATTTGCAATATGCCTCTTTATTATCAATTCTTTTCATAGGAGTTATCCTGATAAGCTCGATTGTCCTTAATTCATGTGTTCCATATATCTTAACTGTATCAGAAGCATTAATCCTACAAAGATATGTATTTAAAACAGAATTCCTTTGACAAAATGAATTGTCTATCTGGATATCATAAAAAATAGATTCAGTTGTTTTATTTGAAACCTGGATTCTAAAACCATTAATGTCAATTCTTCCTTTATTTTCTAGGAAAAAAGTCAAATTTCCAATTTCATCAGAATTATCTGATTGCCCATAACAACTTTCATTTACAATCCACAAAGAAACATCAGGACACTCAACATTCTGTGGTGGAACAGCTATTGATTTAAGCCAAACATATGTTCCACTGGCAATTGCTATAGTCAGAGTTATTAATAAAATATACGAAATTAGTTCTGAAATTCCTTTCTTATTCATCAACCTCTTTTTGTTTAACATTTTTTTATATCTCTAAGTTTTAAGTTTATGAGTTTTTTTAAATTCTTAAGGTATTACTTCTTTTTCTAATTAATTACACTTAACCCTGGCTGAACAGCCAAACCATTTTATATCTCAATCTCCATTACAAGGGGATAATGATCTGAAGCGTGCTCTGTTATAGGATTCTTAATGACTCTTGCATTTAAAATTTTAACCTTTTTTGAAACAAAAAAGTAATCCAGCCTCAATGGGCATCCCTTTACAGTGTCCATGTAATCTGTGGGGATAGTGAAAGAATCATCATGCTTTTTCATCACATCTTTTAATCCCTGCTTTAACAAAAATTTGATGAACTTCTTGTCTAGAAGCGCTCTTAACGTTTCCTGCTTCAAAACTATTTTTCCCAAATAATCCTTAATCTCTTGGTTATGATAATTATCTTCATTGGATAAGGAATTGAAATCTCCCGTTAAGATATAATTTCCAGTTAGTTTTTCTTTATTTAACATCTGGCTGATGTTCTTAATTCTCTCAGCATCTCTTATTTGTGGAGAAGGATGAATCACATCTATAAATAATGGTTTATCCTTGAACCTGAACTCTGCATTCAATCCGATGAATGTGGCATTAGAATTAGAAAAAGCACACCCAAGAGGATATCTTGATAGGATCATATTCCCCCACTGTCTTTTTCTAGAAACAAAAAAAACATGTTTATATCCAAAAAGCTTCTGATAATCCATCTTTATGTTAAAAGGATTTGGCGCTGCAAAACATGCTTCAGTCAAGCATAAAATATCTGGGTTTTCTTCCTTAATAATTTTCTGGCAAAGTTTTATCCTATTTTTCTCTAGAATATAAGGTTCATTTAAAGTATGAAACCCATTAGATATATTATAATTTAAAATTTTGATTTTCATTTTTTTAAATCTTTTTTTATTATTCACATACATAAACTTCATTATTTTTTCTAGCTATCATCAAAAAGTGAAATGAATTACCCCTACTAAGAATATATTCCCTAGTAAATTTATTATAATTAATAGTAACTGAAGGTTTATGATATGTATCAATTGTTCCCAAGGGAATGTTCACTTGCGTACTTGTTAAATTATTTCCATGCAAGAAATACATGCTGATATTATAACTATCATTCATATAATCAATAAAACTTACTGAAAAATCCCTTATCAAAGAAAATTCTTCCTCTTGATTATTAGCAGCATACTTGCTTATCTCAAATATCTCATTTTTGTAATTTTCGCATTTTGCATTAAAACTATCAATATTTTTCGCAGACTTAGCAAAATTTATGATGCTTGAAGCAGCTAAAATTAAAATTCCGAGAATAACTGCAAATATAACAAAAAACTGTGCTTTCTTATTTCGACGAAAACTCCCGTTTTCGGCGTGCCAAAAATTCCGAATTTTTGTGCATTTCAATTTCTCTCTTTTAATCATAAAACTACAGGTTTTAAGCATTTAAGAATTTTTTCTAAATTAGAAAGAAATCTGCCAGCCTTTAGGCTGGAGTACTGGACACAAGATATTTT
>CAZCMN010000033.1:0-9403 GCA_964500015.1 Candidatus Woesearchaeota archaeon | reverse complement strand
GTTATTCTTGCAGATGAACCAACTGGAAATCTTGATTCTAAAACTGGAAAAGAAATTATGGATTTTTTAAAAGAATTGAATAAACAAGGAAAAACAATAATTATGGTTACTCATGATTTGAATATTGCTAAAAAAGCTAGAAGAATAATTCATATAATTGATGGACATATTAAAGAAAAGTCCTAAAGAAAGGTTTAAAAGTGAATAAAGTCATTATATAATGGTTACAAACACTAGAAAATTTAAAACAAATTTTCTGTGCAATAAAAATGGAAATTTTTACTGAAATGAAAAATAAAAATTTAATTTTATCGTTTGTATTTTTAGTATTAGTCTTAGCTTTAAGCTCATGTGTTTTAGCTAGCGTATTAGACATCTCTTTAGAACAAGACCCTTATCCTGTTAAGGCAGGAGAAAATTTAGAATTAACTTTTTCTGTTGAGAATACTGGAACTGAAAATTTAACAAATATTATCTTTGATTTAGATACTGATAATCCATTAACTTTGAAATCAAATAGTAAAAAAACAATTGATTTTTTAGATGCAGGAGAAACAAAAACTTTAAGATATAATGTTTTTGTTGAAGGAGATGCCCAAGATGGAGAAGAAACAGTTACCTTGGATTACGAGTTTGATGAAAAAAATTATGATGAAGATTTCGATGTTTTAATTGCTCCAGGCCAGGTTTATTTACAAATTGTCTCTGTAACAAGCACTCCTGAAAGTGTGACTCCAGGAGAAAATCTTAATTTGAATATTAAACTAAGGAATACCGCTAATTCAGAAATAAAGAATGTTATTTTGAAGCTTGATTTAACAAACCTTCCTTTTGCTCCTGAGAGTGTCGCAGAACAAAGAATAGACTTAATAAATGACAATGAGGAAAGACAAATTAATTTTAATTTAATTGCTTTATCAAGTGCCGAGATTCAGGTTTACAAAGTTCCCTTGTTAATAAGCTATTCTGATTCTTATGGAAATGAATATACTAGGCAGGATTTAGTTTCAATAAATGTTTTTGAAAAACCAGAGATAGAGATTAGTGCTGATGAAAATTCTTTGATAATTGGGATGCTTAGCAAGATTTCAATCAAGGTTTTAAATAAAGGGCTTGGAAAAGTTAATTTTGTTGGAATTACTGTTTTGCCTTCACAGGATTATGAAATTAATGGGCTTAATTCAGAATATTTAGGAAATATAGAATCTGATGATTATACTTCTATTGAATTTAATCTTATTCCACAAAAACAGAATATTAATCTAAATTTAGTTTTAGAATATAGAGATGTGAATAATCAAAAATACTCTGAAACAAAAGTGATTAGTGTTAGAGCTTATTCTGCTCAAGAAGCACAAAGGAACGGGTTGCTTCCTGCATTTCCTTGGCTTGTAATTATAATTATTCTTGTTGTAATTGCATTAATAATCTTTTTTATTGCAAGGAGAAATAAAAAGAAAAAATTAATGTCCTAAAAAATGAGAACATTTTTGGGATGCCAAAAATTCGGAGGATTTTTTAGCACAAACACAAGAGTAAAATGAAAATCTTTGATTTTCAATTAATTAAATTTGACCGCAAATTTAAATAAAATGATTCTAGATTATTTTAAGTTAGGTTTGAAGAATATAAGAAAAAGAAGAATGAGAAGTTGGTTAACTATGCTTGGAATTTTTATAGGTATAGCTGCTGTTGTTGCTCTGATAAGCATAGGCCAGGGATTGCAAGTAGCAGTAACACAACAGTTTCAACAGCTAGGAAATGATAAGATTTTTATTCAGCCTGGTTCACAAGCTTTTGGGGCTCCTGGAACAAGTGCAGGGGGTTTTACATTAACAGATCATGATGTAAAGATAATAAGGAACATACTTGGAGTAGAGAGTGCTGGGGGAGCTATATTTAAGATTAGTGAAGTAAGATCTAGGAATGAATTAAAATATGAGTATATCACTGGTTTTGATTTAGAGGTTCAGGATCTTTTTAATGAAGCTCAAAATTATAAAATTGATCAGGGAAGAAATCTTAAACCAGGTGATAAATACAAAGCAGTTATTGGTTATGATCTTGCTAATGGAAATGCATTTAAAAAACCAATTAAAATTGGAGATAAGATAAAATTGGGAAAAAATCAGCAAGATTATGTTGTTGTTGGAACTTTGGAAAAAATAGGAAATCAGTTTGATGATGGAACAGTCATAGTTCCTATTGAATCTGCCAAAGAAATTCTGAATATCTCAGATAGTTATGATATGATAACTGTTAAGATAAAACCTAATGAAGATGTTAACAAAATTGCTCAAGAAATAAAAAACAAATTAAGGAAAGATAGAGGAGAAAAAGAAGGTGAAGAAGATTTTCGTGTTCAAACATCAGAACAATTAGCACAGACATTTAATACTATTTTTGGAATTGTTCAGGCTGTTTTCATTGGAATAGCAGCTATTTCCTTACTTGTTGGAGGAATAGGAATTATGAATACCATGTATACTGCTGTTTTAGAAAGAACTAGAGAAATTGGAATCATGAAAGCTGTTGGAGCAAGAAATTCTGATATTTTGACTTTATTTTTAATTGAATCTGGAATTTTGGGATTAGTTGGAGGAGCAATTGGTGTTTTAATTGGTGTTCTTTTAGGAGTTGGAGCTTCTTTTTTTGCAGGACAAGCTCTTGGAACTAATTTGCTTCAAGCTTATTTTCCCTGGTATCTTTTAGTTGGTGCTTTGCTTTTCTCTTTTTTAGTTGGATGTGCTTCAGGAGTTTTGCCAGCTATCCAAGCATCTAAGCTAAAGCCTGTAGACGCACTAAGATACGAGTAGTATCTTAGTGTCCAGAAAATCTTATGATTTTCTAGGACTTTGAGGTATGAATAAATATAACGTGAAGTTAGGAATGTTAATTTCTATGCGTTGAGATATGAATAAAATTCATCTAGAATATTTTCTGCTATAAAGGGTTTCAAATCTTGTTCCGCAAGAATCATATTTTAAGACTATCTCTCGAATTCCATCTCCGTCTAAATCTCCAATTAACTCCCTGCTTACTGCTCTTTCTATTTTTGTTGGGGGATATAGAGGATATCTTTTTTGCTTCTCCGAGCATGAAGGAGGACTGAGAAGAAGCCCCATTCCCACAATTATTCCAATCATCCCAATTATCCCAAAGAGAGATCCTAAATCGTCTGGATCGGGTCCAAAAAGATGTTCGATATCCATTTTATTTTCCCCCTAATAAATTTATTTTTTCTATAGAACCATCTTCTTTTAATAAGATCTCATCACCATCTTTTAGAAATTTGGTTGCATTTCTTGTTCCAATTATCATGTTTATGTCCATTTCTCTGGCAACAATTGAACCATGAGAAGCAATTCCCCCTTCATCTGCAATAATTGCTTTAAATTTTTTTAAATAAGGAGTGTATTCTGGGGTTATTGCCCTAGTTACTAAGATGCTTTCTGAAGGAATCTCTTTTTTCATTAGTTCTTCATGTGAAAGTGCTAAGAAAACATTTCCTTTGATTTCTTTTTTATTGATAAAAAATCCTTTAATTTCTTGTTTTTCTCCATAAAAAACTTTTTCAAGATCTACTCCTTGATGTGAAAATATTTTCTCAATTAATTTTTTATCCTGGATTAATGTTCCTGTTCTTGGTTCTATTAAAATTCCTTCTTTTCTATCATTAATCAATAAATCAATTAATTCCTCTTCGAATTTTAAGCCATTTAAAAAAGAGCTTATTTCATTTTCAGTGAGCCATTCTAATTTTTCTAGTGGAATTTCAATTTCTTTAGAAATTAAAGAGTAGAGTTTATTGCCAAGATAGAAAATGTATGCCTGAATGTTTTGAATTTTATTTTTCATATCAACAACAAAATTTAATTTATTCGTTAAATCAATTATATCCCCTGATGGTTTTGTTTGAATTTTATCCTTGATTTTATCTTCAATTTCTTGATTTTTTTTGTTATTTATTATATTAAATAAATCAACAAGTAAATCTGAAATTTCAACATCTTTGTAAAAATTAATGTATGATTTTATCCAGCCATATTTATCCTTTATTCTTAAAAGCCTTTTATAGACGAGATAGTCTTCATTTGAAAGATTGTTCTCTAGTATCTTTTTTTCTATCTCTTGTCTAAATTCGCTTTTTATAATATCTTCTGCAATTTTATTTAATTCTTCATTTAAATAAAATTGTGCCCCCCTATAAGAAGGATTAATCAAAGAAGTTATTTTTTCTTCAGATAATCCTTTTTCTAAAAAAAGTTTTTTTATTGCTGATTCTGAAAATCTTACTATTGGTGTGTAAATTGAATAACTTCCGAAGAAGAATAAGTACTTCTGATGTAATTTTATTAACTTGGATTTATCTTGATTTGGGCTTGAAGAAAAAGATTCAATTTCATTCTTTAATTTTTCTAAATTTGCCCACAATTCTTGTGTTTCTTTTTCAAATATTTTTGAGATATTAAGAAAAAAACTGTCTGGATTATTATAAATGAAGAGTATTGCTGCATCAATTGTTTCTTTACTCCAAATGCTAGAATATAAGTCTTTTTTATTAAAAACAAATCCATCTATCCTAATTCCAGGAAAAAATTCATTCCATCTACTTGTGAAAGATGTTGAATCAACAATGACCATCAAAAGATTAGTTGTTATTCTTCCAGCACCAATTTCCCATTCCTTTTTCATTTTAAACTCCTTGAGAAACTGCTTCTTGGAATCCTTTTACTCGTTTAATGTAAGATTCATCTTTAATACCTCTTAAACTGCATTGATTCCAAGGTCTTGTAACTAAACGTAACAGAGTTCTTCTTTCTGAATCCATGGCTCTTATTTCTGCAAGAATTTGTGCGTTATCATCTATATAAATATCTGGAGAACTTCTTAGAATGTAATCTGATTTTTTGTGGTTATATTCTGAATCCCAATTGGTCATAATAACCACTCCCTCAAACCTACAATTTTTTCTTAACCAATCTTTAGTTACTCCTTCAACTTCATAGCCTCTTCCAGTGATTACTGAACAATTTAATCTGTCTAATCTCGCTCCGTATGGTTTTAGATTCTCTAGGTTTCTTTCATCTGAAAAGAACTGTTTTTGTGCATCAACCGAGGCGTGGGTTAAGGTTATCCCATATTTTGAAAAAAATTCTTCGGGATTTGAAGATAAAAGATCGCTTATATGGACTCTTTTCCCAAGTTCTTTTGACAGCCAGTAAATAAACGCTGGCATGCTTTTTACTAAAACATCGTCCAAATCAGTGATGATTCTTGTTCTCATTTCAAATCCTCAAAGCTTACCTTGAATAATTTCTCCCCTTTCTCAAGTTTTTCTTGAACTTCCTTTTCATCAAGATGAGTCCATTGAGGATTAACTAAAAAAATTCCTTCAACTAAATCTTGTTCTGCTTCTTCTCTATGTATTGTGATTTTCTTTATTTTCATTTTATTTCACAATAGTCTGGGGATTAGAGAGAAGATATAACTTTAAGTGATAATTATCACTTTTTTATTGATTTGTACTAGAAATAAAGTTCATTACAAAAGGCATTATCTTATTCTCACATTTTCTTATATGTGCTTGAAATGCTGAAAAATTAATTTTAAATTTTTTAGATAATTTATCTAGACTAGTGTTTCTAGGGTATTTATAATAACCACTAGATATTGCAAACTTTAAAGCTTCTTTTTGTCTTTCAGTTAATTCTGGCAAAATTGTTAGAAAACCAAAATTAGTTATTTTTTTCTTTTTAAATTCAGAGAGCTTGACTTGGTAGATTGTTTCAGCAACATGCAAGAGTTTTTCTAAATCTTTTCTTTCTAAGGCTGCAACATTCCATTCTTCCCAACCATCATCACCCCATGTTGGCGGCATAAAATGAAGCAACTTGGGATTAAATGCTGCGCTAACAGACCATTTCATTTCTTCACTTACTGTATGGGAAGTTATCAAAACAAAAAAATCTCCTTCAACTTCAATTAATTCTGTTCTTCTTCCACTTGAATCTTTTTTCATTGCCAGGAGATCTTTAAAAAATTGCCTTTTATTTTCTTTTTCTCCTTGAATTATTCCAACAGAAATAAAATAATATCTTTTATTTTCTAGATAATGACTAACAGGATAATAACGACCAGTAATCCTATTTTTTCTGACAATTTTCATTATCTTGTTTTCTTTATCATAAACCTTGAATCTAGTTGTCCACATTGAAGTGATAATAATCACCAGTTTATAAATTTAGCTAGTTTAATTAGTAAAAAGAAAGATTTAAATACTATAACTCGCTATAATCTGTTATAATGCTAAAAAATCCTCTGATTTTTGGCATGCAGAAAAAGAAAATTTGCTATGAAATCAAAGGTTTTTGAGCATTTTCTTTTTCAAGCATAAACTAGAAGGAAAGGAAAATGTCAACAACAATACAAATTTCAGATGGTGTAAAAATGACTTTGGAGAAAATGAAAATGTTTGAAAGAGAGACATATAACGAAATACTTGAAAGAATGATAGAAGATGAAAAAGAATTAACTGAACAAACAAAAAAAGAGATTGAAGAATCGAGAAAAAGCAAAAAAATATCTCACGAAGAAGTTAAAAGAAAGTTTGGGATAAGATAGAGACTTATAGTGAAAGACATAAATCTTTCCCTAAATACTCAACGACAAAATGTGGAAATACTAAAGTCGTTGACTATAAAAGAGGTAAATATGTTTAAAGCAGAATGGACAGAAAAAGCCATAGATGAACTAAATAAATTAGAAACAACAATTTCTAGCAGGATTATTAAAAAGATAGATAAATTATTAATTAATCCTTATTCTATAAATATTAAAAGACTCAAAGGAATTGATGCATTTAGATTAAGAGTTGGAGATTATAGAGTTATCTTTGAAGTTAATTCAAACATAATCCTAATTTTGAAGGTAGGGCATAGAAAAAATATTTACAAAGATTAAATATTAACTCTTTAATTAGTAAAAAGAAGATTATTTAAATTCCAAAACATTAGAAAAACATGGCAATCATAACTTTGGGAATACCAACATTGGTTATTGCAGTATTGACTATTTTGCTAGGAGTTTTAATCCTTTTATTACCCAGGATACTTAGATGGGCTATAGGATTATACCTTATAGTTTCAGGAATTGTTGCACTAATCGGAGTGTTGGTAAAATAAAATTAAAATTATTTAGAATAAACTCTTTTAGACCCCTCAAACCTTGGACAAGAAATTGCTAATAGTGTAACTCCTCCAAGGTTTTTGTATTTTGTTCCTTTTGGCAGAATAATGAAATCACCTTTTTTTATGATATGTTCCTTGCCATCAATAAAATTTTTGGTTTCTCCTTCTAGAACATAATAAACCAAATTACTTTCAGAATCAAAACCAACTTTTTGGTCATCTCCTATCTTCTTAACAATTGCTAGACTAAAAGGCCATCCCTCTTCATTTATAATATCTCTTACTTTTTTATTTGGGAAAATTTTTTCTTCAACATTTTCTGCTCTAATGATTTTTGGCTTCATAATTTATATAGAAGAACAAAGAATAAAAACTTAACTATTGCCATTACCTATAACTCTTTTGTCTGGCTGCTCTTGCCTTAGAATCATTTGGTTTTCTAGATTCTTTTCTTCGAGTATCAGCTACTAACAACATCCTGTCGTATTTTAAAAAAGCTGTTTTTAATGAAGCTTCTTTAAACCAAGCAACAAATGCTCTAGCTATTGCAAGTCTAGAAGCTTCTATCTGGCTTTCTGCACCGCCGCCTGAAACAATGACTACCATACTAACAGAATCGGCTTTTTCTCCAAGAACATCTTTTGCTATAATTATTGGTTCTTTTAAAGATAAAGCCTGAAAATGATTAAAAGTTTCTATGGGTTTTTTGTTTATAGTCACTTTTCCATTTCCTTCTTGAATTGTTGCCTTAGCTATAGATCTTTTTCTTTTTCCTGAAACAACCAATATTTTTTTCTTTATTGATAATTTTTGTTTTTTTTTCATGTTAATGTTTTGTAAGTTTGTAAGTGTAAATCGGTAAGTTTATTTTGGGTTTTTGATTTTTGACTTTAAATTTCTTTATTGTCTTAATCTTAGTTACCTATTTATTGTATCCTATTTAACTTTTTCCTAATGCTTTTGAGATGTCTTGAATTTTTATGTAATTCAAAGCATTTTTAGTTTCTAATTTAAGGAAATCTTTTTCTTTGTTTTTATATTTTTCAGGAATTCCCTTATAACAATAAATTAATTTAAATGCTTCTCTTCCAATTGTTCTATGCCAAGGAAGCATTCCACGTATCATTCTTCTTAAAATCATATCTGATCTTGATGGCATATTTGGGCCTTTTTGAACTCCTCTTCCTAATTGTCTTTTTTGGATATATCTATTTACTATGATGCTCCTTTTTCCGATGATTATTGCTCTTTCAGAATTAAGAACAGTTACTCTATTTCCTTGCAAAGCTTTTTTAGCTACAAACGAAGCTAATCTGCCTACAACTGAATTTTCTGCATCAATAATTATTTCTTTATTTTCCATTTTGATTTATTTTAATATGTAAGCTTAATTTAATATGCATAGGTTATTGTAAATTTAAGTTTATTTTTAAGTTTTATTGAACCCTGACTTTTGTGTGTCCAAAGGTTTTGGGACTATTAATTTTATATAATCAACTTAATATCTTTTACATCTGGGCTTTTATGTAAAAGATCTTCTAATTCTAAGAAAGAAGAACCAGAATCTTTTAATTTTTCTCTTGCTTGTTCTGAAATATTAAATGCAGCTAATTTTATTTTTTTATTTAATTCTCCTTTTCCTAAAACTTTTCCTGCTATAAGGATAGTTGAATTTTCTTCACTTAATCTATCTATCTTCTCTAAATTAACTTCTATTGATTTTCTTTTAGGCCTTGCTAAAAGCTTAGCTACATAGTGCCAGAAAGGATCTTTCTGTTTTTTAAATAATAAAATAGTTCCTTTTAATTCTGGATTTGATTTCTTGCTAGCAAGCCAGCTAAGTCTGGTTTTGCTTATTTTTTTTGACACCTTTGTTTTCATTTTTTTATCCTAATAAAAATCAAGAATTTGAGTGTTTTTAAAGGTTATGATTTAGTTAAAAGTAGTATCAATTTTATCGACGAGGAAAAATGCGGGAAGTAGGGGTCGAACCTACGCAGGCACTAAGCCAATAGGTATCTCGCGAATGAATGGAAAATATTCGTTTGAGTTATTCCTTCACTCGACCTTAGCCTATCCCGTTTGACCACTCCGGCATTCCCGCATGATAAATTAAACATCGAAGAAGTTTAAAAATGTTTAGAGAAAATGTGACATTCTCTGTCAGCTAAAGCTGACAGCGTCCTAAAACGAATGATGTAATTCTTGGTTTT
>CAZCMN010000032.1:0-9645 GCA_964500015.1 Candidatus Woesearchaeota archaeon | reverse complement strand
AACCTTCTGGAATTCCAGAAACAGTTACATTCCACCAACTATTATTTATTGGAGATGAATTAGTTTGATTAGCTTTCCATCCACCATCAATCCAAGAACAACCCATAATTGAACAACCACCTGAACATTCTCCTTGACTGCAAAAACTGCACACACCTATGGTTGCGCAAGGTCCTGTAGTTGCGCATCCTGCGCCCCATTGTTCTAAAAGTTCACACTCGGGCATAAAGGCAGAAGCACAACCACCACTACCACCTTTATTAACGCATCTCCCAGGCACAGGAGGGGGTGGGAGCCAATCGCAAACAGATGAAACTTGCAAACATCGTACTTCATCTAAAACAGTACAATCCAAACCAAAGGGAGGCATATCTGAACAAATTATTGTTGAAGCATCACACTGGCTGCAGCCAGAACATATAGTAAAATCGTTATTTCCATTAACGCAATCTAGTGTTCCAGAACAACTAGAAGAAGTCCAATTTGCCCATAATTGCAAGAAACTTAATCCAACATCATCAGAGCATTTTAAATCAAATGTTACGCTTCCATCAGAATCATTATAATAATTAACTGGATTTGTTCCAAATGATGCTATTGGAGCAGGATCAATTATATGATCAATTTCAACACTTCCATCAAGAATTTTTAAGTCAAATGTATCTTGTTCTCCTTGAAGTTCAGTTAATAGAACTTTATTGTACTCATTTTCATTTATGCTTGAAAATTCTGCAATAATTTCTGTTCTGTTTACTTCATAAACTTCTATTTTTGGATTGCCAGAAATTATTCTTGGAAAAATTGTAATATCATTTTCATTTGTTAGATTTTTTTGAAAAGTTACTCTTACATAATGTTCATTTGGAATTTCTTCACTCCAAATGTTATCTAAAGCATAAGTTTCATTATAAATATCTGAGATGAAAGTATAATTTTCATCAAGATGTTCTGCTTTACTTATCTCAATTCTCAACTTGTATTTTTGTTCAGAGAGTGATGGAACAATCCATCCTATTTTATCTATTAAGAAATTATTATTTGAATCAATATAAGTAATGTTTTCAACTAAAATTTCAGAATCATTTACAATCCAATAAAGTTTAATTCTTTCTTTCTCTATTTCAGGTATATTTGTAGATGCTAAGACATTTTGATAATGCACTGTATCTGGACCAGTGATTATTATTTCTCTTTCATTTTGATTGATGTCAGTTTCATTAATTTGCGGGGGAGATGTTTCATAAGTGATTTCATATTCTTGGGTTGTTGCATTGATATCAACAAAGATTTCTTCTCCTGTATCATTTAAATCAAATTTTTCTTTTTTTGGTTTTTTATTTTCTATTTTATTGAGATTTATATTCTTTGATTCTTTGGGAAGTTTTATCTTAATTTTTTGAGGTTGTTCTAAAGTTGCATTTTCAATGAAAATTGTTTTTGACCATTTTACTGGTTGATTAATAGTTGCATTATACTGGATTATTTGTTCTGTAAAGTTTTCTGTAATATTCAAGCCAGTTAGATTCTGGCTAGTAATGTTCTCTTCTGAAGTTATGTTCTCTTCTAATTCTTTTATTTCATAAGTTATAGAATCAAGAATTAAAAAAGCATTTTCTATTTCAATTCTTATATTATATTTTTCCTTGATTAGATTTAATTCCTCTAAATCACAAGTTTCAACACAGACATTTGAAAAGTCTATTTCATAAACAGTGATGTTTTCTTGTTCTTCGGTTATGTTTTCTTTAGTTATGTTCTCTTCTGAAATTGGTTCTGAAACAGGCTCTGTTGTATTTTCTTCTAAAGAAAGTTCTGTTGTGTTTTTTTCGGGAGAAGGTTCTGGAACTGGTTCTGTAATGTTTTCTTCAGGAGAAGATTCTACTATTTTTTTTTCAAGAGAGGGTTCTGTAATTTTTTCCTCAGAAGAAATCTCTTCTAGATTTGAGATTTCTGGGGTAGAGAGATCTTCTTTGGGAGTTACTTCTTCAGAATTTTCTTTATTTTCTGTGCTGTCAACTTGACTTGTTGTCTCTGTTTCAGTGTTTGTCTCGGTATTCTCATTGCTTGGCTGTTCCTCAACAGCAAAGCCAGTAATCAATGATTTTTTATTTAATTTGGTTTTGTTTTTTTCAAGTCGGGAGCTATCTAAAAGAAGCTTATCTTCAAGATAAATTTTTACAGAACCCTCTCCGATTAATGTCAATTTTCCTGAAATTTTTGCGTTGATTAATTGACCTTGATTCTTAAGTTGCCATTCATAATCTTGTGATATATTAGTTTTTAGATTAATGGCATCTTGATTAGATTGTGTGCCTTTTGCAGTAAAACCAGTTAATTTCATTAAATCTGTTCTAAATAAAAAGAATGAAATTAAGAAAATAAAAGCAATAACAATGAAAAATATGAATGCTTTGTTAAATATTTTCTCTTTTTTAGATTTTTTAACAGGAACTTTCTTTAAATGAAGAATTTCTTTTTTTATTTTACCAGAAAAGTCATCTTTATTTTTTACTTCTGGAAGTTTTTTAAAATGTAAATCTGGGGTATTATTTTGAACCTTATTTGAGTTAGAAAATTCAGTTTCACTAGGCAAAATTGCTTTAGCTATAAGTCTAAGTAGTAGACCCTTCTCTCTACCCCAAAATCTCATACTTATTATGTGTGTATATTGCTTAATAAAGCTTTCTAAATAGTACTTAATAGTGTTATTTCTTACCTATTATGTATGTATATCTTACTTATTATGTATGTATTAATTAGCAGAATTTATAGGAATATAAAAGGAATTCTATATGATATCAAAAGAAATCAATAGATATCAATAAGACATAAAAAAATGAGGCCTTTAATTATGTGAAAAACGCTAGATTAAATATAAAAAACATTATTTTAGGTATAATTGCCTTTATCTAAATCCAGTCTAAGCTAAGCCTAAATCCAAAACTGAAAAAAGGAAAAAATATATAAATTAACAAACTTTAAAAATATATTATGAGAAAATTAAAAAAATCGAGGCGAATAAGTTCTGGAAAACTTAAAAAAATGTTGCAGAATCCTTTGCAGAATCCTAATTCAAGATTTCATACAAATATTCCACTAATTGAAACACCTATTGATGAACTTTATGGAATTCTTAAAGAAAAAAATCTCAAAGTCAGCACAATAATGAAAAAATTTGATCTGAAAAAAGAGCAAGCTCTGGAATGGTGCGAAATCTTAACAGATAGAAATCTTGCTAAATTAGAATATCCGCTTTTTGGAGAACCTGTTCTTAGGATTAATATAGATTAAAATTTTATAACAAAAATAAAAAAATAAATATTAAAACTTTTTTCTTTTTTTATTATAGAAAATCTTAAAAGTTTCACCACTTTTAGTGACAACAAATAGCGTCGAAAAAACATATGTGATTAGATGCAACAATGCTTATAAAGAAAATTTTTCTTTTATAATTAGTCTCAAATCATTTAAATGACTAATAATTTTGAATATTGGTCATTAACATTTAAGAGGCAAATCTTTAACGGGCCTTAAACACCCGATTGAAAGGAGGTTTTTAAAAAATAGATAAAATGAAAAGCAAAGGAATTTTATTCCTTGCTACAATAGTAATAGCAGTGATGATAATAAGTTGTGCAAATGCAATACCAAGTGTTACTACAAATTTGCATCCACATTCTGGAATTGATACAACAGGCGGTTATACATATAACATGGATACCACTGATTTGAATAAAGTTTCATCAAGTGATGATTTACGTTATCAAAGTAAGGGAAAATGGCCACCAGCTTGGCAAGGTTGGACATACATTGAATGGTCTAACTTTGACAGCATCCCAACAAATGCAGATGTTGATGAAGTTAGATTGATTTTTGAGGTCCAAAGAGATGGAGAGAACTACCCTGCATGGGAGACTATACAAATCCAAATTTGGGAAGATGATGCAAGTAGCTGGCACGATTATCTATTCGCCTTAAAAGATCCAAACACAGATGAAACATTTACCATCTTGGCACCATACATAAATTCTGCTAGTGATGTAAATAACTTAGAAGTAAGATTTAGGGGAAAAAGTTTAAGACTTGAAGGTCCTTATATCTATACAAGACATGATCTTGTGCGATTTAGAGTTGTTTATACTCCTGCAGATGAAACAGAACCTGACACAAATATTACTTATTTCACAAAAGATGATGGAAGTGATAGAAGAAACTGTACTTGGAATGGAACAGCTTACAATGCATATGTAAATTTTGAAGATAATGATATTGTTGGTGATGGTATTTCTGCTGATGATATGTCTAACTTGTTAGATATTTGGTATATTAGAACAGGTTGGGGATATTGGTCAAGTGCCCAACATGGAAATCTAGGACAAATTGTAGAATGGTATACTCACCCAGATGATTTTTGGGGAGGAAGATCAGTCTATAAGGTTTGTGGAAGAGCAAAAGATGTTTTCCATAATGAAGAACCACAACTTCCAGTTGAACAAGTTCCAGAAGATGACTGCTGTTGGCTATGTATTGATAGAATTGATCCAACACAGCCAGGAAAACCAACACATACGGATGATGTTTGTGAAGAAGCTGATGAAAATCTGTATGACAATGATGCATACCTTGATTTTTCATGGACAGCATCAACAGATGAACCAGAATGCTCTGGAATAGACTACTATGAAATAGAAGTCTACGAAGATGGTTCTAAAGTATTAGATGATACTTCATCAACAAATGATTATCAGTACAATTCAGGAGTTCATGGTTCTTATTACAAGATAAGAGCAAGAGCTGTTGATATGGCTGAAAATATTGGAGAATGGTCTGAATTTTCAGAAGAAGTTCTTGTTGATATGGTTGATCCAAGTATTCAATTTAATGCAGATACCCCAGATGCAATGCCTAACTGGTATAAGGATAACTTTAATGTAGAAGTTTACATGGAAGATTCTGATAGTGGCCTTTGTATTTGCGAATATGGAATTTATGATGATTTCGTACTTTCTAGAGAAGGAAGTTTTGAATGCTTCTGTAATGGAAATTGGACTGAAAATATCGAAATTTCTGTTGGTGAAACAGGGGATTGTACAACTATCGGAGTAGATACTTGTGAACTTTATATTAGTGTTGAAGATAAAGCTGGAAACACTGCAGATGAAAATGAACTTTACAGCATTGACTATGAAGCACCAACAACATACAAGGAAGTCGGAATTCCAAGTGTACTTAAAAATGATACTTGGAGTTGGAGAGGATGGACAGGTTTCTTACATTATTTTGTAAGAGATAACACCCCTATTGAATTCACATGCATGGATGGTGACGGCATTGGTCCGGATTATATTGAATATAAATACCAATATTATGATGGATTAAGCTGGACTAACTGGAGTGGATGGATGGTTTACACTGCAACTTTAAATCTTTTAGATGGAGATGGCGTATATAATCTTGAATACAGATGTGTTGACTTATTAGGAAACACAGAAGAAGCTCAAGATGAAACAGATAAAGTAGATACTGAAGCTCCAATAACAATAAAAAGTGTTGGAGATCCAAAATACCCTTATTCTGAAGGAGATTGGTATGTTACTAATCATACTTTATACACATTAACATGCGAAGATGAAGAAGTGGATTGTAATACTGAACAAGGAATTTTCTACAAAATTAATGATGGGGAGTGGTTAGTATATCATGAACCTTTTGTAATTGACTGGCTAGAAGATGGACCATTTACTTTAGAATGGTTTAGTCTTGATTGGCTAGGAAATGAAGAAATGGTTAATATTGAACATGATTATATGGACAATACTCCACCAGTAATAGAAATTCTTGAACCAAATTCATGGGAAGATGAATTTGGATGTGAAGCAAGTATCTTCATAGTAAAAGCAAGAATAACTGATGCTGGAGCTGGAGTTAAATCTGCAACTGCAGATCTACTTTATGCAAATGGAAGTTCTACTGGAAGAACATGTACAATGGCTTTACAACAAGGTTATTGGAAATGTAACTTAAATCATTGGAACTTACTTGGAGAATACTATATAGTCAGAGTAACTGCTTTAGATAATGTAGATAACCAAGATTATGAAGACAAATGGATTGAATTAACATATGATGTTTATTTCACTGGTGGAAGTACTTTCACAGTTATGAAAGGAGAAAGTGGAAACACAGTCTTCAATGTGAAATTATGCCATGGTGGAAATGCAACAGGAATGTTAATGACAAAACTTTGCGGTGTAATTGACTTAAGTCCAACATTAGACTACAACCAGAATTACTTTAACATCTACCAAGAGGATTATTTCCATTTTATAAAACATCTATTTGAATGGCAAAGCGATCCTTTCTTACCTTTAGGAAATTCTCCAGAAGAAATTGGAGTTGAAAGAACAGTAACTTTAACAGTTGCAGTTCCAGAAAACTTTGAATGTAATAGCCACGATATAAGATGTGCTTATATTGGTTATAAATTTGGAGCAGCTTATGAAGGTATGAGTGAACCAGCTGAACCTGAACCTATGATAGGTGCAATAAGCTGGTTTGATATAACATGTAATTCAGACTCCATCACATTTGGGGGAGAAGTTTCTCCATTTTGTGGAGATGGAATGAAGAATCAAGAATCTGAAGAGTGTGACTTTTCTGGAACACAGACTTGTGAGGAAACTTATGGGCCTGCTGGAACAGGATATCACTGGACAGGTGAAGCTTCATGTAATTTATGTGTATTAAGTGGATGTACAGAAGTTGCTGATGGAAACAGCAGAGGACATAACAGTGGAGGTGGAAGCAGTTCAACTGCACCATCTTGTGAAACAAACTGGAGATGCAGCACTTGGGGAATTTGTATTACTGACAAACAATTTAGGACTTGTGTTGACGAAAGTGGATGTGGTACAACAAATGACAAGCCTAAAGAAGAACAAGCATGCACACCAGCTACTGCTGAAGGAAGTTCATCAAGCAATGGCAATGAAAATGCAAATAGTGGAAACAACCTAATTACTGGATCTGCAATAGGTGCAAGTCCATTTATTGGAGGAATCTTATTTGTATTAATTGTAGCATTAGCAGTTGTAGTTACAATGGTAGCTAGACGACTTACTGGAAAAAGCAAGAAGTAAATCCAAACTAAATTTTTTTATTTTTTTCTTTTTTTCTTTTTTTTCTTTCTTATTATTCTTAATTAATCTCCCAAAAAAATAAAAAAATGTTTTTTTATTTTCCCTAGAAAAACAGAAGTTTTTATGGGCGCCCAAAATTCTCTAATGCTCAAGAATGAAATTCTTGGGCACACCAAAAATGATTTCATTTTTTAGTGTTTTGAGCGTTTTCTTTTTCTTTTCAGTCAAAACAGATAGTTTTGAGTGTGCCAAAAATCTTCAGATTTTTTAGCAAATTTAAGAGACGGAAAAAAATTTAAGAAGCCAATTTTTCATTGATTTTTTTCAAGTTGAAAAGAATTATTTTTTGAAGATTTTGATATAATCTAGTATCATCTCTTTTTTTTGAACCTTTGGTGTAACTAAGATATTCATCAAGCAATCCAAAAGGAATGTCTAGTATCGGAATGTCTTTAAATTGTAATAAATGGAAAGTAATTAACCTTGTTGTCCTGCTATTTCCATCTTCAAATGGGTGAATATGCTGGAATTCATTATGAAAATAAACTGCAAAACTTAAAACTTCTTTTAAACTAGATCTTTTCTTGATAAATTTATTATAATCTTCTAATAGATTATTTAATTCATCTTCTATTTTTTCTGCCTTTGTGATTCTAAAATCTGGATTACCTTTGATGTGAACAGGTATTTCCCTGACTCTTCCAGCAATTTCTGAATTATGTTGCATAGCTAGGGCATGATAATTAAGAATTGTCTGAATTGTAATCGGTTTTTTCTTCTGGCTGTCTAGCAACATCTGACTAAGTGCTTTCTGATAGTTTTTTACCTCATCCACATCTTCACTTCTTAAATTCGAGGGAATTATCTTATCCCTAAGAATTCTTCTAGTTTGGGGCAAGGTTATTGGATTGCCTTCTAAAGCAAGGCTATGATGAATAAAAGATATTTCAAAATCTTCTAAAATCTGTTTGTATTTTACTTCTTTTCCCTTTTTTAATTTTCTAAATTTAATTAATTCTTTTTCTATGTTAACAAAATAATTATGATTATCTTCTGTGGTAGTACCTTTTTTATATTCAAAATAAACAAAGATATTATTCAATAATAGGTTATAAAGAATTTTTGCTCTAAGCGGTTTTTCCGAAATTATTAAAATTAAACCATTCTTACTTAGAATTTCTACATATTTTTTAATTGTTCTGGGATTTAACTTTATGTTTTTTGAATTAATCTCTCCTATTTGCAATGCCCGATTAATAAATTCTACAAGGTTTTTATCTAAAAGCCCATTATAATCTAAATCATTACTCAAACAATGATAAATTATATCATAAAGAATTTTTGCTTTATTTATCCTGCTTGCTTGAAAACCATAAACTGTTTTTACTAAAAGTTTTTCATTAACTAATTCAATTAAAATTCTAAGAATGTTATCATACTCTCTTTCATCTTTGTTTAATAGCTTTAAGATTTCAATTGGTTTTATTGGATGTTTATATCTATAAACCAATTCGAATATATCATATTTTGTAACCATGACCTTAGTACATCTCAGACCCTTATAAATCTTTCTATTTGGTACGATTTATAGGTTTTTTACCGATAAATGGTGCTATTTAGCACTATTCATAAATGATTTACTGATTTTTAATACAAATGAGCTAAATATTGAAATTTCTTCAACCTTGACTTCGCACGAAAATCAGGAGATGCACAAAATTGTAAAATTTTGGCACACAGAAAATTTCAGATTTTCTAGTGTTTTCGGCGCGCCGAAAAACTTCTGTTTTTTAGCGTTTTCTTTTTTTTCTTTTTCTATAAAAAATAATATTTATAGCTCGAATCGCGGGTGCGGGCGTCTTGTTTTTTATTATTCTCAAGTGACAACTATAGAAAAGTTTAAAAAGGATATCTTCTAATGAATTGTAAGTTAAAATGTCAAGAACATTAGATACTATTTTATTGATAGGAACCTGTGTCTTAGTAGGATTGGGAATATTTGGGTGCAACAGAAAACAGCCAACTGCTACAGCCAATGAAATAAAAGCAAAAGGGGGTATGTATTAACCGCTGGACAAGCTATAGATACCACAATAGATAATACCGTTTATCAAGTAAGATTCTTAAAAAGTGAAAGAGTTAAAACCGGTGGATTTTTTAGTCCATCAGATGATGTAGCAAATATTTTGATTGGCGCATCTTCAGACCAAGGAAAAATTCAAAGAGTCTATAATAGTCAAACTTTTTCAAAAGCCAAAGTAGGGGATTCTATTCAAGGCCCATATATTGGACTTGTATTGTTCGGAGAACCAATAGATCCTTTACAACAACCCGCTATGTATACTGTGGAAAAAGTAACTGGTGGGAATACGGAATACTTGGTAGATGATACTGTTGGCATCGTTCCAATAAAGCCCTAAAAGTCCAAATCCCTGTTCGGTAATTAGACTACCGGTGCGGGCGTATGACTTTTTGTCCAATTTTAAGAGACGGTTTTTTTCATTAG
>CAZCMN010000031.1:0-9876 GCA_964500015.1 Candidatus Woesearchaeota archaeon | reverse complement strand
CTTTATATGAAGCTATGCGAGTTGGCGCTTTAGCAAATGTTGTTGCAGGAACAATTCACGGAGCTTCTCCATATGGTGTTTTTGACAGAGTTGTAAATGATTTAAAAGTTCCAACAACTAGTTTTAAAGCAACAGATATTATTGCTGTTGTTAATCCAATTAAAAGTCCAGATGGCATGCACAGATGGAGAAGATTGCTTGAAATCACAGAAGTAAGAAAACACTGGACAATTGATCCTTTAGCTGAAAAAGGTTTTCTTGATTTGATGAAGTATGATGTTATTAAAGATGATATCAAAGCATCAGATGATTTTGTTAATGGTGAATCAGAAGTTTTAAAAGAAATTGCTTCAAATGTAAAAGGCTGGGCAGGTTCGTGGGATGCTGTTTGGGATAATATTGTTTTAAGGGCAAAGATAAAACAAACTTTAGTTGAAGCAAGTGTTAAAGCAAAAAAACCTGATATGCTCGAAGCACCATGGTGTTTAAGAAGCAATAATGCATTTCATGAGATTTCTGAAAAAATCCAGCGCGAGATAGGGGTACCGAAAGGAAAAAGAGTTTTCATGGAATGGCAAGACTGGATGAAAAAAGAGTTGAAGAAGGGAAAATGAAAAGTTTTGTAATTGTTGTTGGAATTGTTAAATTTAAAGATAAATTTCTTCTTTTAAAAAGAAATGCTAAAAGCTATAATGCTGCAAATAAATGGGAGTTTGTTTCAGGGTATATAAAAGAATTTGAGCCAGTAGAAGATTGTGTTTTAAGAGAAGTTAAAGAAGAAACTGGATTGGATGGAAAAATTATTTTTCAAGGAGAGGTTTTAGAGGTTATTTCAGAAGATAAAAAATGGGTGACTTTTCCATTTCTTATTGAAGTTAAAGAAAGTAAAATTAAAATAGATCCAAAAGAACATTCAGAGCATACCTGGATTGGGTTAGAAGAAATAAAAAATTTTGATTGTTTAAATGGTGTAGAAAAAAATCTTAAGTCTGTTAAACTATTATGAACGAAACCTAAATAAATGCTTTAAGGACCATAGGGTAATGGAGCTTGCGTTCCTGGATTCAATACTACGAAAGAAATTATCATTGCAATAATCCCAATTAATACTAAAACTCCAAAAATAATTATTCCTGCAACAGCTAAACCTTTTCCTTTTTCGCCTGTTTTTTTAATCTGACTTAAGGTGATTATGCAAAGGATTAATCCGACAATTGGAATTATAAAAGAAAGAATAAATCCTACTATTGCCAAGGTATTAGTTTTGGATTCACCAATTTGTTCCATTTCTAGTTAAGAAGAACATATTTAAATATGTTTTCATTAAATATGAAGACAAGAAGATGATTAACTTTGATGAGTTCCTTGTTTGGATTGTTTCTTCAGTATTACTTGGATTAGTTTTAGCAACTCAATTCAAATGGCCGGTTTTGTCTATTGAACCTGCTGATTTTCTTTTGATGTTTGCTTTTTCTTTAGTTATGCTATTTATTTATATTGCTGGACAAAAAATTGCAGCTTGGTATTATAATTGTGATATAAAAATAAAGTGGCTTTCTTTTAGGCAATACTGGTTTAGAGATACTTATAAATTCAAATGGCCATTCCCATTATGGCTTGTCTTACCAATATTATTATTTTTAATTACAGCAGGAAATATAAAATGGCTTGCTATCCTAGGTTTGGATGTTGAACCTAAAACAGGAAGAATAAGAAAAAGATTTTCAAATATAGATGATGTTGATGTTGCAAAAATAGTTGTTGCTGGACCTACAGCAGCTTTGATTTTTGCTTTAATCTTAAAAGTTGTTGGTTTATCTAGCTTGGCGATTTATCCAGCATTGCTGGCATTCTTGACTTGTATCCCAATAGGCCCTGGAACTAAAATTTTCTTTGGATCAAGAAACTTGACTGTATTTTTCTTAGTATTGACAGGAGTCATGCTATTCCTTATACCATTAACAGGATGGTTCCCAACTTTAATTGTTGGTTTGTTAGTGGCATTATTCATAGTTGTAGCATACTATGTGATATACGAACAATAAAAAATAAATTGAATTAAGTAATTAATCTGTTTTTCTGTCAGACTTTGTGCCTGTTGGCATGACAGATTGTTTTACTGAACTCAGAGTTCACAACGAATGCAAAACCAATTAAATAAATTTTAAAGAGATTTTAAAAACTTACAGAAAAATTAAAACTTTTCCCAATCATCTGCATTATCTACTTTTTCTTCTTCCTCTGCTTCTTCTTTTGTTCTTCTTATAACTTTAACATTATCTAACTTAACTGTAATTGGAATTGGAACAGCTGCTTCTAATAATTCAACAACAACTTCTTCTTTTGTTTTGTCTACTCTGACTACTTTTGCTTTTTCTCTTTTGAAAGGCTCAGATAAAATTTCTACAACATCTCCTTTTTCAATATTGATTGTTGTTGCTGCTGGCTCAATAATATGTTCAACTTCCTTGTAATCAATTGGCTTGAAAATAACGCTTTTAACATAAGGAAGGTTTAAAGCAGATTGCTGAGCTGTTTCATAGTCCTGTGCCTCTAGTAAAATATATCCCCTTAATCCATGAGGTCTTATAACTGAAAAAACATCTAGATGCATTTTTTCAGCTCTATTAGCTATGAGTTCGGTTGCTTGTTCTTCTTTGTTTGTTATAACTTTGACAATGAAAATCATTTTTTGTATTTGTAATATAAATTTGAGGGTTAAGTTTAATTTATTTTAAAGCACCAAACTTTGTGCTGAGGCAGGTGCCATTTATTAATTTATAACTTACTGATGTGCATAGCACAAGCGTTTTTTATTATTTATCTCTGTCCTCCTAGTTTAAAGCACGCCCCATAATAATGTGAAAATCAAACTTATTGCAAATCCAATAAAACCAATTGCTAGCAATCCTAAAGCTGAAATTTTAGAAACTTGTTTAAGTTCTTGTGTTGTTGGTTTTCTAGCTACTTTTAATACTCTAGAGCATTTACTTATAAACTGCTTAGATTTCACAATAATTGACATGCTTATTAAAAAAAGAATCAACTTTTAAATGTTTGGGTTATGGTACATTGTTACCTTAACGGTTGGTAGAAAGTCTTAAATAGTTTAATTATCTTAAAAGATAGATACAAAAAACTTTTAAAAAAGGAAGTGGTAAAAAAAATGGCTAAAACAATAAGTATCAGGATTGTGAGAGGCAAGGAAATTGATGAAATTGCAAGAGCAAATTATGGAATTTCTGAAGAAGATTTTGTTGAGCTAAAGATAGAAAGGGATTCTCCAGCAAAACTAGTAGTTACTAAGTTAGTCGGAGAAACTCCAGCAGAACATTGGAGAAATGAAATAAAAAAAGCAAATCTTTTAGATATTAAATTAAGTTAATTGACTTTGATTCCAATTACGATGAAAGAGAGAACGATATTCATTATTTGTGATGAATTAATAGAGGATTTTTATTCTAGTGATGAAGAAAAGAGTAAAAGAATACAGTTATTTTTTGATTATTTAGCATTAAGAGAATATGAAAAGAAAGCATGGGTAATTCCGCAAGTTTATGAAAAAATAAGTAAAAAAGTAGAAGGAAAAGATTTCTTGTATACTAATTGGATAAAAAATTCTGCGTCATTAATTGGAATACCACCAGAGGGTACTGTTGAAGAATGTGATTTATTAGCTTTATTTAAAATTCTTTCAATAAACTCTAAAGTCTTAATTGTATCTAATAAATACTATGGAGATGATAAATTCCCAGACGAATCAGTTATAACCTTAAAAGGACTTAATAATTTTTTGAATAGCAAAAAAGATTTTTTAGAAGAATTATCCAAAATAAAAAAACCTCATTTTGTTCCTACTTTAGTGGTTTCCTAGAATTAGAACTTTTCTAAGTGATTTTGAAAAAGAGAGTGGGTGTGATTCAATTGAAATATTCCGAAGAATACTTCTCACCCACTCTACAAAATTATTAGTAAGTATCTATATATAAATTAAATCCTAATAGTCTAAGAACTTTTTAGCATAATCATATCTTAAATCATTTATGCTTTTTAGTTTCCCATCTCTTATAACATTCCAGAAATCCCAACCATTATTAGATTCTTTATTCAATATTTTAGCACTTAAACTATGTATTGAGCCAAACTCCCCATTAAGATTTATTGTTCCATCTGCTAAAATCTTAGATTTGTTATTTCCTTGTTTATCCACTAAAAACTCGCCAACTTTTATAAAGTCATCTCTTAATAGACTACCAAAAGGCACTTTAGGTTTTGGTTTTTCTATATTATAACAAAGAGTATCTTCATCTACAGGTACAATTTTCTTTATTCTATCTTCTGCGACTTTTTTATAAAATGCTTCTTTTTCAAAACCAATATACTTTCTTCTTAATAATTTAGCTATTGCTCCTGTTGTTCCTGAGCCCATAAATGGGTCTAAAACAATATCCCCTACATCAGAAGAAGATAAAATAATTCTATAAAGTAATTCTTCTGGCTTCTGCGTAGAGTGCGCCTTTACCCCATTTATTCTTATTCTTTCATCTCCAAGACAAATAGGGATATACCAGTCGCTTCTCATTTGTCTATCATCATTAAATGCTTTCATAGATTTATAATGAAATTTATAATTAGAAATCTTATTTTTAGAAGCCCAGATTAAAGTCTCATGTGCATTATTAAAACGAGTTCCTTTAAAGTTTGGCATGGGGTTTGTTTTCATCCAAATAACATCATTCAAAACCCAAAAACCAATATCTTGCATAATCTTTCCAACTCTAAAGATATTATGATAAGAACCAATAACCCAAATTGTTCCATCTTCTTTTAAGACTCTTCTACATTCTTTTAGCCATTCAGTAGAGAATTTATCATAATGTTGGAAACTTTCATATTTATCCCATTCATCATCAACAGCATCTACTTTTGTTTGGTTTGGTCTCCAGAGTCCGCCTTTTAGTTGCATATTATAAGGTGGGTCTGCGAAAATTAAATCTACTGAATTAGTTGGAAGTTTCTTTAATTCTTCAATACAATCTCCCAAGATTATCTTATTCTCTACTTCTTTTATATCCATGTCTTTACTTAGTTTCTTCATTTTTAAATACTTTTGTTTGATAGCTCAATAAGAGTTAGCCACTTGTTAGGAACATTTAATTTGTCTTTTAATTCGGGAATTGCTAACTCATAAGGACAGCAGTTTATGGTTTGATGCCTTGTTATAAAGTTGTAATAAATTTCATATCCTTTCAAAATAGCGTTTGCAGAACTTATTGAACCATGAAACCCACGCATTGTTTTAGTTCTTGCTCTCAAAGAATTATGTAATCTCTCAATAGGATGATTAAAGCCCTCACCTTTTGAAGCATTTACTTTATTGTGTTCTACTCCATAAGTTGCTGTTTTATTGTTATAAGTGTATATACTCCTAATTGATTTTCCATAAGCTAACCAACCATCAGTTGTTATAACCTTAACTTGGTTTTCTGTTTTTGTTTTTATTGATTTAATAATTTCTTTGACTTCTTTCTGGCTTCTATTTTTATAGTAATTAGAAGCTACTAAAAACTTAGTTTTAGGACAAACAGAATCAATAAACCAATTAACTTCTATTCCTCGTTTTTGTTTATGGCTTTTTCGTCTGTGATATTCTACTTCATCAACTTGAACTTCTTGACCAACATTAAGTTTTAATGAATTTGTGAATTGGCTAATTAACTTGGAATACTTGATAATCCATTTATAGATTGACTTATGGCTTGAATTGTGTGGGTAAAATGCTTGTAAATGCTCTTGTACTTTTCTTGTTGAAATTCCCCTATAAAATAAGTCTAAACATAAGGTTATTTTTTGAGAGTTGTTTCTCATTCTGTAAAAGCCATCATTAAGACTAAAATATTTGTTACAATCTTTACATTTATATCTTTGAATAAGCCCTCTATTTTGAGTCTTTCTTTTAGTCCATTTGATTACATTTTTAGAATTACAATTAGAGCACGAAAGTTTTTTATACTTCTCTTGTGTATTATTTATGCATTTCATTAGCGTGGAATGTCTGCCCTTCGGGGCAGTTTTAGTTTAATATGGATTCGCAGAGGCAAGAACGTTCTCGTCGTTGATGTGCCTCCATCACATCTTAGAGGACGTTTTGCTCTCCCCTACTTATACTCTTTAACAATATAGACTATTTAAATGTTACTATTTCCTACTACTTTAATGCCTTGTATCCTACTACTTTGATACCAGCGTAATAATAGAAAGATTTATAAATAAATAATGCTATTGTATTGCATGGCAAAGATAGGAAATTATGAAACACCAGATTTCAAGTTTTCAACTATACTTGAAGCAACAAAGATATTAGTAGAAACCTTGAAAGGTAATGCATCTGATGAAAAAAACTTTATTGATGCATTAGGTCATAAAAGCAAAAATGGAGCATACTTACAAAAGGTTTCTGATATGAGAAAATATAAACTTTTATCAAGTAGAGGAATAACTGCGACGGAATTAGCGAATAGAATAATAAAACCACTTAGTCAAAAAGAAAAGAAAGTAGCAATTAATGAAGCCATCGATAATGTAGAATTATGGAAAGAATTAATGAAAAGAGTTGGTAGGAAAGAAATAACTGAAGAAAACTTTAGATTGCAACTTTCAGAGATAACGGGTGACAGGGATAAATCATACAAAAACTCTGGTTCAATACTTTCCCAATTTAAAGATATTTTACAGTATTATGATGAAAATATATCTAAAGATACCGAAAAATATATAAGTAACGAAAAAGATAGAAATATAGTAGGTATGAATAACATGGAACAAAGTCAAGTTTTAGAGCCAAAAAAAATATTATTAAGATTTGAAGGTAATAATGTTCTTTTAGATAGAAATGATATAAATATAGACGTCCTTATTTCTATTCTTGGGGGTTTAAAAGAATCAAAAAAACCAAAAGAGAAATCTAAATCTTCTCTCTAATTTCTGGTATCTTCTTTAATTCCTCAACAAAATAGTTTAAATTTTCTTTTTCATCTTTTTTCCTTTCCTGAACAATTTTATCAAAATCTAAACCAATTAATTTACAAAACTCTCTGCCCGTCATAGCTTCACATTCCCCAAGTAATCCTTTTGCCCCAGCATTTATTTGTTTGCTATCTCTTGCATTAAAAGAACAATAATACATACTTATTTTATCCTTTGGAATTTTCATTATTTTAGAGATATAATTTCTTGCAAAATTTAAACTTTCTACTTCTCCAGCTACCTTTTTAGTATCAAAAGTATCACCATCTTTAATCTCAATAAGCATAATCTTATCTTTTGTCTTTATTACACAATCAATTTCTAATCTATGCTTTTTTCCTGTGCTATCTGTTTTAGCATTCTTAAAAACTCTTTCATCTTTGTTTATTTTTGCTATTGCAATTTCGGTATTTTGCGGTAATTTAGAAGCCAAAAATCCCTCTAATTCTGTGCCTTGACGAATAGAAGTAGCATGAACTTTACTTATTAACATTCCTAAAAGTCTATTCCCAAATACCCTTTCATATCCAGAAGCAGTTTCTTTTTCCTTTCTGCCCGTTGTATCTTTAATCAAAGCCATAAAAATCCATCCTCTTTTCTCATAAAAATTCAGGATTTTAATACTTTTAAGACTTTCTACCAACCGTTAAGGTAACAATGTAGGGTTATGGTTTTATGGCCTTAGTTCAGAGTCATACGGCTTGAAAGTATAAAGTTGTTTTAGATGTTCTACTAATTCTTCTGGCGTTACTGATTCATTTGCTGTGTCAGAGATTAAAACACTTAATTGTTTTGAGATATCTAATGCGCTATGAACATACAATAAACCACTTCCAGGAACCCATTTAGTATCATCTGTTGAAAAACCCATATTACAAAATTCTTCTGCAACACCCTCATTAATAAATGGGAATTCACCTAATCCTATCAAAAAGTTCTCTAAATCATCTAAATTTTTTGTTCTATCTCTGGTTGGTCTTTTTCCAGCAGATGCTGGATAAATCACTTGTATCCCCATCATCTTTTCTACAGATGACCTGGGAAAATTCATTCCTTTTACTTCAGCATAAAATTCTCTTAATCTTCTAAAAAAATAAGGTAAACCTTCTGTTGGATAAACTCTCCATCTTGTCAATGCATGTCCTGGTTCTTTAGAAGACGCTGGAACTTTTGTTACAGAAAGAATCTCCCCACCATTTTCCCTTGACAAATGACATTTATAATCCCATGTTAATTCAAATTTTGACGTTTTACTCGCTTTCCATATAATCAATCTCAAATTCATCTGACATGCTTTTGTTTTTTCTTGATTTAGTTGTCTCTTTTTTTCCTAAAATTTGCGAGCTCTTAACACCTGTAACAATTAATAAAACTCGAAGAGTTTTATCCATGTCTTCTGATAATTGAGCTCCCCAAATCATTTTGGCATTAGGAGAAATTTTTCTTAAAACAGTTTCAATAACTTTTTTAGCTTCTTCTAAAGTCATGTCTAAACCGCCGGTTATGTTAATTAAAGCACCAGTAGCATCTGTAATATCTACATCTAGAAGAGGATTTTCAATTGCTTTTTCAACTGCTTCTGTTGCTCTTTCAGCTGAATCAGATTCTCCAACTCCTATCATGGCAACCCCGCCATTTGTCATTACAGCTCTGACATCTGCAAAATCTAAATTAACTAAGCCTGCTTTTGTAATTAATTCAGCTATTCCCTTAACTGCATTTGTAAGAATTTCATCTGCAATCTTAAATGCTGTATGTAAGGGCAGGTCAGGAGCTAGTTCAAGTAATTTATCATTTGGGATTACAATTAAAGTATCTACACTTGATTCTAGTCTTTCAAGACCATAGATTGAATTCTCAATTCTCTTTTTTCCCTCCATTGTAAATGGAAGAGTTATAACACCAACGACTAACGCGCCTTGTTTTTTTGCAAGTTCCGCAATTACGGGCGCTGCTCCTGTACCTGTTCCTCCGCCGAGTCCGCAGGTAATAAAAATCATGTCTGTGTTTGAAAGCTTTTTCTTTATTTCAGAATCAGATTCGTGTGCTGCTTCTTCTCCAACTCTTGGATTACTTCCTGCACCTAAACCCTGAGTAATTTCTTTTCCAATTAAAATTTTATAATCCGCGTCACTATAAAGCAAATCTTGTGCATCAGTATTTACTGCAATCATCTCACAGCCCCTGATACCTATTTCTTTCATTCTTGAAATAGTATTTCCGCCACCGCCACCTACTCCGAATACCTTTACCTTCGCTAATTGTTTTTTAAGAAGCTCTTCTAATTCTCGGTCTATTGCTGCCAGTTCTGCATTAGAGCTTAGAAAACTTTCACGTCGTTCTAAAATTTCCCCTTCTTTCTCCGCTTTTATAGCCATGATAAAAAAGGAGTTTAAAGAGTTTAAAAGGATTATTGAACTGGAGAATAAGGTTTTAATTTATCAAGAATAATTATTTTTTAATTTCTTATTTTATTTCTGATGTTTTTTCTGTTTGTTGCTTTTTTGATTCTTCTTTCTTTTCAGCCTTAGCTAAAATTTCTACATCCATTCCAACAAGTTCTTTAAATTTATCTCTAAAAGCATTAAGAACAGGAGTTAGTTTTACATCATTAAAAATTATTTTCTTGTTTTTTTCATCTACTTCGAACTCAAATTCCTGGCCAAAGAAAAATCTTTGAATTGCACTAACTTTTTCCTTGCTATCATCAAGAATTTTAGTTATTGTAAATTCATATTCTATATCTTTTCCAGCAAGAGGATTATTAAAATCAACCATTACTCTCCCTCCAGAAACACTAACAACTTTCACTAGATTATTATCTAATGCTAAAGTCATGCCTGGTTGAGG
>CAZCMN010000030.1:0-10123 GCA_964500015.1 Candidatus Woesearchaeota archaeon | reverse complement strand
ATTAAGAGATTATCATCTTTTCTTGGAACTGTGGAAATCACTATTTTTAGATCTTTTTCAGATAGTTTATCAAGAAACTCTTCATTATTCGCATCTCCATAAGTACAAGAAATTCTTTTTTTGGATACTGCCTGAATAATTTCGGGGTTAAAATCTATCACATGAATTTTTTCTTGATATTTCTCTAAATTTTTTAAGTAAATTGAACCCATCCTATGACAACCAAAAATAAGAATTGTTTTCTTTTTACTATCTTGAAAACCCATCTCTTTTTTACTAGATATTTTAATTAAATCTAAAAGGCGACCCATTGAACTATAAAGTGGCTTAGTTAATTTCATAGTATATGGTGTAGCAGCTATTGAGAGGACAGCAACTAGTACAATCAGGTCAAATGCCCTTTGAGTGATTATTCCTAGACTTAATGCACCTAAACATAAGATTAAAGTAAATTCGCTTAATTGGGCAAAAGAAAAACCAATGTCCATTGAGGTTTTGGTGTTATATCCTTTTATTTTTAAAACAAGAGCAGTAATAAAAGGCTCAACAATTATTAAAATAAGCAAAATCGGAATTGTTAGTAAGAAAAGTTCTGTAGAAATGTGAGTTAACAATAATCCTACTGATACAAAAAACATCACTGAAAAAAAGTCTCTTAATGCACGAGTTCTTGTTTCAATTTCAAGTTTATAAGAACTATTTGCAAGTAAAAGACCTGCAATAAACGCGCCAATTGCAATTGATAAATCTAATAAGTGTGCTAATGAAACAAATAAGAAGAGGATTGCTAATGAAACAATAAAAAGCAGCTCAATAGACTGCATAATTCTTTTATTTAAAATTTTCAGAAGATAAAAAAACAAAAATGCAAGAACAAGTAAAAAAGAAATTTTCAAAAGTGAAACAAGTAAAAAAGCTAAGGTTAGGTTTTTTGTTAAAACTGCTAAAGCCAAAATAGCAATGACATCTTGAGTTAACATAATCCCTACAATAAATCTGGCATGAAGGGTGTTTAATTCATTTCTATCTGAAAGAATTTTGGTTACAACAACTGTTGAACTAAATGCAATTGCGATTCCTAGCCATAGAGCTTCTACTCTTGAAAATGAAAGAGCAATAAGAACAAAAAAAGAAATTAGTGATACAACAACAACTTGTACAACTCCACTGATCATTGAAGTTCCAATGGTTTCTTTCAATTTTTTCAGACTCATCTCTAATCCTGCAGCAAATAGTAAAAGACAAATTCCCACTTCTGCAAAACCATTTATTAGGGTTCTATCTGTGACTAAACCCAAAACCAAGGGACCGAGAATTATTCCAGTTAAGATATAGGCCAAGATAAATTGTTGTTTTAATAATTTAGAGATTACTGCTAGAATAGCAGCGATAATTAGAACTAAGGCAATACTAATCAGAATAGGAGGATTAGATAGGGGATTTGTTGCAAAAATAGAATTAACTACATTTCCTGTAATTTCTAATAAACTCATGTTTTATTCTTCCTCTTTTTGATAAAATGGTTAAGAATCCTGATTTTTTAAATATATTCTTATCTAAATTAAAGAGAGTAATATTTGTAAAGTGTAGGTAAGTGTTTGTAGCTTTCTAATAGAGATTGTATAAAAAATATAAAAAACAATACATTGTACCAAAAATATCGTAAAGTTTATAAATACTGTAGCTTGATAGTATTCTGAAAAGAGGCACAATATGTTGTGCTTGATAAAGATAATTGATAATAGCTAAGTTCAAGACCTAAAATAAAAATCTTAAAAACAAAGCGTATAAAAATCAAAATTTATATTAAATTATTATTAAATGAATTACAAGACATGTTGTGCTTCGCAATTCTTGTTAATAAACTATGAAATGCCCATATTGTTTAGGAAATACAAAAGTTTTAGATAAAAGAGAAAGCAAAGATGCAACAAGAAGAAGGCGAGAATGTTTAAAATGTAAAAAAAGATTTACAACTTATGAAAGAATTGAAACTCATTTATTAGTTATCAAAAAAGATGGAAGAAGAGAGGCTTATGTCAGAGAAAAAATAAGAAGCGGATTTTTAAAAGCATGTGAAAAAAGACCAGTAAGCCACGAAAAAATTGATAAAGCTGTTTCAGAAATTGAAGAGAAAATAAAAAATCTTGGAAAAAATGAGATTCCCAGTAAAATAATAGGTGAAATGGTCATGAAGAAACTTAAAAAGCTAGATAAAGTAGCATATGTGCGATTTGCATCAGTATATAGAGAGTTTAAAGATATCTCTGAATTTAAGAAAACACTAAAAGAATTAAATTGATAAGATAGCTTATGCTCAAAATTGTACAAATTTTGGCATGCCAAAAAACTTCTGTTTTTTTGAGCATATCAGATTTGCTTCTGTTTATCTTGAATTCAAGGACGTTGATGAATTCAATCAGAAGATTAGGGAACTGAAAAGAGAGAATGGAAAAAGATTAAAATAAAAATATAAGAAAATTAACTTTAATGATCTAATTTAAAGGACAAATCAAATCTTCTTGTTTTATCATGTTTTCCTTGTCCAGCCCATACTTTAACATGATCTCCTTTTACATTCAGTTCACCAACTCGGCATAGACATTTGTCATAATTTTCCCTACGACCAAGAACTTCATAGACTACTTCTGGAGAAAATACTGTATTTCCTTTTCTATATGCTCCAACAACATAACTTTTTTGTGCCAGCTCCATTAAACCAGATTCATTATCTAAGCCATGCACAAGTGCCCTGAATACAGCTTCTCTTGATATCGGAACCCTGCATATGCTTGCTATAAAAGCTGCAACATTTCCTTCGAATCTGATATCTGAGACTTCAACACTTCCTACAAAACCATTTTCTTGAGGAAATTGTGTTTCTAAACACGGTGATTCAGTACCAAAAAGATAGTCATTTAATCTATTTTTATTTCTACTATGTTCTTCCTCATCTCCTTTTTTATTTCTCCATCTTGCAATTTGCCCTATACAATATCTTGTATCTTCGGTAATTTTCAGCATAAAAGGATTCTGAAATTCTTTTTTATCATCCATTTTTTATTAATTTGTTTCTCCAGATTCTTTTTATCATCTAAATATTTAAAGATTATTGTGAATGAAAGCCTATATTCTTCTACATATAACCAATTAAAAGGGACTAACATTATGATTATATATTTTTTAAAATAAAGTAGCAATTATCCTTTAAGTTTTAGACAATAAACCGAATAAATCGTCTTTCTTTTTCAAAATGTACCCTCACCAAAACACAATTTTGGGATTTCCTTGAACAAAAATTGTGTTTGTGTATTTTCATTGGCAAGTTGTAATAAAGGTTTATAAAGAACTTTACGTTTTTAATTTTGCTTTTGAAAAAATTGGTGTTTTTCAAATTCAATTCTTAAAAGATGGACTGCAAAATACAGAAGATAAGAAAAAGGGATGGAAAATTAGTTGTTTTTGATTTTATGAAAATAAGCGAGGCTGTGCATAGGGCATTAATTGCTGTTGGAAAAGAGGAAAATGCCAGGCAAATATCTGATGATCTTGCTAAAAAAATTGTTGCTCTAGCAGAAAAAAAGTTTAGGGTTCCGCATGTTGAGGAAATCCAGGATTGTGTTGAGGAAATTTTAATGAAAGAGGGTTTCTTAGATGTTGCTAAAGCTTATATTATTTATAGAGACGAGCATAAAAAATTAAGAGATGCTACAAAAACATTATTAGATTCACAAGATATTATAAGAAAATATATTGGACAGCAAGATTGGCGTGTCAATGAAAACGCTAACATAGATTATAGTCATTCTGGATTACTATGGCATGGTGTTGGAACTGTAATGGCTTATTATGGCTTAAATTATGTGTATCCTTTAGAAATAGCCAAAGCTCATCAATCTGGAGACTTTCATTTACATAACTTAAGTATGCCTTTATGTGGGTATTGTGCTGGATGGTCTATCAGACAGCTATTATTAGAAGGTTTTGGCGGTGTGTCGCATAAAGTTGAATCAAGTCCTGCAAAACATTTTAGAGTTGCTCTAGGACAGATGATTAATTTTATAGGAACTTTGCAAAATGAATGGGCTGGAGCTCAAGCTTATTCTTCTTTTGATACTTATTTAGCGCCTTTTGTAAGGCAGGATAAATTGTCTTATGAAGATGTTAAACAGTGTATGCAAGAATATGTCTATAACATGAATGTAACTTCAAGATGGGGCGGTCAGAGTCCATTTAGCAATATAACGCTAGATTTGAATCCACCAGAGGATTTGAAAGACAAACCTACGATTATGGGTGGGAAGTTACAAGAAACTGTTTATGGGGACTATCAAGAAGAGATGAATATGATTAATAAGGCATTTTTAGAAACTGTTTTAAAAGGAGATGCTAAAGGAAGAGTTTTCACATGGCCAATTCCAACTTATAATATAACTAAAGACTTTGATTGGGACAGTGAGGTTTCAAATAAAATTTTTGAAATAACTGCCAAGTATGGAATTCCTTATTTTTCAAATTTTATTAATTCAGATTTGAAACCATCTGATGTGAGAAGTATGTGCTGTAGATTAAGACTTGATTTAAAAGAATTATCTAGAAATGTTACAGGAGGTTTGTTTGGATCAGGAGAAAGTACCGGAAGTGTTGGAGTTGTTACAATAAACTTAGGAAAAATAGGATATATTGCTAAAGATGATTATGAGTATTTTGAAAGACTTGATCAATTGATGTACTTAGCTATGAGGTCTTTAGAAATCAAAAGAAAAGTAGTTACTAAAAATTTAGATAATTGGCTACTGCCTTTTTCAAAAAGATATCTAGGAAATTTAGACCATCATTTTTCAACAATTGGATTAGTTGGAATGAATGAATCTTGTTTGAATTTTTTAGGAGAAGATATAGCTTCTAAACAAGGAAAACAATTTGCAGTTAAGGTTTTGAATTTTATGAGAGATAAAATCCAAGAATTTCAAGAAGATACCGGACATATTTATAACCTAGAAGCAACACCTGCAGAAGGAACTTCTCACAGGCTAGCTAGAATAGATAAACAAACTTTCCCAGGTATAAAACTTGGAGGAAAAGACATTCCTTTTTATACTAACTCAACTCAATTGCCTGTTGAATACACAGATGATGTTCTTGCTTCATTAAAACATCAAGAATCTTTACAAACATTGTATACTGGGGGAACTGTTTTCCATACATTCTTAGGAGAATCGATAGATGCAGAAGCTGCAAAAACAATGATTAAAAAAATGACTAGTGGATCTAGAATTCCTTATATTACTCTAACACCTACTTTCTCAGTCTGCAAGAATCATGGATATGTGAAAGGAAAACATTTTAATTGTCCGACATGCAATAGCAAGACAGAAGTTTACAGCAGAGTTGTTGGATATATCAGGCCTGTTGCTGCCTGGAATCCTGGAAAACAAGAGGAATTTAAAATGAGAAAAACATATGACTCTGTTGCATTTAATAATGCTACTGTTCCTACCTTATCAAAAGAAGAGTGTGCATGCAAGGTATAAATTAGTTTGGCTGATTCAACAGCCCGAGATAAGTGTAATATTCTTATGATTCTTAAAAAAACAAAGTGTAAGGAAATACAATCGCCCAGATAAGATTTATTAATCTACACATATCACCTTAATAATGTTAATTAAAGGATTACAAAAATTAAGCATGATTGATTATCCCGGATTAGCCTCTAGTGTTATATTTTTATTTGGATGCAATTTTAGGTGTGGTTTCTGCCATAATCCCGAATTATTAGATGCTGAAATAGGAAAAGAAGTCAAGACTTACACTGAAGAAGAAATTCTAAAACATTTAAATGAAAATCTAGGATTTTTAGATGGTGTTGTCATAACAGGAGGAGAGCCGACATTAAATCCAGAACTTAGAGAATTTATCAGAAAAATTTATGAAATAGGCTTAAAAGTGAAATTAGATACTAATGGAACAAATCCAGAGATGCTGCAAGAATTGCTTGGAAAACATCTTGTTGATTTTGTTGCAATGGATTTTAAGGCAAGTTTTAAAAATTATGAAAAAATTGTTAATAGCAAGGTAGATATTGAAGCTATTAAAAAATCAGTTGATATTATTAAAAAATTTCCAAATTATGAATTTAGAGTCACTATAGCTCCTGGAATAACAAAAGATGATATTGTTGAGATAGGAGAATATTTGAAATCTAGAAATGCAAATAAAATTCTTGTTTTACAGCAATTCAGGCCAAACAAATGTTTAGATAAGAATTTGGAGATATTTCCTAAGACTTCTGATAAAATTCTTGAAGATTTTGGTGATATTGCTAAGCAATATTTTGAGAAAGTTATAGTGAGAAAAGAATGATGGGCCTGCTAGGGATCTGCTCGGAAATGAACAATTTCCGGCACGCCAAAAAACTTCTGTTTTTTTAGCGGAACCTAGGATCTAGATGGGCTTGCTAGGGATCGAACCTAGGATCTACACCGTGTGAGGGTGTCGTCTTAACCACTGGACTACAAGCCCATGGAAAATCAATGAATATGGTTTAAAATAACTTTCTATACTAGTAAGGTTTTTATCTTCAAGATTATATGAATATTTATGGAATTTACATGCAAGGAAGCACTTGATTTTTCCCAAAGAGGTGAAATTGATAAATGGGTCCATGAATTTTTGACTAGTGTTGGAAAAAACAACCATTTATCTGAAATAATGAAAGAAAAGGGTCATTTTTATGGGCCAGTCGATATTCCATTTTCAAAATTGATAAGATGTTGTGGTCCAGAAAAGAATATGAAATTTTACGAGTTTAAAGATAAGTGGGAAGACAGAAACAATTCAATGATTAAAGCTATAAAAAATGAATGGAATGTTCCTCCTTTTATTGTATGGTGTAGGAAAGGAAAATTATCAATTGCAGATGGTAATCATAGAATTGAAGCCCTAAAAAAATGTGGTTTTAAAAAGTATTGGGTAATAATCTGGTTCAAAAAATTAGAAGATCTAAAAAAATTTAAGATTAATTTTCGATAAACTTATAAATCCAAAGAGTTTAGCATTAAAAAAGAGGCGTGTTATGGAAGAAGAGAAAGAATTTAATGATTCGACAAATAGGTTAAGAGAGGGAAATGTTAGTCTTATTTTAGATTCTTACAAGGATTTATTCTCAGATTTTGATCCTAGAAATTATTCTGAAAGAGCAATTTCAGATGATTTTCTTGTTGAATGTAAAAGGGCTGTAAGAGAAAAAACTACTGAGGAATTTGAATTAAGGCTTCTAATACCTAAAAACAAAAGAGAAATAAACCAAGAAAATTCTATTAAAAGAAGACTAAAAACTCATTTTATTAAACATTACGAAGAAAAAGAAAAAGAAATCAAAAAAATAATAGGAGAAGGTATTCTCTGGGTTTGTCTTGGAATTATAATCAATGTGATTGTAGTTTCTGGATTTTTTAAGATTGAAAATAATATCTTTCTTGCATTTCTTAGTATTTTAGAAATACCTAGCTGGTTTTTAATATGGGAAGGATTAGGAAAAACATTTATAGAAGTTAGAAAGAAAAAATCTGATTTGGGGTTTTACAAAAAGATGTCAAGAGCGCAGATTTATTTCTTGAGCTACTAGATTGGGAAATAAAACCTTTCTTCGCACTTTGTTTGATCTGTAAGTAATCATAACATAAGGATTATCTTCTTTTGAACAACAGGAGAAAAATGACCTTTGTATTTTCTTTGTAATTCTGGAATTTTATAATCTAGGCCAGTTATTTTTTTACGACATTCTTTTGCCCCACATTTGCAAGTCCATTTTGAAACATAGTCTTCTGAAACAAACAAAGCATAATCGACAGTCAATTCTTCCCCTTTCTTAACGTTTCTTGATGTAACGAAAGTGGTTCTATCATTCATCCAAACATTAGGATTACAAGAGTGATTTATGAAATAGGTGTCATCTTCAGGCGAGTCTCTAAGTTCTATGGAATAAAGATTATCGTCAATTTGTAAAATAATATATTTCTCTTTGTCTGTAGGCAGTTCTGATTTAGAAACAAAAGTCCCACCCCATTTGAAGATTATTGTATCTTCAGGAATGTCTTTTTTAGCAAACATGCCTTTTCCGTGAATTAATGAAGAACGAATTTCTATATCTTTATATATATAAGAAGGCTTAATTGGCATTTTAACTGACTCTGCTTCCGAGTTCAATATCTTTATCTGGACTTATTAATAGAACTTTACTTTCATTTTCATTAACTGCTGCGAGAATCATGCCCTGGCTTTCTATTCCTTTCATTATTCTTGGCTCTAGATTAACAAACAAAACACACAATTTTCCTTTTAATTGTTCTTTTTTATAGTATTTTTTTATTCCTGCACAAACTGTTCTTTTTTCTTTTCCAATATTGATTGTTAATTTGTATAATTTATCGGCCCCTTCAATATCTTCTGCTTTCTCTATTTTACCGACTTTTAATTCAAGTTTTTGCCAATCTGAAAATTGTACATTTGCCATGCTAATTATTCCTGGAATTTCAGATTTATTAATCTTATTACTTGGAAGTTTAGAAGAGAGTGTAGAGTTAAGTTTAGTTTCTTTTTGAGGTTGCGCTTCGCTTTTGTTTGCAGGTGAAACGTCAATTTTTTTGAATAAAACCTCTGCTTTCTTGATTTTGTCTGTTTTAAAAATTTTATCTATTCTTTCAGATGTTTCGGGAATGAAACATGAAAGATATTTTGAAATTTCCCTTATTGAGTCAACTAATTCATATAAAACTTTTTTGTCTTTTGTTTCCCATGGTTTTTTCTCTTGAATATATTCATTGCAGTTATCAATGAACTCAAAAATCAATGAAAGAGCTTTGTCTATTTCATAATTTTCCATGCATTTTTCAATTTCCTTAATTTTTAACCTTTTGATAAGATTATTCTCGATTTTTTTAATTCCATTTTGTTCTGCTAAAGCTGAAACTCTTGAAACTAGATTGCCTAGTTTATTAGCAAGTTCTTTATTATGTCTCTCAATCAAGATTTCTTCTGAAAAATCAGAATCTTCAAAAACAGAGCATCTCAATAAAGCATATCTCACAGAATCTGTTCCATATTTATTTATCAATTCAATAGGATCAATAATATTTCCTAAGCTTTTTGATATTTTTTTACCTTGTAAATTTAGATAACCATGAACTAAAAGTTTCTTAGGCAATTCAATTTTAGCAGACATTAATAATGCTGGCCAAATAACAGAATGAAACCAGTTTATTCCTTTTCCGATGACATGTAGGTCAGCAGGCCATTTTTCTTTAGCTCCTGAAATATAATTAATAAGAGCATCAACCCAAACCCAGATTTTATAATCTTTATCTCCTGGAAAATCAACTCCTAATTTTGCTCCTTTTCTTGAAATACAAACATCTTTTAATTCGGTTTTTAATCTAGAAAGAATTTCATTTTTCTTAGATTCTGGAATAATATAACTTTCAACAAATTTTATAAGTTGTTTTTGATATTTTCCCAGCTTAAAAAAATAAGCTTCTTCTTTCATTATATCTGGTTCTTTATTGTGTTCGGGACATTTTCCATCAACTAAATCTTTTTCTGTTATGAATGCTTCGCAACCTGAACAGTAAAATCCTTCATATTCTCCTTTATAGATATCTTTATTTTCAATTACTTTTTTTAAGACTTCAATAACAACTTCTGCATGCTCTTTTGCCGTAGTTCTAATAAATTTATCATAACTTATGTTTAATTTATCACATAACTCTTGAAAGAGTGCTGTGTTCTTGTCAATGAATTTTTTTACTGGAACTCCTGCTTGCTCAGCTGCTTGAACATTTTTTTGTGCATTTTCATCCACCCCAGTCAAGAAGAAAACCTTTTCTTGATTAAGTCTGTGCCATCTGGCTATGGCATCTGCTAGTGTCTTCTCGAAGGCATGCCCTACATGGGGAGATGCATTCACATAGTCTATTGCGGTTGTAATGTAAAAAGTTTTTTTCTTGCTTTTTGATTTAAATACTTTTGCCATAAATCGTTAAGAAGAAAGATGTTAAAAAGGTTTTGATTTTGTGACATCCTCTGTCAGCTAAAGCTGACAGCGTCCTAAAACGAATGATGTAAT
>CAZCMN010000029.1:0-10693 GCA_964500015.1 Candidatus Woesearchaeota archaeon | reverse complement strand
GAACTAATTTTCGGTTATCCCATGACATATGTCTCTGGCTCATACATTTAATAGAACATAACAAAAGTTGAAAAAGAATTAAGCTTCTGTATTTTCTTGTTCAGGAGAAGGTTTTTCAACTTTTGTGCCGCATTCTGGACAGAATTTTTCCTCTTCATTCATCTGTCTTTTACATCCTTTGCAATAGACTATCTCTACTCTTCTTTCAATTACAGGTATATAACCCTTTCTTCCACTAATCAATTGTCCAAAAATCTCTAAAGTCTTAGGATCATTCATATATTTTCTTAAATCTCTGCATCCACCTGCTGTTGTCGCCATTTTTTTACCTCTCTTTGAACTTATTAATTAAGTTTTATAACTTTCACTTTTTTAAATGTTTGTTTATATGCTAAAAAACCAAAAATTGGTTTTTGGCATCACAAAAATGCTAATTTTGCCTTTTTCATGACTTTATAGCAATAAAATTCATAGTTTTCTGATTAAGAATGTTTAAAAACTTTATTTTACTGCTTAAAAATACAATAAAAATGGGTGATTTATCAAGGGTTCAATTAGATTCCGGATTAACAATCTTATTTGAAAAGAGAAATTTGCCAGTTGTTTCTGTAGTATTAGCTACAAAAGCAGGAGCTGCTTTTGAAAATGAAAAAAATAAGGGTTTGGCTCATTTTTTTGAGCACATGGTTTTTAAGGGTTCTAAAACTAGGGATCAAAAAGAGATTTCTTCTGCTATAGAGAGTGTTGGAGGACAGTGGAACGCATTTACTTCAGAAGAAATGACTTTTTTTTATTGTAAGCTTCCAAGCAAGCATTTTAAAGTTTCTCAAGTTATTTTTGACATGATTGCTAATCCAAAAATTGATATTAAAGAACTTGAAAGAGAACGAGGAGTTATTTTACAAGAGTTTAATATGGTTCATGATCAGCCGATGAGAGCCTTATTTGATAAAATGAAAGAGATTTCATATCAAAAACCATTTGCTTTTCCAATTTTGGGATTTAAGAAAAATATTTTAGGATTTAAAAGAGAAGATTTTTTGAATTGGCATGATTTTTTTTATCAGCCAAATAATCTGATTGTTTCAATTGTTGGAAATGCAGATTTTTCAAAGATTATCAGTTTATGCAAAGAATTTTTTAAAAAATCAGAAAAAAAAGAAATTCCGATGTTGGATTTGAAAACAAGAAATTTAAAATTTGTTGAAAAAAGGAAACATATAGACCAGGCCCATTTAGGATTTTTATTTCATATTCCAAACCTAAGATCTAGAGAAAGATATGCTTGCGATGTAATGAATGCTATTCTCGGAGATGGAATGTCTTCAAGATTATTTCAGGAAGTTAGAGAAAAAAGAGGATTAGCTTACACTGCACACAGTTATCTTGAACAAGAAAGAGATTATGGGCATTGTTTGATTTATGCTGGCGTTGAGAAAAAAAATGTTCGAAAAACAAAAGAAATTATTCTTAAAGTACTAAAAGGGATGAAAAAAATTTCTAGCAAAGAAATAAGCCAAGCTAAAGAACAGTGTATTGGAAAATGGAATGTTCAGAACGAACAGTCAGATGTTACTGCTACTAATTTATTTTTAGAAGAAACTGCGGGAAGAGCAGAAGATTATTATAAATATCTAGATTTTATTAATGAAGTAACCTTAGAAGATGTTCTTAAGATTATTAAGATAAAGGGGTTAAGTCAGGGAGCGATTATTCCTAATTAATCTGTAAGATATTTAAAGTTAATTTCTTTCTTTTGATTATGATTATTGTCAGTGTTCCTAGTATTCATTCATTTGGCAAAACTAAAGGAAGTGAAAAGACTCCAAAACAGATAGTAGATTATATTAAATGTGAAAAAAATTGTAAGAATCTAAAATTTGTTGAATTTAATATCCATTTAGGGGATTTGGAGTTTAATCAAAAAACCATCTTCTTAGAATCTTTGAAGATTTTTAAAGAAAATAAATATAATGATGAAAAGATCTTGTTTTTGGGCGGGGATCATTCAATTTCTTTTTCTTTATTTAATGCATTTAGACAGGTGTATAATAATCCAACTTTATTTGATTTAGATGCGCATTTTGATATGATGCCACCTTTAAATGAAGTGAGCCATGAAGAATGGGTTCAAGCTTTGATTGGACAGGGGTTTAATTTCAAAAATATTATTTTAATTGGTGCTAGAAAAATTTATGATGAAGAAAAAGAAAATTTTAAGAAAAGCAGGATTAAAGTCATTAAAGTTTCAGAATTTGACTCTTTTCTTAAAAATGAGCAAAATTTTAAATTAGAAGAAAACGATGCTGTTTATATCAGCCTAGATTTGGATGTTTTAGATGAAAAAATCTTTTCAGCAACAGGATATCCTGTTTCTGAAGGATTAAATGAAGAACAACTGAAAAGATTTTTAGATAAGATATTTTCCTTAAAAAATTTTAAAGCAATGGACTTGGTTGAGTATAATCCTGAAAAAGATGATGGAAAAGGTTTAAAAATTGTAATTAATATCATTAATAATATCCTTAAGGAAAAATTGTAAAAAGAGGTTTAATTGTAAAATGAATAAGACTTTGAAATTATTGATAGCATCAGATTTATTAGTCTTTTTAGGATTTGGGCTAATTGCTCCTATTTTAGCTATTTATATAAAAGACAGCGTTATCGGCGGAAGTTTAGCTGCTGTTGGTCTTATGAGCACTATTTTTTTAATAACCAAAACTATTTTTCAATTATTTTTTTCTAGAGCATTTGGGCCAAAACATAGATTTTATATGGTCTGTATTGGAACTTTTTTAATTGCTTGTGTTCCTTTTATTTACGTTTTTTCAACTAATGTTTGGCATTTTTATATAGCCCAGTTTGTTTATGGTCTTGGTGGAGGATTAGCTTTTCCTGCTTGGTTTTCTTTGTTTTCTACTCATTTAACAAAAGGAAAAGAGGGTTTTGAATGGAGCATTTATTCTGGGTTAGTTGGTGGAGGAGCTGGAATAGCTGCTTATTTTGGTTCAATTTTAGCTACTCATTTAGGATTTACTGTGACTTTCTTTGTTTCAGGAACACTAGCTTTAACTGGAATGATTATTTTATTAGGGTTAGAGAAAGATAATTTAAAAATAATACTTCGAAGAGAAATGTTTATGAGTCCCAAAAAATCAAAAACTCTTTTAGATCCGAAAAAAGAGGTCTTTTTTGTGAATAAACATAAACCTAAACAAGTTCATGGGATATAGGGGGATGAGATGAGATGTTTTCTTGCTATTGAATTAAATGAAGAAGTTAAAAATGAATTAATTAAAATTCAAGAAGAAATAAAACCTTTTTTAGATGCAAAGTTTGTTGAACTAGGGAATTTACATTTAACTTTAAAGTTTTTTGGAGAAGTTGATGAAAAAGATTTTCGAGAGATTCAGGAGGCTTTAAAGGAAATAAAATTTCCTAAATTTTCAGTTTCTTTAGGAAAAATTGGTTTTTTTCCAAACGAAAATCTTGCCAAGGTTTTATGGATAAGTTTGGAATCTGAAGAGATTTTAGAATTATCTGGGAAAATTGATACTAGTTTAATAAATTTTAAAGATAAAGATTTTGAAAGTCATGTTACTTTAGCTCGAATTAAAAACATTTCAAATAAAGAGGAATTTTTGAAGAAAATCAAAGATTTTAAGATTAAACCCATTTCCTTTAATGTTAGGGATTTTGTTCTTAAGAAATCTACATTAACTGCTAAGGGGCCGATTTATGAAGATGTTGAGAGATTTGAATTAATCTAGCTAAAATTAACAATCTTCTTCAAATCTTGTGCTTTGATTTCATTCAAACCTGCTTTGATAAGGATTTTTTCACTAGATAAAAAAATCTTTTTTAAGGATTTGAACTCTTTAAGAAGTTGTTTAGCTGTTGAAGGCCCAATTCCTGGAAAATTCTCAAGAATAATCTGCTGCTGCTCTTGAATTGAATTTGCTTTTCTTTTTGCTACAAGCGAGAGTTCACTTGGAGGTTTATTTTGTTTTTTGTCTAATAAAATTAAAAATTCAGCTGTTTCTTCATTGTTTTTGGAATAAACAATTGGAATCTGAAAATCTAGAATAATTGAAAGCAGCATTCCACGAATTGCATTTGGGTGAATATTTATTCTTTTTTCTTCACCTTCAAGAATTAAGAGTTGTTTTGGAAATTGTTTTAAGTTTTGTAATTGTTCGATGAGACGTTTTGATAACATGCTTGAGATAAAATCATTTAGTGTTTTTCTTTCAATGGCAATATCTCCGATAATGTAGTCTGCAATAGGGAGTTGTTCAAGTTTTATTTCATGTTTTTTTGCAATAAGTTCTGAAACAACTAAAGAATTTTTTTCTCTTGAATCAATTAAAATCATAAAATCTTAAGTATTAAGGATTTTTTAAATTTTTGGACATCTATAAGTTGTTGACACTTTTTCATGATAGGAGATTGTTAAAAGAATATATACACTTAAAGGGGGTTTTGGAGAAACCAAATTCTTAAAATCAGATTACTTCAAGAATTACAACCCTAAAGTTTCTTCTATCTTCTTTTTGTCAAAACCAATTATTATATTCCCATCAATATCTGTTACTGGAACTCCCATTTGACCAGATTTTTCAATCATTTCTTTAGCAGCAGCATGATCTTTTCCCACATCCTTTTCAGTGAATTCAACATGATTTTGTTTTAAGAAATTTTTAACTACGGTACACCATGGGCAGCTGCTTGTCCCATATATTATCACGTTATGTTTACTTTCTGTCATTTTTGGTATGAATTGATTAATTTTCTTAGCAAATCTTGTTTTCTTTTTATAGAAAATTTAACATGTTTATAAAAGTTTGTAATGCTTTTTTTGTCATAAATTAAAATTTCATATTGAATTTTTTTACTGCCAAATCCAGAATGAATTCTAGATTTCACTTTATGGCGAATCTCAAATTCTTTTAAAAGTTTTGTAACAAGATTTATTGTTTTAAGGTTGTTGTTTGAAAAATGAATCCATCTTTTGGTTATGTTTCGATTTTCTAGGTTTTTTGCAATTATTGCCCCTTCAGAATCAAACAAGCCACTAAGAAAACAAGATTTATTCAATTTATTTTCACTTAATATCTTTTTTATTTTAAAATTTTGGATAAATCTCGAGCAATCTACAGAATATAACTCAACACGATATTCGCTTCCATGTGAGTGCTCTTTTGGTTCAATACCCGACCATTTTGTTAATACTTCTTTAAAGTTTTTTGCCTCTTCTCATCATAATCCTTTTCTAAATCGTCCTTGACATTTTCTAGGATTTTGTGCATCTTTTTTTCTTTTTGATGTGCTGCCCAATGATATGATTCATCTCGAGTTCCTTTTGTCATCAAGATTATTAATTTGCCTGGCTTTAATCTGGCTGTTCTTCCTGCTCTCTGGATTTTTCTAATAGCTGAGGGGATTGGTTCATAAAAAATAACAAGCGCCACTTCGGGTATGTCGAGGCCTTCTTCTGCGATACTTGTAGCAATTAAACAATTTATCTCGCCTCTTTTAAATCTTGAAAGAGTCATTTGTTGATCTTTTTGATTCATGCCATCAACAAGTTTTCTTTTTGCTTGTCCAATAAAAATTTCAGATTTTATCTTATTTGCTTTAAGTTCTTGATCTATTCTTGAAACTGTATCTCGATACTGGGAAAAAATCAAGATTTTTGCATTAGGATTATTCTTTATTTCTTCTAGAACAATTTCTCTTAATTTCTGTAATTTTGGGTGTTCAAAACGGTTTTCATGGAGTTTAGCAACCATAATGTATGCATCTTGAAATTCTTTTGAATTAACAATCTGGACAACTCCTTTGCTTTTTTTCTCATTAGCTTGTTTGTACATATCATTTAAGTACAAGAATAGGGTATCTAATGTCTGTGTTTCTAATAATTCTAAAGCATGGCTGATTTTAATTGCTTGAGCACAGATAGAAATTCCTTTAAGAATATTAAAATGTTTATTTCCAGATATTATCATATTCCTAAATTTTGTCTGAAGTTCTAATAAAGTTATTTTTGTGATATATTTTGTAAAAATAAGTTTTCTGTTTGTTAATTCTTCTATCTTTTTGTCATAAATAGCCTTTAGTAAAACCCTTATGTCCTGCATTTCTTGAGGAAATTCTATTTTTATTAAATCATAAGTGAGTTTTTGCAAATAAGGAATAACATCTTCTGATTCTCTTGTTCTAACTTCAACTGCTTCTATGTTTAGGTTATCACAAATTTCCTTTACTTTTACTTTTTCTGAACCAGGAGAAGCTGTTAATCCAATGATTCTTTCATAATCTGCTTGTTTTTTGTAAGCTTGAACTACAAAAGTATAAGAATAATTTTTTAGACATCTGTGAGCTTCATCTTCAATTAATAAGGAAACTTCTTTTAGATTAATAAGGTTATTTTCAAGATCATTATGGATGCACTGTGGTGTTGAGAAAATAATCTGGGCTTTTTTCCAGATTTCAGTTCTTTTGCTTGGGTTTATTTTTCCTGTGAAAATATGCAAATCAAGTTTGTTAGCATCTGGAAAATCTTTTTTAAAAGATTCATAGTGTTGTTCTACTAATGGTCTAGTTGGGGCAAGAAAAAGTATTTTTGATTGTGGAAAAAGTTTAAGCCTTTCTTGGGCAAGCATTAACGCTATTAGGGTTTTTCCTAATCCTGTTGGTAAAATTACAAGGCAATTCTTCTTTTTGCATGTTTCTACTATGTTTGTTTGATAATCGCGAGCTTGCATTTAATGATAAAGAACAGAGACTTTTTAAAGAATTCTTTATTCTTTAAATTATACTAAAAAAAGGAGGTAAAGATGTGCTTTAAATGGATGAATGAAAAAATCAAGAGGTATAACTGGTATGACATCTCTTTATTGAAGCTATGTGTTTTAGCATTTGCTTTAATGATTGCCAAGTTGTGGAATGGAATTCTTGGTTTAGAATGGTACTGGTACTTGATATTTGGGATTATCTTAATGATTCCACTATCGATAAAAATCTTTAAGAAATAATTTTAATCTTATTTTTCTTTTTTTATTTCTTTGGCTAATTTAGAGATTCTTTCAGATAATTCTTTGAGATCTTCATATTTTGCTTTTGGTCCTGTTGCAGATGTCAAAAATCCAGGGTATTTTTCATAAAAAACTTCATCTCCAGCAAATACTGGTTTCCATTCTTTGCCTAAACCGCGCATGGGATATAGTTTTATATGGGCATGATTAACTCCCATGCCTTCTACAATTATCCCTACCCTTTCTACTAGCAGGGCTTTCTTTAATAATTCGACTACTTTTTTAGTTGTTTGCATTATTTCTGAATATTCTTTAGTTGGCATTTGAAAAATATCAGAGTTATAATGTTTTTTTGACAACACCAGTGCTGCGCCAGTTGTATTTGGAAAAATGTCCAATATAGCTAAGAATTTCTTGTTTTCATAAATTTTATAACAAGGGACCTTTCCCTTAACTATTTTGCAAAAAATACAATCTTCATTATTTGACATTTTCATTTTTTAAATTAGCCTATATAGGTAAGTCTTTCCTCTTTTTCTAGCTCTTCCATATGTTGTTTTTCAGCTTCTGTTAATTCAGCTTTTTCAATTGCTTTGTCAAACATATCTTTCTTTCTCTCTTTTTTTACCATGCTTAAAAACCTCCTTGGTTTTTGGGCACGCCAAAAATCTCCTGATTTTTTAGCGTTTTATCCCCTTTTTTAGATAAATTTAGAATTTTTTTAAGTATAAAAATTTATGGTTACTATTAAATCATGTGTTCTAAAATATAGGATTATTTAAAAACAATAAATGTTCTTATCTTCATGGCAGGAATTTATGGAATATTTTCAAAAGAGAATTGCGTTTCAGATTTATTTAATGGGGTTTTTCATCTACAACATAGGGCACCTGATTTCTGTGGGTTTGCATGGCATGATCCTAAAACAAGCAAGATTGAAATAGAAACTCGTGAAGGTTCATTATGGGAGAGATTTTTTAAAAAATTAGAGTTTATGCAGGGAAACATGGGGATTGGCGGCGTTTTTGGAGAGTGGCAACCTGTTTTAAATTGGAATTTTGCTTTGATCTTTGATGGAAATATTGTAGATTTTCAAAATTTAAAAGAGTATAATGGAGAAAAAACAGATGCAGTCCTTGCTTCCAAGATTATTTCAAGAGAAAACGACTTTATCTCAGGAATAAAAAAATTATTAGACGTAACTGGAAAGGAGAAAGGAGACTTTGCTTTAATTGCTTTATCAAAAGAAGGGATTTATGCTGCAAGAGGTTATGGAAGAAAACCTCTCATTCTTGGGAAAAAAGAAAAGAGTTGGGCTGTTGCTTCTGAAAGCGTTGCTTTTCCTAGAGAAGAGGGTTTTGAAATTGTTAGAGATGTAAACCCTGGAGAAATAGTCCTTTTAAATGAACAGGGAATTACGAGCTTAAAGACTTTTGATGTTCCTCATTCATATTGTGCATTTGAACCGATTTATACTGGTTATATCTCTTCTAAGATAGATGGGCATTATGTAACAGATGTTAAAGGAAATTGTGGAAAATTTTTAGCTGAGAAATTTAAAAATTTCAATGCTGAAATTGATTATGTTTCTCCAATTCCAGATTCTGGGAGAGGGCATGCAGAGGGTTTTGCATTTAATTCTAAATTGCCTCTTATGGAAGTTTTTTCAAAATATCCTGGTTTTTCTTCTGGTGGCGGAAGGAGCTATACTCCCCAAGATCAAGAAACGAGAGATATGATTGCTAAGCTAAAATTAACTCCAAATGAAGCTAGGATAAAGGGAAAGAAAATTGTCGTTGTTGATGACAGTATTGTTAGGGGAACTCAATTAAGGAATAGGGTCAAACTATTAAGATTAATTGGTGCTGAAAAAGTTTATGCTGCCATTGCATTTCCACCTTTAATGCATGCTTGCAAATATGCAAAAACAACTAAAAAAGATGAAGATTGTGTTGCAAGAGTTAAAAAATTTAAAGAACTTAAAGAAGAATTGCTTTTAGATGGATTAATCTATAATTCATGTGATGATATTGCTAAAGCAATTGGCTTGCCAAAAGAACAATTGTGCATGGAATGTTTGAATGAGCAATTAGAAAAAGGCTTCTATGAAAATTAGGATTATCTTGATTAGGTTTAAATATGTCTTAAATTAAGAATTCTTATTAACGGGCTTGTAGTTTAACGGTAAAATACGCCGCTGGCAGCGGTGTGTTCCGGGTTCGATTCCCGGCAGGTCCATTTAATAAGTTGGGTGAAATGAAACTTCTTTGGAACTGGCGGCACTAAAACACTAAAAATAAAATTTTTGGTGTCCAGAAAACTTTTTGTTTTCTAGGAATTTAGAATTTTTTCAGTCGACAAGTCTATTTTTCACTTTCTCAGCTCTTTTATCAACTTAGAGATCTTTATCCTGATCTGTTTCATGCTGTCACGCTCTCTTAACGTGACTGTGGCGTCTTTAAGAGACTGTCCATCAATTGTTAAACAAAAGGGGGTTCCTATTTCGTCTTGTCTTCTGTATCGTCTTCCTATAGAGCCAGATTCGTCATAGAAACATTTGAATAAGGGTTTAAGCATTTCATAAACTTTTTTTGCTAATTCGGGCATTCCTTCTTTGTTAACTAGGGGAAAGATAGCTACTTGAACTGGTGCAAGTTTTTCTGGAAAAGAGAAGATTGTCCTGTCATCTTTAGGTTCTTCTTTGTATGTTAATTCTAAAATAGCATACAATGCTCTATCTAGGCCTGCTGAAAGCTCAAAAACATTGGGCAAGACTTTTTTATTTACTGTTTCATCAACTACTTCAAAAGATTGTTTAGATAGTTTTTGATGTCCTGATAAATCATAGTCTCCTCTATGATTGCAGGCACATAATTCTAACCATCCTAAACTTGTTAAAACTTCAAAATCCCAGGTTTCTTTTGAATAAAAGGGTCTATCTTCTTTAGAAACATAACGAAATCGCATTTTATCTTCTGGAATTCCAAGCTTGAGGTAAAATTTCTTGAGAATTGTTAGATAATATGCAATAAACTTGCTTTTGATTAATCTCCTTTCTAGTGCTTGTTCTACTGTAGTTTTATTTAATCTTTCTTTATACAGAGAAATTGTTTCTTTTTTAATATTATTGATGTTTATCTCATTTTCTTTTTCAGGGTTAAAGAAAACTTCTATTTCCATCTGATTGAATTCTCTTTCTCTGATAAGGCCTTGCCTTGGAGCTATTTCATTTCTAAAGACTTTTCCTATTTGAGCTATTCCAAATGGCAATTTAACTCGGCAAGTTTTAAAGATTCTTGGAAAATTAACAAAAATAGATTGACAAGTTTCTGGCCTTAAGTAAGCTTGTTTTAGTTCTGCACCTATTCCTGTTTTTAGCATCATATTCCATATTTCTGCTTTATTAAAGAAAGATTTGCATTTTGGGCAAACAATTTTGTTTTTTTTAATTAATTCGTTATATTTTTCATTTTCAAGTTTTTCAGGAATTTCTTCTTTTGTTACTTCTTGAATTAATCTATCTGCACGAGTTTTAAAACCGCATTTTGAGCAAGTTATTAGGGGGTCATTAAAACTTTTTAAATGTCCTGAAGCTTGAAAAACGCTTGTTGGAAGAATTTGACATCCATCTATCTCAATCATATTTTCTTTTTCAA
>CAZCMN010000028.1:0-10890 GCA_964500015.1 Candidatus Woesearchaeota archaeon | reverse complement strand
TCAGAAAGAGCATCACTTAGGAAACTCCACACTTTAGTGTGGAGAGGACGTCATATATATTTTGGTAAAAATCAATAGAATAAACTGTATATCCTTCACAATCAAAAATTAAAAGCAAGATATACTGTCAGAGTCATAACATTTATAAACTTTAGTTTACATATATAAACTATAATGGACATATACAAACTAAAGTTTACACGACTACAACAGGAAATCCTAAGATTTTTATTTTTATATGCTGGAAAGTCTTTCAATAAAAGAGTTTTATCAAAAAAGCTTGGTGTTTCCCCAACAGCGATTTCTAAAGCTCTCGAAAATCTGGAAAAAGAGGGTTTAATTATTCTGGATATGGATAAAGATTCAAAAACAAGTGAGATAAAGCTGAATCTGGAAAATTCAAAAATTGCCGGATTAAAAAGAGCTGAAAATCTTAAATTTCTTTACGAATCTGGCCTGATTGATTATCTGTCTGAAAAATCTCCTGGCTCAACAATAATCTTATTCGGGTCCTATTCTTTTGGCGAAGATACTTTTAATTCAGATATCGATATAGCAGTAATAGGAAAACAGAGGCAGGTTAATCTAAAAGAATTTGAAAAAATATTTGAAAGAAGGATAATCCTGCAGTTTTACTCAGATTTTAATGAGATTCATAAGCATTTAAGGGAGAATATCTTAAATGGAATTATCTTGAAAGGAGGCATCGAATTATAATTATGAATTTGCCAAGAAAATTTGAAGAATATGTAAAAGAAGGGATTGTAAAAAAACAGTCCCCCAATTTATCAAGAGCCAAATTTCTTATTGAAGAAGCAGATAAATCTTATTTGGGGTTGAAGCAAAGAATAGAGAAGATAGGAGTTAATAATTTAAATGCAAATTCTATAATAAAGGACTGTCATGACATTTTTTTAGAATTAATAAGGGCAAAAATGCTTATTGGTGGATACAATGCTTCAGGTTTTTTTGCTCATGAATCTGAAGTTTCTTACATGAAAAATATTGGTTTCTCAGAAAATGAAGTTAGCCTGATGAATGAGCTTAGATTTCTAAGAAATGGTATCCTTTATTATGGAAAAATTTTAGATGAATCATACGCCAAACAAATTTTTGATTTTTTAGAGAAAAATTATTTAAAACTAAAACAAAAAATTAAATTAAGCTAAAAAATCAATAAAACAAAATATATTTTACACAATAAAAAATCTCAACTGCAAATTAGAGATTTTTTAAGCCAAAAAATTAGATCATCTCATCACAACCTAGGATATATAATCTATATTTTGCACAATCAAAAGATATTTAAACATAACACTTTTTATCTTTTGATAAATAAACTTATGAAAAAAGAAGTATAAAATGTTAAAAATAATGCAAGTTAGTGACATTGTTGGAATGAAACTGTTTACAGATTCTGGCGACTTTCTTGGAATTGTAGAAGAAGCAAATCTTGTTGAAAACAAACTAGATAGCTGGCGTATAAAGATAGGAAGAGACTCTTCTTTAGCACCAATGTTATCTGGAGCAAGAGGCTTAATAATTCCACACCAATATATCAAAGCATTTGGTGAAGTTGTGATAGTAAGCAAAGCAGCACTTCCAATGAAAGAAGAAATTTCAGAAGATTCCTTAGCATAAGGTCATTAATATGGTAGAACCACCGCAAACAGCTATATTTGCAAATCCTTTCTTTCTTTACTTATTGTTACCTTTTTTACTAGTTTTTGTTGTAATATTCTCAATTCTCGAAAAGACAAGCATTTTGGGAGATGGGAAGCGGCCAGCAAATGCAATTGTTGCAATGGTCATAGCATTCATCTTTGTCGCAGTTCCGTCTGTAGTTGGCATTACAGTAAAATTTATTCCTTTAATAGCTTTGATTATAATTGTTTTATTATGTCTCTTAATGTTATTTGGATTTGTTGGAATTAAGATAGAAGACAATAAAGGACTTAAAGTAACATTAGGAATTTTACTTGGCTTATCTTTAGTAGGAATTTTTGCCTGGGCAACTGGAATTTTTGAAAAAATACAATTTAATAGTACTATCATTCAATATGTTGTTTTATTTGTTATTTTTGGCGGAGCTTTAGCATTAGTTGTTGCAACTTCATCCCCTAAAAAATCTTCTGGCTCTTCATCTTAATTAATTCTTTTAATTTATGATTTTAATAAATTACATGATATTAAACGAAAGATATAAAAAGCAGTTTAGCTTTCTAAAAAAAGAAAAAAGAGAAAACCCCAAAACGCTAAGAAATGAAAACATTTCTGGCACCCAGAAAAATTTATGTTTTTCTAGGGAATCAGAAGATTTTTGGGGTTTAAAAAAATCAAAAATTTTTAAACATGGCAGATATTTTTCATTCACCATTCAGCGGAGGATTTTATTCTCTGATAGAACAATGGCAGCAGTTCGGAGTCTTTACTGTTTTACTCCCGTTGATCTTAGTTTTTGCAGTTGTATTCGCGATTCTAGAAAAAATAAATATTTTAAATAATCGAGGAGTTCACCTTGTTATAGCTTTAGCAGTTGGATTTTTTACTATTTCTAATCCTTATGTTTCTTCATTTTTCTTGCCTTTATTTTCAAATCTCGGATTAGGAATCGCAATAGTCCTGGTTTTAGTAATACTGATTGGCATTGCTGTTAAGCCAAGTGACAAATCTTTTAAATGGATTTTTGGTGTTGTCGGAGGAATAATCTTTTTAGTTATTTTAGGAAGAACTGGAATGTTTAAGTACATGTTCGGAGAAAATATTGGATACTGGATATCTATGAACTCTTCATGGCTTGTTTTAATAATCTTTTTAGCACTAATTGCAGTGGGAGTTATGATGGGAGCAAGAAATGAGCAAGGAAAATCTATTCTTGGAGAAGCCATGACAAAAAGAACAGGTGGAGGCAGTTAAAAACCGATAACTCAAAATAAAAATAAAAAGTAGACAAATTAAACGTAACCCAATAAAAATACACAAAACCTTAACATAAAAAATCAAGTTATCACCTTAAAAATAAAATAAAACTTAACAAAAAATAATAAAGAGGAAAAATGGCCTTTGCAATTGACTTATCAGGATTAGGAACATTTATGCCTGTTTTTGGTTTTATTCTTGTTTTTACAGTTGTTTATGCTTTGCTTGGAAAAACAAAAGTTTTAGGAGAGCAAAAATTTGTTCACATTTTTGTTAGTTTTTGTGTTGCAATAATTTTCTTAATATCTGCAAATGCAATAGAATATGTCAAAGTTACAACACCAATATTTGCTGCTTTTATTATTTCGCTGTTATTTATCATGTTAATTGTTGGGATGTTTAAAGGAAATATGGATGAATTTTTTCATGGAAAAGGTTTTGCCATATTTCTCATAGTCATATTGCTTATTATTTTTGTATTTTCCGCTATTTTTGTATTTGCTCCAATAATCAACCAATATATGGCTGGCCCAAAAAGTTTTCTGCTGCAGCCCCAAATTTTAGGAGTTATAATCTTAATAGGGGTCACAGCTTTCACAGCTTGGCTTTTGAGCAAGAAGTAAGCTTATAAAATGCTTCATTGAAAATCTGTTTTCTAACGAATATTTCTGAGAACAAACCGAAATAAACTTTAATATTAAACTTAAATCTAGAACATTTTCCTGCCAAATTTCTTAGCTAATTTTTGCAATGTTTTCTGATCCATTTTACCTTCTCCAGCCATAGAACTTCCCAATCCACCCACAGCAAATTCTTTGACAAGTTTATACTGTTTGATTAATTCTCTAATTTCATTAGCAGAAACATTGCTTCCTTTTGAAATTCTTGAAATTCGATTAGAATCTAATAAATCGGGATTTTCTCTTTCTTTTTCAGTCATGCTATCTATGGCAAAACGCCATTTTTTCATTTTTCCTTCTTGAACATTAAACATATCTGGAAGTTTCTTGCCTATACTTCCACCCAAGCTTCCTAGTCCTGGAATCAATTCAGCAACCTTATCTAAAGGCCCCATTTTTTGCATATTTTTTATCTGATCACAAAAATCAACTAAAGTGAATTTTCCATCTTTTAATCTTGATTGGAATTTTTCCTGTTCTTTTTCATCAATAGCATTTCTTGTTTTTTCAATCAAGGTCTTTAAGTCACCCATTCCTAATAATCTTGAGACAAATCCACTAGGTTCAAAAAGTTCTAAATCCTGTACTTTTTCTCCAATACCAATAAAATAAACTTTTGAATTAGTTTCAGCACAAGAAATTAAAGCTCCTCCACCCTTAGCTGTTCCATCTATTCTTGTGATTATAACTCCAGTAACTTTACATGCTTTTGAAAAACCAATTGCTTGTTCTTTGGCAGCTTTTCCAATATCAGCTGGAACAACTAAAAAAACTTCATTTGGTTTTATCTCATCATAGAGCATTTTTATCTCTTTAATTAAATCGCTAGATAAAACATCTCTCCCAGCAGTATCAACAATACATAAATCAAATTTCTTTATTTTTTCTTTATATTTATCATAGATTGCCAGAACATTTTGTTCATCTTTTTCTATAAAAGCCTGAACATTAGCCTTACTAGCCATCTGCTCTAGCTGTTCAGGAGCAGCCATCCTATGGACATCTAACCCTAATAAGCAGGTTTTGAAACCTCGTTTAGAATAATAAAAAGCAAGTTTTGCAGCATGAGTTGTTTTTCCAGCCCCATACAATCCTAAAAGCATTATCTTGAAAGGCTTAGCTTTTTTATCTACTTTAATTTCAAAACTTTCTTCTCCAAGTATAGAAACAAGTTCATCATGAATCAATTTAACTAATTGTTCTTTTTTCTCAATTCCCTTAATGTCTTCATTTGCTTTTTTTCTTATCTTTTCAATTAAATCATTAGCAATTTTAATATCAACATCTGCTTCTAGTAAAGCTCTTTTCAGTTCTAGGCATATTTCATCAATTAATTTTTTATCAAGAAATATAGCTCCAGCTATCTTGCTCATAGCATCTTTTAAACTCTGTCCTAATTTATCTAACATGTTTTTCTGAATAGTTTGGGTTTTATAAAGTTTTATTCAGTTGTTCTATCGCGTCTGTATCCTCTAACCCCAAATTCAGTTGCATTTAGAATACAGATAACACTTAGTGGGTCGATTTCATGATAATACTCTGCCCCTAATTCTAAAGCCGCTTGGTTTATGAAAGTATTCTCTTCTAAAGGTTTGAACCCCATTATAACTGTATCTTTTCTGTTTTTTAACCATGCGAGAGTATAATAAGGAAAATGAAGAGTATCGTTTTTTCCTAAGAAAAAAGTTCCTCGAGGTTCATTATTGCAGGACATTAAAACCGCAAATAGTAAGGTCAGAAGTGAGTTTCTCATAAAAATAAAGGGCTTAAGAAATATTTAAGTTTTATTGTACTAAATCATCCAAACAATTTATCCAGAATCTTCTTCTTATCAAAAACCTCTAAATCTTTATATTCCTGGCCTGTTCCTAAGAACAAAATCGGCTTTCCAGTTACAAAACTTGAGCTTATCATTGCTCCTCCCCGTTCATCAACATCTGCCTTGCTTAAGATTAAAGCATCTATTCCAATAGCATCATTAAAAGCTTTAGCTTGTTCAATAGCATCATTTCCTGTTGTTGATTCAGCAACAAAAACCTTTAAATCTGGTTTAGAAACCCGAACAATTTTTTCCATTTCTCTTAACAAATCAGATTTAGTATGCATTCTTCCTGCTGTATCGGCTAAAACAATATCAATTCCCTTTGCTTTAGCATGTGCAATTGCATCAAATATTACAGAAGCAGGATCTGCACCATATCTTGATTTAATAACTGGAACACCCAGCTTTTCAGAATGTTTTTCTAACTGTTCAATAGAAGCTGCTCTGAAAGTATCTGCTGCCGCAAGTATTAAAGAATATTTTTTCTTTAACATATAAGCTAATTTTGATATAGTTGTTGTTTTTCCACTTCCATTTATCCCAAAAAACACAATAACATAGGGCTTTTTTTCTTTAAGTTTTTCTGAAATTTTGTCTTCTAAATTAAAAGGCTCTATTAACAAGTCTAAAACAGAATTTTTTAATGCTTTTTTAATTTCTTCTTCAACTTTATTTTTTGGAATCTCTTTATTTAACAGCTCTTTTTTCAATTTTTCTCTTAAAGAATCAATTACTTCTAAGGCTATATTATTCTCAATTAAAATCATTTCAAGGTCATTGAAAAATTTATCAAAATCCTTGTCATTAATTTCAGTCTTGACAAAAACTTGTTTTAATTTTGAAAAAAAGCTTTTTCCCCCAGGTTCTTCTTCTTTTTTAATCTCCTCTTTCTTCTCAGGTTTTTTCTCTTCAATCTCTTTTTTTATTTCTTCTGCTTTCTTTTCCTGCTCTTTTTTCAGTTTTTCAACATCTCCCTTAATTTCTTTAGAAATTTCTACAGAAATTTTTCTTTCTTTTTCCAGTTCTTCTTTCTTGACTTGTTCTTCTGATTTTTCTTCAATCTCTTTCTCAGTTTTTTTGAGCAAGTCATTAAGTTTTTTCTTTAAAAAGTTAAACATCTTTGAACGAGAAAATTAGTTGAAAAACATTAATAAACCTTATTATCTCCCTAGAAAGATGGTTACTGACTCAAAATCGAGAATAAGAAAAAAATTAATTAGGCCGGAAACAGCTTTTCTTGTTTTTCTATTTGCATTAATCTTGGTTTCAGGTTTCATTTATCTTCCCAATTTAACAGGGAACTCTGTTGTTCAGAATCCTGCTCTTGATTCTTTAATCTTTTTTGGAGTAGCATTGGCCTTGGTTATTTTAACTTTGTTGTTGCTTTATCGAAAAAAGATATGCTCAAAAAAGATAACTCCACATCGTGAAAACATCCTGTTTTCGGGACACAGAAAAACCTCTGTTTTTCTAGTGCTTTAGTGTGTGAGGGTTTATTTTTTGGCATGCTCAGAAACAAAAGTTTCTGGCACCCTAAAAAGCAAAGCTTTGCTTAAAAACAAAATTGTTTTCGGCACACCAAAAATAACAAAGTTATTTTTTAGTGTTTTAAGGTCACAAAAATGCGTAGGCGCATTTTTTATGATTTTCTTAACAATAAGTTTATTAAATCCGATTCAATCATATTTTATAAAAGGGAAATTAAAAGAGGAAAAATGATTTGCAAAATTTATTTGTTCAGACATGGCCAAACCATCTACAATAAAAAACATATTTTTACTGGTTTTAAAGATTCTAAATTAACTGCTTTGGGAATTAAACAAACAAAGATAATCACTAAAAAACTAAAAAATAAGAAATTCCAAGTTGCTTTTCAAACCAGGCTTTCAAGATCCAAAGATACATTAAAAGAAGTTCTTAAACTTCATCCAGAATGCAAGATAATAATTGAAGATGACCGGATGATTGAAAGAAGCTATGGAAAACTACAAGGCCATTCTCATGCAGAGTTTATCAAAAAACACAGAAAAAAACTTTTTGATTTGTATCATCGTTCTTATAATATCTCTCCTCCTGGCGGGGAATCTGTGAAGATGGTTGAAAAACGTGTTTCATCTTTTATCAAAGACCTTCTTGCATTTATTAAAAGAGAAAAAGTAAATGTAGCTATTTCAGCTCATGGAAATTCAATGAGACCTTTCAGAAGATATTTTGAGAAGCTTTCTATAGAAAAGATGATGCAATTAGAAAACCCGTTTGATGATTATTTTGAATATGATGTAAATATACCCTAGCCACGCTTTTAAGTATATTTACGGCATGCCGAAAACATGATTGTGCTCAAGAATATTTATTCTTGGGCACACCAAAAATGTTATGAAACATTTTTTAGTGTTTTCTAGCATTCTGTGAAAGTATAACCACAAAACTGTATTTTCTTCTTACATATATGTTTTTAAATTCTCTATTCTTCTTTGAATCAGCTAGGGGAAAATAGCTAGAATAAAGATGATAACATACCAAGAGATTTACGACCATTTAAGAAAAGAGAAATATAATGAATCTTTACAAGAACTTCCAGATAATTTTCTAAAAGAACTAGCAACTTATCTAGAAGATAAGAAACAAATCTTAACTAAACAAGACACTAGCTTATTCTCTGATACCTTAAAAGTTACAAGAAAACAGCTAGATAATGCCATTTCTTTAATAAAAGAAATTTTTTCTATAAGAAATAAAAAAGTTTTGAATTTGAGTTTTGCAGCAGCTATTACTGGAATCAGTAAAAGAGATACTGATAATTTACTCGATCATGAAAAAGCATTGTTTGAAAGCACAGTCAAACAGCTTGAAGAGAATCAGAAGAAAATCTTGACTTATTTTGAAGGAAAACAAAAAGAAGAAACTGAATTGAAAAATTGGTTTATAAGGTTTAAAGAAGGAGTTCCTGCTTTTTCTCTTTTTGATGGTTCTGAAATAGGGCCTTTCAAACAAGGCGAGGTTGCTAATCTTCCAAAAGAGGTAGCTTCTATCCTCATTAATGACAAAAAAGCTTCTCAGATTGATATTGAATAAATCAATTAACTAGAAAGCTTTAAAAGTCTCTAATTTATAAAAAAGTATGAAACTACCTAAAGAAGTTAAAAGATATTGCAAACACTGTAAAAAACATACAGTTCATAAAGTTATAATTGCCAGCTCAGGGCATAAAAGAAGCGCAATGAAACGAGGCTCTATTGAAAGAGCCAAATTAAGAGGAAGGCGCGGAACAGGCAATTTAGGAAGATGGGGTTCAAAACCTGCAATAACAAAATGGAAAAGAAAAACAAAAAGTACAAAAAAAACAAATTTAAATTTCAAATGTTTAACTTGCAATAAATCCTCTGTTCAAAGAAAAGGAAAAAGAACATCTAAATTCCAGCTAAAAGAAGGAAAATAAAGAGTCTCAAACTTCAGGAAACACAAAAGTCAAAATTCAACAAAACACATAAAAAATAATAAATAACTCACAAAAATTAAAAAATGGTTTTAAAGAAAAAATATTTTGATGTTAAACTCGAAGTGCTAAATTCTAGCATTCCCTTATTTGCTTATACTATTGAATCTTTAGATAAAAGAGCAATAAAATTCGACTTGACTAAAATTCTTAAAGGAAAAAATTGCGAAGCCCGTTATATTGTTCATCTTAAAGACAAGGGGCTATCTGCAGAGATGGTAGAATTTTCAATTTACCCCTCATTTATCAGAAAAATGATTGGGCATAATATCAGTATTATTGAAGATTCTTTTTTATGCAAATGTAAAGATGAAAAATTAAGGATAAAACCTTTTTTAATAACTAGAAAAAGAGTTCATAGGAGTGTCAGAGCTGAATTAAGAAATAAAGCAAAAGAATTTTTAATAGCAACAGCTAAAAATTTTAGTAAGGCAGATTTTTTCCAGAACACAATCAACGGTTCAATCCAAAAAGAGCTTTCAAAAACACTTAAGAAAACTTATCCATTAGCTGTTTCTGAATTAAGGGTTGTTAAAGTTGAAAAGTAGATTACTTTGATTTTTCCAATCTTTCAAGATGTTTTGAGTTGGAAAATCCAATTTCTTTAACAAATTTTTTAACTTGGTCTTCACCATAAATAATAACTCTTAAATTCTTCCCAGTAGTTCCCAAACTGCATTTAATCTCAAATTTGTTTAAAATGGCGTAAACCTGTTTTAACAATTCTAGATTGTTCATATGCAGGTCTATTCTTGGGTAAGGATTTTTATAAAATACCCTTTTATCAAAGAAAACACAGCCTTCAGCATCATACAACCCCCGAATACAAGATTTAATAATTGCAGGATCAGAATTTAAAATTTCCTTAGGAATTAAAACGGTTCTTGATTTTCTACCAGCAGAAATTTGGAATCTTTTTGTTATTAAATTAAATAAAGCTACAGAGTAAAGATTTATCCTTATAACGTTCCCCAATTTTTCTTCCCTAATTTTTGGGTTAATCTGAAAAAGTTTTTTGCAGTAATTTGAGAACGTGGTTTCATAAAATTGTTTTTCTTTTTTATGCCCTATGAATTGTATTAAATAATACTGATGATATTTATTTGTGAACCCATCTCCGATGAATAAACCAATAAAATAAGCAAGTTCATCATTTAAATGAATATTCATGAATCTTTGCGCTTTTTTATAGATCGTTTCAATTGATTTTTTTCTGCCTTTATCAAAAATAGATTTATATTTAGAGTAAGTTATTTTTCCAGCTTTAATTCTGCCCCAATTGTCTTCTAAGAACGAAATATTTTTATACAAATCTTCTTTATCTTCTTTATTAAGTTTAATAGACAATTTTGTATAAAATACTTCTGACAAAGTGATTTTGCCGTTTCTATAATTGCTTAACGTGCTTCGGCGAATTTTTAAAAATTTTGCCATTTGACCCCAAGTTCTTAAATTTGAAGATTCAAGACATTTTCTAAAAAACATGTCCCTTGCTTTTTTTGAATTAAAATAAACTCTATTCCCCATAATAAAAAAATGTGTTAAACTATTTAAATGTTATGTTGCTCTGCTATAGAGACTAAGCCCAATCCTACAAAACCTTTTTAATATGTGGTTTTTTAAAGTTATTACAGGCCTCTATAGCTCAGCGGTAGAGCAACTGTTTTGTATTTAATTGTTATTTATTAACAATAACTAAAGAACAGTAGGTCGCAGGTTCAAATCCTGCTAGAGGCTTATCATGAGATTTTAACCTGCGCAGGTTCAAATCTCCTAAAAAATGTAGAAACATTTTTGGGACGCCGAAAACCCATTCGGTTTTCAAGCGCTGCTAGAGGCTTTCTCATGGTAGAAGTTGATTAAAGTCTTGTTCCATTCTTGTTCCACTAAAGTGTTAAAAGCTAGAGATATTCTTAATAATGTATGAGCCAGAGACATATGTCATGGGATAACCGAAAATTAGTTCTCATCTA
>CAZCMN010000027.1:0-11622 GCA_964500015.1 Candidatus Woesearchaeota archaeon | reverse complement strand
ATCTTGTGTCCAGTACTCCAGCCTAAAGGCTGGCAGATTTCTTTCTAATTAAAAACTTATTTAAATACGACCTGCCAAATGCGTGGAGACTTATCTATACAATTGAAGAAGATGAAATTAAAATAGTGAACATAATTTTAGAATGGTTTTCTCATAAAGAATATGAAAGAAAATTTAATTATTAAATTATATGATTTCTCTCTCAAGCTCAATTGCATCAAAAGTTGGAAGCTCTTCAACTCTTTCAACTACATAACCTAAAAGAAAAGCCCTTCTACCTGATTTTTCTGATAAAATAATCCTATTCTTCTTTTTATCAAAATAAAACTCCATGCCCACAATATGTTTTCTGAATCTATCTAGTTCTTCTTTATTTTTCAGATAAATTGCAAAATATCTTACAGATCCTTCTTTTGTTCTAAAACCAAAAGGCAGAATATCCCTTAACTTAATTCTGTTTTTGTATTGAAAAAGATTTTTTGTTCTAGCAGTACATAAATGGACTTTTAATCCTAACCTCTCTTTCTCACATCTCTTTAAAATTTCTAGTCCAGCTTCCCTAGAATTTTTTATAGTATAAGTATCATTATTTAGCTTATATCTTAATTTAATAAAATTAAAGTTAGTATCTGAAATTTCAAGCTCATTCAGATTAACAAAGCCCACAAGTTCTGAAACTGATTTAATAAAATAGAATGTCTCCTGAACCTTTTCTGGAAACATCGGAATTTCGATTCCAATGTTTTCTCTTTTCCAAAACTTTCCAGCAAGTGAAATTTTTTCTAACTCTCCTTCAATTATTTTTTCATTCCCAAGAAGTTTTGGGTGGAATCTTACTTCATCAATATATCTAGATAATTTTCTAAGTTTATCTAATGTAACTAGGTTTGTAGGTAAGTATATGTGTATATGAAATTTTTTTCCAAATTTTTTCTTTAATGCTTTTACAAATTTTAAGGTTTTACCTAAACAAAGCAAAGGATCTCCGCCAGTTATTCCAGCTCCGAAAGCATGACTTTCTTTTGCTTCTTCAAGTATTTCACTAATATTCTTGCATTCTCTCTCATTTGCCCATGTCTTATCAATATTTTTTCTTTTATTGCTTAAAGAACAGTACTTGCAGGTTCTAGAACATTTTCCAGAAACAAAAAGAACTAGTTTCTTTCCCTGAACACAATATTTGCATCCTTTACAAACGCTTAAAAATCCCTCGGATTTTTGGCGTGCCGAAAATTTTTTATTTTCCCACACAGCAAAATCTTTTAAACAATATGAATCAAATTTAGTTTTTTTCATGATAAAATAGGAATATGAGCCTGCTGGGATTCCTTAAAAAATCTCTTAGATTTTTGGGGCGCCAGAAATGTGCACATTTCTTAGCGCGCTTGAAAAACTCCTGTTTTTTTAGGATAAACCCAGTTTAAATCCCATAGTATTTATTATATTAATAAAGTGAATGGTCCTGCTGGGATTCGCTTGAAAATCAGAGGATTTTCGGCGTGCCAAAAACAGTCCTCTGTTTCCCAAGAAATTTTTCTAAATTTCTGGGCGCCAGAAATTTTCTAATTTCTTAGCGTTTTAGCATAAACCCAGTTTAAATCCCATAGTATTTATTTTATTAATAAAGTTAATGAGCCTGCTGGGATTTAAACCCAGGACCCCTGCCTCTCTGCCCAAATAATTTTTTGGGTGACTTGTAAGGAGGCTTTGCCCCATACGATATCAGAGCAGTGCTCTATCAGGCTGAGCTACAGGCTCACCTAATCTAAACAAATTGAGGTTTTATAAAGTTTTTTAGAATGCCAAAACACGCCACCTCTAAATAGTTTCACGAAAGCTTTATAAATCCTTTTTTGTAAATGTAACAACCAAAAATAAAATTTCATAAAGAATAATAAAAAATGAACCGAATATTTTATCCAATAGCTGCGTTATTAATGACAGCAGCATACGGGGCTATTAAACCTAGTGAAAACGTCCAAGTAAATCTTAATCAAGCAACTATTGCACCTTCAGATATAACAAGAACCCCATCATCTCTAGAAACTTTTCTTATCTTAAATCAAGAATCGATTTTCCCAAATTCAAACCTTGATGTAATTGTTTCAAATGAGTCAATTCATAATTCAAACAAACCAATTTCTCCTCTTCCCGAAGGGACATTTACAATAAGTTCGGGATATGGGATGAGGGTCTATCCATTTGCTAAACAAACTGGCGGTCCAGAAAAAAAATTCCATTATGGTGTAGATTATGCTGCTCCTAAAGGAACAGATGTTCTTGCAAATGATGATAACTTAACAGTAAAAGAAACAGGTTATAAGTCTGAAGAAGGAAACTATGTTATCCTACAAAAAGATTCACTAGAATATTACTATTACCATCTTCTAAGACATTCAATACTTGTAAAAGAAGGACAACCAGTGAGAAAAGGACAAAAAATTGGAGAAGTTGGTTCTACAGGAAGATCAACTGGCCCACATTTACATCTTGGAAAAAAGAGAAACGGAGAATGGGTTAATCCCTTAAACTAATTTTTCTTCCAAAAATAATATAAACCTCTTTTTCTAACAAAATACGGAAAATGGTGCAAATAGCAATAGTTGGAGCCCAATACGGAGATGAAGGAAAAGGAAAAGTTGTTGATTATCTTTCTAAAAAAATTGGATTTGATGCAGTTGTAAGATTTAATGGTGGAGCAAATGCAGGCCATACTGTTGTTGTAAATGGCAATAAACTAATTTTACATGCAATTCCTTCAGGAGTTTTTAATTCAAAATGTATTCTGAGTTCTGGAATGGTAATTAATCTAGAAGGGATTAAAACAGAATTTAACGATATAAAAAATGCTGGCTTATCCACTGAGAATATTTTCATAAGCGAAGGTGCTCATTTAGTTCTTCCAGAAGCAATTGAAATTTCAAAAACAGATCCCAGAAGCACTGGAAGAGGAATTGGGCCAGCATATGGACATAAGTCAAACAGAATCGGATTAAGAGCAATTGATTTTTACAGAGTAGTCAAAGATATTTGCTGTGATGAAAAAGATCCAAGAAAATCAACAATTGAAAAATATAAAGAATTTTTCAAAGCTCATGCTTGGCTCGCAGATCATATAAAAGACACAGATGAAATTCTAGATGATTTAATCAAGAATAATAAAAACGTTTTATTTGAGGGTGCGCAAGGAATAGGATTAGATATTGATTTTGGCCAGTATCCTTATGTTACAAGTTCAAATTGCGGTTTTGATGGCATAGCTAATGGAGCAAGAATAGATCCAAGAAAAATAAAAATCATAGGAATAATGAAAGCTTATGTAACCAGAGTAGATGCAGACGGTTCAAGCCCGATGGTCACACAGATTGATGACGAAGTTGGTGTTAAAATAAGAGAAAAAGGGCAGGAATATGGGGCAACAACAAAAAGACCAAGAAGAATTGGTTGGTTTGATATTCCTTTATTAAAAAATTCAATAAGAACAGGAATAGATATTCTTAGTTTGATGAAACTAGATATTCTAGATGGATTAGAAAAAATAAAAATTTGCATTAATTATGAAATTGACGGAAAAATCACAAGATATAAACCAGATGGTTGTGATTTAAGAAAATCCAAACCAATTTATGAAGAAATTGTTGGCTGGAAATCAACTAAAGGAATAAAAAAATATGAAGATCTTCCAGAAGAAGCAAAAGCTTTCATAAAAAGAATAGAAGAACTTTGTGAAAGAAAAATCGCCTTTGTTTCAACAGGCCCTGACAGAGAAGAAACAATTATCAGAGAAGATATTTTAAATGAATTCTTGAATTCTTAAATAAAAAATTCAGAGGTAAGTATTATTAAATTAATAATTGATTTAGTTTTGTGCTAAAGCAACAATCTTCCAGAATAAATTTTACACTTAAAAATTCCACGCAATACTTAAATAGCTTTATAAGAAGTTTTATAAAACTTCTAGTTTTCTAATTTTCATGCCCTGGTAGCTCAGTGGTTAGAGCATACGGCTGTTACCTTTTGATAGAAACCGTAGGGTCGGAGGTTCAAGTCCTTCCCGGGGCGTTTCACTTTAAGAAAAGGTTTAAAAAGAGAAGAGACTTATTTGTATTAACATAATCCCAGGTAATCGCAAGGTTGCCTGATGCTTTTTTAAAATGGTGAACAATTCTGTTTTTATTATTGATGCAGGTTATTTATCCTTTATTACAAGATTTTTAGGAAAAGGAAAACATATAAGATTTAAAATAGAAGATTTTGTAAAAAATATTTCTAAAAAAAGCAATACTAATTGTAATCTAGTTCATTTTTATACTGCTCCGCCATATCAAAGTCCCAAGCCAACAAAAGAAGAAAGCCAAAAAAGAGCAAATTATGATAAATTTGTTAAAAAAATTCAAGAAATAAAAGATTTTAAAATAATAATCAAAGAAGGAAGATGTCAAAAAATAATCAATGAAAAAGGAAAAATAGACTATTCTCAAAAAGGAGTTGACACTTTAATTACAATGGATTTGTTAAAATTCTCTATAAACAAGTCTTTTGATAAAATCTTGCTAATGACTTCTGATACAGATTTTGTTCCAATAATCGAGGACATAAAAGGAACAAAAGAAGTTGTTTTAATATATTTTACAGATAAGAAAAGGAAATCTGGTTTTACTTTATCAAATCATCTTTGGAATGTTTGTGATAAAAAGATTAGAATAGGGTTGGAAGATTTCTCAGTATAATCTTAACTTAAGCTTAAGATATTTCTCCGGGCGTATTTTCTGCTTCAAGAACTTTTTCAAGAAAATTTTTATCAGAAACAGCCAGAGATACTTCTAAGCTAACTTTGGTGTTCTTTCCATAGGATTCTCATATTCACTTCCAAGCAAGCCATAAAGATATGCATCTTTAATTTTACTATCTGCCCTACATTTAACTGCTTCTCTTTGGAATCCTTCTTGCCTAAAACCGAATTTTTTAAGAAGTTTCATACTAGCTAAATTACCTTCAAAAACCTGTGCTTCAATTCTTCTTAAACCAATCTTATCAAATGCTATATCTATGATTGCTCCAAGTGCCTCGCTAACATAACCCTTTCTCCAAAAATTTTTGCCAACAAAGTATCCTACAGTTCCTGTTCCTTGGTAAAGATTTACTTTATGCAATGCTGCCCCCCCAATTGAAATCTCTTCTCCCTTAAGCTTCATCCAGTAGTCATATTCTGTTCTTGGTCTTTCTTCTTTCTGCCTTTTCCTAGAACGTCGGGCATAATTAAGAGCATCTTCTGTTGTGTGAGGATAAGAAACACTAAGGAGCCATTGTAAAATTTCTAAATCATTTATATTTTCAACTTGACTTGGAACGCTACTTTCAGATGGCAGTTCTAGTATGAGCCTTTCTGTTTCAATTCTTTCTAGTCCTTCATCGTATTTTATCATGTTTTTTTCCAAATTTTAACCCTATATCTTAAGTTATAAAAAAAGCAAATTAAGTTTATAAAACCTTGGTTAGTTACTACTAAAGAAGGATAATTAATCTGAATAAAAATTCCCAAAATTTTAACACCCTAATTTTAAACCAAAACAAGAAACCTTCCAAGACGTTTCACTTCAAACTCTGCTTTATATCCTCTTCATCAAGCTCTTTTAAATGAGCTCTCTCTTTTTCTAGAAACTTAAAAACATTTGCATGTTTTGCTCCCCTCATTAAAGATTGTATAGCCTTGCTAGCAATTTCAACATGTTCTGCTTTTCCAATTAATCCAACAATATTATCGCATAGACACAAATCACATTCAGTAAGTTTTTCAATTACTCTTTTTGATTTACCCTGTGTTCCGATTATCCTGCCTTTAACAACTTCCAATCTAGAACCAGAAGCATAGCTTTTCAACAAAACTTTCTTAAAAATAAAATTTTCATTTTTTAACAAGATAGCAGTATCAAAATCAAATCCAGAAGCTATCGCTTCAAGAATTTCAGAAGCAATATATTCATGAACTGCATTTCTTCCCTTAATTAAAAAATCTCCAGATGTTTTTCCCTTCTTAAGATCAATCTTGACAGAAAACTCCTTCTCTAATCTAACAAGACTGTCTCTAGATAATATCCTGAACAATTCTTTATCGCAAAAATGTACTTTCTTCATAAAACATTGAAAGTACATTTGTTTTTATACTTTTAGTCTTGCTAATTCAAAACAGATATTTTCAATCATACGCTTAGTAGATTCTCTAGCAGCATCTGCAAACTGTTTTGGTTTATATTTCAATGGGCTTGTCAAATCCATGGGTTCTTGTCTTAATTTTAAATAAGCATAGATTATATCTCTAGAAGAATTAATAACTGCGCCATAGCCATCTGCATTAAAACAAGGAACAACATCTTTTGCTGTTCCACCTTGTGCACCATAACCGGGAACTAAAAAAATAGAATTCGGCATAATTTTTCTTAAAATCCTTGCTTGTTCAGGATATGTTGCTCCAACAACTGCTCCAATTGAAGAATATCCTCTTTTTCCTTTAAGTTGTTGTGCAAATCCATTAACTTGTAAAGCAACCAGATTATATAACTCTGTAAGATTACTTTCTAACCCTATTCCAAGTCTTCTCAATTCCTCAATTTCTTCATCATTAACTTTAATAAGCCTATCTTGTAAATCTCCCGAGCCCTTATTACTTGTTTTAACCAAAATAAAAACTCCTTTCCCATGATTTTGACAAACTTCTAAAAAAGGCCTCACGCCGTCATTTCCAAGATAAGCATTGATTGTTAATGCATCAAGTCCTAGTTCAACAAGATGTCCTTCAGCATAAGCTCGAGATGTATTTCCAATATCATTTCTCTTTCCATCCTCAATTACAATCAGTCCCCTAGATTGTGCATAAGATACAGTATCTTCAAAAGCCCGAAATCCATCTGAACCATATTTTTCATAAAAGGCAATTTGGGGTTTTACAGCAGGAACAAGATCTGCAACCGCATCAATAATTTCACAATTAAATCTTAAAAACGTACTTGCCACACTAGAACGAAAATCACCAAATCGTAAATGTTCAGGAATTTTTTCAATGTCTGGATCTAAACCAACAACACAGGGATTTCCTTTTTTATCAATAGCATCCAATAAATCATCTGCAAACATCTAAAAAATTAACTTCTAGAAATTATATTCTTTTATGGTAGTATACACCACCACAATAATTATAAATTAAAAAGTATATAATAACCAATGATTCAAGAAGTTTTAAAAGAAATTGGATTATCTCAAAATGAAATTAAAATCTATCTTGCCTTGCTTGAATTAGGTCCCTCTTTAATTGGAAAAATTTGTGGAAAAACAAAAATTCACAGGAGAAATGTCTATGATTCTCTTGAGATGCTAAAAAATAAAGGATTTGTTTCTTCCATAATCCAAAATAATAGAAATGTTTTTGAAGCAGTAAACCCAAAAAGAATTTTAGATATTTTAGATGAAAAAAGAACAGATATAGAAAAAATTTTGCCACAGCTTTTAAATAAAGAAAATAAAAACCTAATGAATATAAGAATCTACACTGGGCAAAATGGAAGAAAAATAATTTTTGAAGATAAACTTAAGTGTAAAGAGACACAATATGTCCTGGGAGCTCATAAACCTTCAGAAAACAGAAAAAATTACATAGAAAACTATCATAAAAGAAGAATAAAAAACAAGATAGCACTTAAAATGCTTTTTAGCGAAGAAGATATAAAAATTGCAAAAAAATTTAACAGATACAAAATGGTTAAAGCAAGATTGCTTCCAAATAAACTTAGTTCTCCAATTGCAATCAACATCTATGGTAATAAAACTGCAATTTTGTTAGGATCAGATACCTTAGAACCAACGAGTATTCTTATTGATGATAAAGGTTTATCTGAAGATTTTAAAACTTATTTTAATATGTTATGGAGTATAAGCAAACCAGTCAACTAATTAAAAGTTATAATTCGCCCTGCGTTTTTAAGAAACCTTTTTTTCTCAACCATTCAACTTGCGCTAAAGAATACTTCAATAAAATATCTCCTCGTTCATTTCCGCATAATTCCCAAGGCTCAACAAGAACAACATCTCCTTCCCTTAACCATAATCTTCTTTTTAATCTTCCTGGAACTCTGCAATTTCTTGCCCTTCCATCAAAACACTTTATCATCATGTGATTAGCTCCAAGTCTTTGTTCTAAAATTCCTAAAACTTGCTTGTCTCTAGGCAAAGGAACCCTAGTAACCTCTGTTGGCCGTTGATATGCGCCCGGTATAAAACTATTTTTCTTGCTTTTATCCTTATATTTTTGCATATTTAATCAAGATAGAATTTATTTATAAATGTTGTTAAATATCCCAATAAAATTTGTAAAGAATGTATACTTAATAAATAAATGAATTTAGATGATAAAAGATTCACAAATCCGGAAGATTTTCCTAATCCATGTAATTCTAATTCTCCTGTATTAGATCTTCCACATTATGCGTGAACCTCTATGCTGCACCCACCTCGAGACCCAAGAGACGAGTTTCATCCTTCAATGCTTGGAGGTAATCCAAGAACTTTTTCTGACCCACCAATAAATCCAAGAGCACAATGCCTATGATAGTACGACCCAAAGTTTGTCCACTAGATTGTGATTATTGTAGCGAACCAGATTCTTTATTTAACTTTTTATAATAAACTTAAAGCATGAGGAATATTCTGAATTCTGATTATTCTGTTCTTATCAAGAATTCTTAGTTTTATTCCTAGATTTATAGAATTTTGTCCGACAAAATTAAAACAAGCATCATCTTGTTTAGCATTCTCCAGTAACTTTAGTGCTTTAACTTCATCATATTCCTTGCCATTATAAAAAAATTCATTGACTTTAAGCTGTAACTTGCCCTCTTCAAAAGTTTTTCCAATAAGTTCTGAATCACAAACAGCTATAATCTTTCTGTAATTTTCATGTATCTTTATTAAAATCGCCATAAACCATTTATCCCTAGAAGCTTAAAAATCTATCTTAAATATCACCTGCCGAAGCACAACGTTTAGTAATCATAAATTAAAAATGCTTAGATATCTTTTATTCCTTCTTTTTCAAACTCGTTGCTTAAAAAACTTCCCTTTACATGCTGGAGATTGTTTTTCCCTAACAATTCCAGTTACTTGAAAACAAGCGCCAATTGCTTTTTTGTCTTTATTTTCCACATAAAAGACACATTTCCCACACACCTGTTTTGCTTTTCCTTTTTTTCCTGATTTTTTAACAGTTTTTTTTGCTTTCTTCACTTTTTTTGCCATTTTTATCTAGAAAGGTATATATTTGATATGATTCTGATTTATTTAAATCTTGCAGGATCTGCTCAGAGCAGACAATGTTGTCCTGCGCATTTTGTCTTTAATTTAGAGATTATCCTGCTTATTATTTACTTTAACTCTTGAACATCAAATTTTTAAATTTTTGCCCTGACACTATGTTTGGCTCCGCATGCTAAACAATGTAAAAATAAAAAGTCCTTCTCTTTTAAAAGTTCAGTATCTGGCTTTCCACATTGTGAGCATAAAACAAATTCTTCAACATACGCCTTGATTTTATCATTAATCTGATCTGGAAACAATTTTCTGTTAAAAATTGCTTTATCTCCTTTAAATGTAATTTGTGTAGCAAGTTCTTTAGATAAAAACTTGACAAAATGATTCAAATCTCTTCTAAAAAAAGAGACCATCTGATTTAAATTTGAAACAACTGTTCTTGGACCCTCAACAAAACTCTCTATTTTAGGAATTTCAAATCTCTCACTAGTCTCAACTTTCTTGATTTTTGAATAAGCTCTATCAAGCAAATTTTCATAATCTTTATCAGTTTGCATATTTTTCTAAAGATAAAGAGTTTAAAAGCCTTTTTAATCAAAAACAAAATAACTCAGTTTAAAGCCTCCATCTCTCTTATCTAAAAAAAGGTCATATAACCAAAAGGTCATGATCAAAAAAGCATAATTGCCATACGCCCTGGAATCTTTCTCTTGACATCCATTTATCTTTTCCAGAACCAATAGGCCCGCAATCATTATATGTTAGACCTCTCGAATTGACATCTGTTAAAACAATATAATGACCAGCAAAATTATTCTCTCTTTCAGCAAAAACATCAAAATTGATAAGACAAAGATTTACCCTGCCCTCTCTTAATCTTTGTTCTAAATACTGCCAAGAAGGTTTTTCTTCAATTCTTATTGCACTATTTGAATCCAATAATTGGGTTACAGATCTTCTTAAAGAAACTACGTTTGTTTTCATAATCAAACCCTCTGCCTTACCCCCATAAGCCTTTCTGATTAACGCAGGTATATCCTCTCGCGATACATCTTCCAAGCCATGTTCTTTAACAAAATACTCAAAAGGCACATTCAAATTAAGCAATGCCAATGCGATTTGTGATGGAAAAGTTATCTCCTCTCTTGCATGCAATGTTAATTCATCAAGATCCTTATAAGAGAACTCCCTACCTGGCAAAACTTTTCTAAGAATTCCTTTCAAAGCAGCTTGCGCACACCTATGACTATGATTTATATAAAGGGGGATATCAATTGTCATTTTTTATGCACCCAAAAATCAGCCAAAATTGTGATCATCATAAGTCTCGCTATGATCTCGGTAAGTGTCATATTCTGTATGTGTATCTGAATGTGTTTCTTTATAATCTGAATAATCTGAGTGATCCCGATAATCTTTGTAATCTTCGCTATGCTCTGAATGCGAATCACTGTGATCGCCGTAATTGAATAAAAAACAATCTTTTCTTGCCATTACAGCCTTCTTCAATTTAGGATTTTGTAATCTACCAAATTCAATCGTGTGTCCTAGAATCTCAACTTTTACCCCTTCTATGTTTTTTGTCATTTTTATAAATCTCTCTACTTTTATAAAGTATCCATTGGTACATCATCATAGTCACTATAATCACTATAATCCTCACTATGCTCTGTGTGCCCATCACTATGGTCTCCATAATTAAACAAAAAGCAAGGTTTTCTGTCAACTATCGCCTTTATAAGTCTTGGATTCTGCACTCTTCTAAGTTCAACTGTATGTCCTAGCACTTCAACTTCTGCTTCTTCAATTTTTTTTACCATTTTTTATGCTCCCACTTCTGCTTTTGCAAGTTCTTTGTGTATAACTGGAAGAACATGTGAAAAAACCTGCCTGTAACTTAAACAATACGGGTCTTTATCTTTTAGATCTCCCCTTACTGTATAAGCATTATGCAAACAACCAGAATTGCAGACCGTTTTATACTCACACGGCGAACATCTCTGCTTTGCTTTTTCTTTTTCTGCTATCATCCTCTGATGTGCCTCAGAATTAAGAGCAGCTAACAACCCACTTTTATGCACATTGCCAAGCCAAAATTCTTTTTCGCCATCAAATCTCCCGCATGGATAAACATCTCCTACAGGACCGACCGAGATAAAATCTTCTCTACACGAACCAGAATAATCGCATCCTATCGGCCTCTTGCTTATTAAGTTTCCCATTATCATGAATTGTTAAGTTAGCGGTTGGTGGAAAGGATTTTAAAGTTCATGACGTCCTCTCCACACTAAAGTGTGGAGTTTCCTAAGTGATGCTCTTTCTGAT
>CAZCMN010000026.1:0-11654 GCA_964500015.1 Candidatus Woesearchaeota archaeon | reverse complement strand
TTCGCTTTCTCAAGATATAATCAACAAATCAGCGAGAATGCAAATGCGCGGACCGCTGAGGGAGCCAGGATGGCATTTTAGTGTGATGTCGATAACCAGGTAATTATAAATACTTATTCTATCTAAAACTAAGATGGATAGGCCACTCAAAATATTAATACCTTCAATTGTCGCATTAATAGTATCCCTTATATTTTACTTACTGAATATTCCATGGCTAAACAACTATCTATTTATTACCTCTTCTATTATTCAAGTGCTTACATTTGTTTATTGGGTTTTTGAAGATAAAAATCAAAAACAAATACAAGAAGCTCTTACCGAAAATATAAAAGAATCTAAAGAAATAAATAAGGGGGTTAAAGAGGTAAGGGAATATCAGATTAAAAAAGATGGTTTATTAGAAAAAAGACAGAGACTTTTGTCAAATTTAATAAAAAACGGGGCTATTCCTACTAAGGAGATATATAAAATTATTAAATCTATGAGGAAGCGTGGAATGTTTATCGTTTCTAACTTTGGAGGAAATAATTTAGACTTAAAAGGAGTCCTTCAAACAATGGGGGAAGAAAAGATATCCATAGTCCCAAAAATATTGTATAATCTAGGGTTTAAAAGAATCTATAAAAATGAGAACGTGTTTATTATTCTAAAAGAGGATTTGCCCCCAAAATTGAGAAAATCAGAAGAACTGAAGAAGATAATCCTGGGAGAGCTTATAACTCGCTGGAATTTTCTACAAGATTTTATAATTAAAAAAGGGTTTAGTAAGTATGATAAATGGAAAGATGGTAGGGGATTTCATTGTAACCTATGCATATTTGATATAGAAGAAGGAGAAACAACCATCTTTTATAAACGACTAAAAAATTCAGATAAACATCTGGACTATTTCTCCGAAGATTTTAAGGGACTTTTAGCAAGCCATAACGAAAAAAGCAAAATTGGACAACTTATAAAAGATAAAATAAAGGCAGAACAAATATTAGATAAACTAACTATCAGTTTTTTATGTTATAATCTTCCAGAAAAGACGAGAGATGTATTGATAAAAAATGAATTAGAAATTACAAAAAAACTCAATATCACCAAGTTTTTAGAAATTTCTAATCTGACAGAATTAAATTTGACGACTATTCTAAAAGAGTATCTTAACCAAGAAGACGTTAAAGATACTGTGGATATTATTTTAAAAGAGAAAAAGGAATATGTGGAAATTGTCAAAGAATTAAATTTATTTAAATAGCATGGTAAAGTTCGAATGCAAAAGTTGTGGTAAATGTTGTAAGAGTTTTGGGCGCGGTTTTTTGCCATTATATGAATGGGAAGTTCCAGAATTATCCAAATTAGCGGAAGCAAGAAGTATCACATTAAATATAAAACCATTTGAGGCATTATTAGATAAAAAAACAAATATTGCATTTGCCTCTATGTTCGGGATGTATAATGAACCTTGCCCATTTTTAATAGAAAATAAATGTGCAATTTATGAAAATAGACCATTAGTCTGCAGAAAATTTCCCATGTTTTTCACTCCATCCTTTGCACCTAACCACAAATTTGACCCGAGTTGCTTTACCCATTGTGAAAATTTTGATAATAAAAAATTTCTTGTAGATTTATTAGGACTAAAGGAAGGAGAAGTAATCCAAAAGAAAACAAGCGAGATCCAAAAAGTATTAAGAGAGACTTATGGCTCCTGCTATAATTCTTGTTTTAAATCTAATGCCCTAGACAGTTTTATATCCAAACAAATAAAGGAAATGTCTCAAAATAGTAAAATAAAGTTAAGGAGAATAAGCAAGTTTGATATTCATAAGTATAAAGTTGTTCCTTTCACTGAACTGTTGTTAAAGAAAGGACTAGTTGATGAACTAGGACAAATTAAATTCATTGAGATGCTTAAAGATCAGACTCGTTTTGATAAATTAATCAATCAAATTGAAGAATGAAAGTTACTTTATTAAGCCGTTGTCTTTTAGAAACTTTATTAACTCTTTAGATTCTATTGCTTCTCCAATTACAACCTGAGACATATGATGATAATACCCTAATATTTCTGCAACTATTTGAGATTCTACAAACTGTTTAGTATTTCCATTATTGTCTCGCCAAGTAAATACGACACCGCTAGTGTTTTTAGAAAGAGCCTCTATAGCACTCGCAATAAATGGGGTAATGAGGGGCAGATGCTTAGCAACCACAACACCCAACACCTTGCTGTCATTCGCCTTTAAGAGGGGCCCACCCGAGTTCCCATTATTAAAAGCCCCATTTATAACCAGTCTTTTAACCCCTAATCTTTCAGAGAACCCAGCAAGAAAGCCAGTAGATAAAAGAGGAGCGGGACCATTATAGTTTAGGGGGAATCCCCAAGTACAAACCATAACCCCTGGCTCGATATCCAAGTCTTCAAGTATCTCTAATCCTCCCTCCATTTCTTCTTGTGGAAATAGTACTGCTAGATCTCGAACCGTATCTAAAATTATTTTATCAAACTTTATTTCTTTATTTAAACTTGACACTGCGATAATATTTTGTTTGTTACTTCCTCGGACCACATGTTCATTGGTTAAAATAACTCCTTCTTTTATTAGAAAACCCGTTCCTTTGGAATTTGTGTCTTTACAAATAATCTTAAAAACAGAGGAGACCGCCTTCTTACCTTCACTACCTACAGAATCAAGTAACTCTTTTGTAGAGATGGGCATTGAAAACCCCTCTGATAATTTATCCACCATGATATTTTAATATTATGGTATTATAAAAACCTTCCTCAGGACTTGCACGAAAAATGGTAAGAATATATAATGTTTTGGAAAATCTGCCCGAAAATTAAAGCTTGAAGAGGGCTAGAGGCGATTTTGTCAAGAAAATGAGAAAGGGGTATTTTTATTATGACTACCGTGCGGAAAGTATAAATATCTTAAAAATAATAATTATTGATGTTAAATAAAGTTTATATCCCTCTCTTCCATCATGCTTTCATAACGGGCATGTCCTCAGTCATATCTGATTTGGATGAACCAGGTAATAATCAAACTTCTACCACCCCTAAAACAATTTTTTTTAATTCACTAATTCAAGGTGGAGCAAGCAAAATTATCCTAGCTAAGTCTAATTATAGACTATTTGAAAAGGAATTGCCAATAAATATTACTAAAAGAATAAAATTAGTTGATTCTTCAGAAGAATTTTTTATCACCAACGTAATAAAGAAATATCTATTGAATAGCCTAATTAACTCCAAGGACGCATCTAACCAAGAGATATTAAATTTTGTAGATTCTTTATCTTATGATTTAGGTGCAATTTTTTATTGCTCAAAAAGAAATCTATCTCTTGGAGGGGTAGCGATTTCTAGGATAGATATAGGTAAAATAAAAAACTATTTTAAAGAGGCAATTGCATTCCCTTTATCTGATTTTATAAATAAAATAAAGTTCTCCAAAGTTTTATCACCACAATTAAAGTATTCCTTTGAAAATAGAGATATAGAGATACTAGAAGAAATCCTCTCTTCTGATTATTATTATAAATTATCCGAAGAACATAATAATCTAAAAAATAAATCAAATAATCTGACTAACACGACTAGAGAGATAAACTTATTATCTAAAGATTTAGCAAAAAATTACGATGATAAACTTATGATTCGCGAAGACTTAATTTATTCATTAGAGTTAGGAGAAAAGATATGTCCTCCTCTTGGAGTATTAACTAAATTATTCAATGACCTATTTAATAAAGAAAAAAGATTGATCCTTTATGATCCCTCAAAAATGTTTAATGAAATACATGAAATGCGAATTAAAAAATATCTAACTCGCTCTCTTCAAGAGAATTCTGAGAAACTATCTTAAGAAATACACTTCCTAAAGTCACCCCCCTGTGACAATTCCCAACGACAAGATTTATATATCCTCCAGATGGACACACCAGACACTGAAGATGGTAAAAATTGATCCGTTCAAAAACAAGGAAAAATACCTTAAATGGAAAGAAAAACACCACTCGGTCATCCCTGAAATAACAAAGGAGAATTCTGACATAACCTTAAGATTCCTAAATGATATGGAATCTGGGTTAAATATCTGCGCAACATCCAAAAAAGGCTCAAGAAGTTACATTCGCCTTAATGTTCTAAAGCAAAGATTAATCGCCCTGTCAAAACTATTCAAACAAAGATTTAACCTGGATAAAATAACAGACATAACAGAAACCCAGCTTTTCGGCTTTTTTGTAGACATGAGAAATGGCATCATAAAAAGATGTGATGGAAAAGACTACAGATCTCCAAAACATTTTGTTAAAGACTTCAAGGCCTTCTGGCACTGGTGGATAAAGGTTAACCGAAAAGAGGGAATTGAACTAAGAGACATAACCGCAGACCTCGACACATCAGGAGATAAGCCAGAATGGGTTTATTTGACAGAGGATCAGGTTAAGATGCTCTGCAAAGAGGCAAAGCATGAATACAAGGTTTTAATCTGGTTTTTGTTTGATACTGGAATAAGGGCTCCAACTGAATTAATGAATATTAGAGTCTGTGATTTTTTCAATGATTTCAAAGAACTGATAATAAGAGAAGAAATAAGCAAAACATTCGGCAGAAGGATAAAATTAATGATTTGCTCCGATTTAATCAGAGACTATGTAAAAAATAAAGAACTAGGCAAAGAAGATTACTTATTTACAATCTCCCCAGCTGCCACAAATAAATACCTTAAAAGGCTCGCAAAGCGGGTTTTTGGCGATGAAAAAAGCCAGGCAGGGCAGAAATACTCTCAATTAACAATGTATGACTTCAGGCATATTTCCTGCTGCTATTGGCTTCCAAGGTACAAAAGCGAATCCGCATTAAAATACCGTTTTGGCTGGAAAAAATCAGATAAGATCCATTATTATTCAGAAATGCTTGGAATGAGAGACACAATCAATGAAGAAGACCTGTTGGTTGATGTTACTAAAATAGAATTAGAAAAAAGAATTGATCATGCAGAAAAGCAAAATCAAATGTTAAAAGAAGATAATGAATTAATGAAAATCCAGATTGCAGAGATTGCCCAATTAACCGCCAGACTTTACACACAAATGAAAGCGAATCAGGAGCTAGAAGCAAGATGAAAAATCCTGACAAGAAGATGAGAGTTCTTGAAATAGAAATAGAAAAATTAAACAGAAAGGCGAGAAAGCAGAAATGGATTAACATTTTTTTGCTTTTGAGCAAAGGAGGGTAAAGACCCCAATAATGAGCCTCTAAAGGTTGTTGAATTGCTTTTTCTTACAGTTGCGATTGGATTATTTCTAACTCCGGCTTATACTGAAATTAAGAATTTTGAAACTCGAGCTGAAAATTATATTATTCAAAATGCCATTGTTCTCGCAATCCTTCTGATTATCAGTGCTATACTTGTTTACATCGCATTTACTTTTATAAGGAATATATTCGCTAAGATAAAGGAAAGGGAAGGTCGGGTTTCCCATATTCATTGGTCAACAGAGGACCACCTTGAAGGTTATTACTCAATCAACCCTTATAAGAAAAAGAATATGACTTTTGAAGAATTCATTCTTGGTTTGGAAGAAAAAATAAAAGAAGCTTCTGGATTTGAAGAACTTGATAAGGATAAAAACAGATGGGAAATTGAATTATCAAAGGCAAAAAAAGAGTTAATCGCCAGAAAAAAGCAGGAAGAACTAGACTACCAAAGAGCATTAGAACGTAGAGAGGAAAAAAGGCTTGAAGAAATAGAACTTGAAAGAAGGCGAGTTGCTCATACTCTTGAATGGAACAGAAAACAGGCTTTGAAGAAACTTATTAGAAATAATCGTATTTTCAAAAGAGACAGCTTATCTAAGAAACAATGTAAGTCTTTGATTGAAGCAGGATTTAAGCAGGTAAATGAATACTGCGTTCTGGAAAAGAAAAGGATTCCGATTCTTGCAAGACCTTTTGGAAATCATACCATCTCTCATGAGTTTTTAGTATGGAGCTCTAAGAGATTGCTTAGAAAAATAAAAGAAATAAAGAAAATTCGGGAACACTTAACCAGAGATGCAGATATAACCTTTGAATTTGATGAAAAAGTTTTTGCATTAGAAATAGAGAGAGGAGACCTTCTTTGGAAAAAAGATCAACTTAAGGAGAAGATAATTTATCTAAATAAAAAATATCCAAAAAGATGGATGTTCGTTGTTTCTAATAGAAATTTTCTAGCAAAATACAAGAAATTTGGTTTTACCACCCCCAGAAACCGTATGTCAGAAAACCTGCAAAAACTGCTTAAAATTCGCATACACATTGATGCCTAGATTAGGGCTTATTGTCGACGTTGCTTTAGATCGAAATGGGCTGTTTTGTTATCTCTGTATATGATATATACTATTCCTGTGTTGCGGGGGAAGGTAATGCAAATCTAAAGATAACTTTTTATAGCAGAAAAACACTATAAGTTTATGATCAAAGGTGGCGTTGGTGGAGCTAAAACATTAACAGGTTTAGAATTTGAAAGAAGAGTTGACTTAAGAGAACTATTTGGAAAGTTAAAAGATTATTCAATAGATAAAAATAATTTACTATACCAAGGAAGAATTGTTGCTAAATTATTTAAGAAAAACGAGTTATACAATAAATTCTTAAAAGATCTAAAAGTTGATTGGGTTGGCAAACTTTCTAAAAAACTATTGCCTGATGAAACAATCTTTGTGCTTTCAAATAACACCTTGTTTATTATTGAAATGAAATTCCAAAAAGTAGCGGGTTCGGTTGACGAAAAACTGCAGACTTGTGATTTCAAGAAAAAACAATATCAAAAGTTATTATCTGGAACAGAAATAAAGGTAGAATATTGTTACATCCTTAGTGATTGGTTTATGCATCCTAGTTACAAAGATACACTAAATTACGTTCTTTCTGTAGGCTGCAAATATTTTTTTGAAACATTACCTTTTGAATTTTTAGGTTTACCTCAACCAGAATAGGTTTCAAAAATAATGTCTTCAGAATTTTCTGCTTTTTTAAATCTATTTTTTATGATCTCAAAATATTTCTCATTAATCTCTATCCCGATAGAATGCCGATCATAATATTTAGCTACTATTGATGTGGTCCCAGATCCTAAGAAAGGGTCGAGAATAGTATCCCCTTCTTCGCTACAGGATAGTATTATCCTCTTCAACAATTGAAATGGTTTTTGATTTGGGTGAGCTCCAGCCCATTTTTCACTTCTTGGTGTTAATGGAATACTCCAGACATTTCTAGTCTGTTTACCTTTTGGATTTATTTGGTCTTCGATATGATCTTTTGTCCAGAGATAATTAAATTTCCACTTCTTACCATTTCCATTTTTTGTTACCCATATTAAATGCTCTGTGCTCTCTGTAAAAAACCTACAGGTAATATTCGGTTGAGCATTTGGCTTAAACCATACAATACTGTTGTTTATTTTAATTTCAGGGTGATTTTGTTGAATAATAAACCCGATCTGATAAATGTTATGAAAGCTCCCAGAAATCCATAAACTTCCCCCATGTTTCAATATTCGGATACACTCAGAAATCCATTCAGTATTAAATTTAAGAAAATCTTCTTTAGAAAACATATCCCATTCTTCCTGCATAGTTACATGCTTACTATACTCCCATGCAAGTCCTTGTTTTTTTGACATATTATAAGGAGGATCGGCGAATATTAAATCGATGGAATCATCAGGGATTGTTTTTAGAACTTTTAATGAATCTCCTAAAATTAATCGATGTTTTGTATTCATTTTACATCAATAATTTGTGATGACTACCTCATTTATTTCTCCCCTTTTTGTAGCGTCACAATTTATCATTCTTTTAGCCCTCACAAAATGAATGTTATATCCTTTGTAAAGTTTTTTTATAAAATCAGTATCGCTATTACTTAGCATAACCTTGCACCCTTTACTATCAAGCTCTCTAAACAACTCTGCTAATCTTATTTGTTCTTTTTCTAAGAAATTATCCTTAGTATATGCTGTAAAACTTTCCCTCTTTAGAGGATAATAAGGGGGATCAAAATAAACAAAATCACCTTTTCTCGCTTGTTTTACGGCATCATAAAATTGATTTAAAGTTATATCATCTTTTTGCAGAAGACTTGATATTTCTCTTAGATCCTCTTCATTGCAAATTGAAGGATTTTTATAACTTCCGATTGGAACATTAAATTGACCCTTAGAATTAACCCTATATAGCCCATTAAAACAAGTTTTATTTAAATAAATAAATCTAGCCGCAGTCTGTATGAGGGTTAGTTTCTTTACATCTTCTGCTCTTATTTGATAATAAAATTCTTTGCTATGCTTTAATTTATATTTTTTAAGCAAAGAAATAAGCTTATCAATATTACTTTTGACCATATTATAAGTTGTAACTAATTCTTCATTTATATCTGAAAGAAATATCTTTTTTATTTCTGGATGAGTCTTAAGTAAATAAAATGCGATTGTACCGCCGCCTACAAAGGGTTCAAAATATCTTTCTATGTGCTCGGGGAAAAAGGGCATAAACTGTTCTAGAAGTTGCTTTTTTCCACCAGCCCACTTAATTAACGAAGGTACACCTTTTTTCATATTTATGTTATCCTAGTTTAGTTTATAGATCTTTCTATCTTTATTTAGAGACCTAAAGATTTATAAATGTTTCGGTCCCTAAAGTTTATAAAGAATGCTAACTCTAGCTAGTAATGAAGATTATAAAAGAGAAATCTCGAGAATATAATGGAAAGCCTTATTTTAAGTATAAAGTAAACTTGCCTAGTGAAGATCTAGAAAAGGCGGGGTTTAAAGAAGGGGACGAATTAGAATCAGATATCTCAAAAGGGGAGATAAAGTTGAAGAAAAAGAATCATTCTAAAAATTTATAAAAGAAGATAATCTGAGTATCATATGGCGATCATGTCTAGGGCAAAAAAAGCGAAAGGGCAACTATGGGATATTAAGAATAAATCCAAAGAAGTTAATGTAGAAATTGAAGAAAAACCAATTACTGAAGAAGAACATAAAAAAAGGCTTGAAAAACTGAAAGCATTAGGTTTGATAAAGTAAATGATACTCCTTTCGTTGAAAGAAAGGATCACCCCGATTTAAAAGATTTTTCTTTTTCTTCTAATTTCTTCATTTTTTCTAATAGTTTTCTCTTTTCTTCTTCAATATTTTCTATTTCAACTATTCCTTTTTGTGTTTCCCCATATTTTCTTAACATTAAATTTCGGATATGTAAAAGTTGATCTGATTCCAAATTAAACTCATTTACTAGAACTTCTGAAATTACTTCACTTATCAAGAATAATGAGTATAGTCCATAATCTTTTACTATATATTCATAAAATGGGAAATCACTATTTATTAATATGATTATATGATTATTTTCCCTAAAATATTTCATTGTATCTTTTTCTTTTCCTAAAGGTATTAAATCAAACTTAAAAGTAAATTTTTTCCCCAAAATCCTTAAGTCATAAATGTTACCTTCTTCTAAAGTTCCTAAATTAAATTCCTTATCGTTATACAAAAGTTTAATTTTATCTATTTCGTCTTTTTCTATTATTTCTCTAGAGGGTTTTTCTTTTTTTATCTCATCTACCCTATTAGGTTCATTAAGAAATTTTAATGTGGACCCAAACAGATCTCCGACTTCTTTTTCTATTTTCTCCCTCTTTTTCTGTTCAGATATTTTTTTTGAGAACTCTCTAGCTTTAACGGTCACTTTATTATCTTTTAGATAGTTTCTAAATTTTTCTTCAGCCTGTCTGTATTCAAAAGAGTTTTCAATAAATTCCCTTTTATTATGTGTTGTAGGAACAAAATCAATGTTAATATTCCCGTACAGCAAGGCCACCTCTGCATGTGCTTCAAAACCAAACTTTTCTTCAGCACGTATCAATCTACCATGTTTGTATAAATTGAATCCATATTTTAATGCATTTCTTTTTTTTAGAATGCCATACCAGCCAGTTATTGATTTTTCTTTGTCTATAGCAATATCTATTGAAACCTTTCCGCCTATTAACTCTGGTTCTATGGGCTCTAACATCCCAGTGTTAACATTTATCTCTAATAATTTGTTTTCTAAATATGGGGCAAACCTAAAAGATAGTTCCCTCTTTGTGTTAGTTACTAGATTAGGATAATATTTAAATTTTAGATCCTGAATAATTATGCTAGTCCCGTATTCTCTTTTATTATTTTTTGGGATAACTTTTAATTCTTGTGATTTCCAATCTAGATTTTCTTTCCAACTTTCTTCATCATAATCTAGAACGTACCAATTTTTATCTCCCTTCCTTGAAGTTTTTAATGTAAATCTTTTACCAAGAGATGTTGCAGCAGTTTTCATTCCTAAGCCAAACTCCCCAAGTTTATCCTTTTTTATAGAAAATCCAAGTTTAAGAGAATTAATCGTTTCTTCCTCATTCATGCCAGAAGAATTATCTTCTACAGAAACCCTTTTTTCAGATATACTAATATTGACCTTAACCGATTTTTGTTCCGGTAATCTAGCATCAAGAGAATTATCTATAAATTCTGCTAATGCCTCAGCTAGCTTATATCCAGAATTGCCCAACTTAGGTAATAAACTAATATCAGGAGTTATATCTACCTTCTTAATTTTAATATTATCTTCTGCCATTTTTAAAAATGAAATCTCCTATTATAATCCGTATGGTTCATTGAATCCAAAATAAATGAAACTATATCCACTTCATTGCCAACAACCGTATAAACTATTCTCCAATCTCGGCTTATCTTCAAAACCCAGAGTTTATCCATAGTCGTCTTTCCAGCAAACTTTTTAGAATAATATCTATATGCGGCAGGATACGCTTTTTTTGGGAGTATTTGTCCAGACTTATAATCTCTTTTCAGTTGTGCAATAGACTTATCCAATAACTTCAACTCCGGCAAATTAGCAAGATTGCCACATCTAACCTCTTGTTCTATTCTTACTTTCCAATAATACAATTCTTTTGCCAATTTAACGATGTTCATTTTAAATAATATAAGGAATCGCATTTATAAACCTTTTGGATGTCCTTTTACAAGATTCTATTATAAACTTATTAAAACTCTTATAAACAACATTTAAAAATAGTCATATAGACTTATATGATATGAACACAAAGATTCTCAATAAAAAAATACTGCATAATCCTCGGCTTGACACCGTAATAAATGTAGAAGAATTCATAAAAAAGCACGACGGAGAATATGGTCGAACAGAATTATGGCAAAATCTTGATAAAAAAATGATGTATCAAACCTTCAAGATTGTCATAGGCTATCTGATACGATCAAATAAAATAATAATTAAAAATGGAAAAGTAGTCTGGATTTTTAATCCAGAATTAAAAGAAATTTTATCAAGGAACAGTGTTCAAGTATAATTTTATGCTTTCAATTTTACCCGTAATAAAACGAGAGAAGTTTAGGGAAGTTAAGATTAAAGTTATTGACTAGGGGGCTACATTTAACTGTCGAGGTTTATTACTTAGCTCTTTCTGCTTAATTAAAAGTGAGCTCGCAAGCAATATTCTAAAGAAATACTTGATTTCTCCCAAAAACCCCTTGAGTGGTCACGAAAAGACCACGAAGGCTAAATGCGCGGACCGGGAATCGAACCCG
>CAZCMN010000025.1:0-11868 GCA_964500015.1 Candidatus Woesearchaeota archaeon | reverse complement strand
GTTACTGGAATTCCTGATGGAAGTAATTATAAGTGGGCTGTTTGGTGTAATGATACTTTAAATTATGTTGACTGGACAGACACAAACAGAACATTGAATATTGACAAAACTAATCCAGTAGCATCATTTGGAACAAATCCTGTTGACAATTATAATGATTCAGATGGAAGCGTAACATTTGACATGAAATGTTCTGACAACATTGGTGTTTCAACAATGAGATTATATGGAAACTGGACAGGAACTTGGAAAGTTAATCAAACTAATTCAAGCCCCTATAATAATACTTGGTGGAATGTTACTGTTACTGGAATTCCTGATGGAAGTAATTATAAGTGGGCTGTTTGGTGTAATGATAGTTTTGGAAGTTTTGATTTCACAGACACAAATAGAACATTTAATGTTAATTTATCAATTCCAACAGCAACAGCATATCAGCCTTCACAAGGTTCAACAGAAAAGTTTAATTCAGTAACATTTCAATTAAAATGTTTTGATGATGTAGGTGTTTCAACACTTAGATTATATGGGAATTTCTCTGGAAGTTGGGGATTAAATGAAACAAATTCAAGTCCAATTAATGATGTTTATTGGAGTACTGTCAAGGGATTAGCAAATGGCGTTTATATGTGGGCTGCTTGGTGCAATAATACTAATGGATTCGATGAATGGTCTGAAAATGTCACTTTCACTGTGAATTACAATCCTGGTGGGAATAGTGGCGGAGGCGGTGGAGGTGACGTAGAAGGAGAGATAATTAATCAGTGTGGAGATAATATATGTAATAGAACAATTGGAGAATTTAATTTTACTTGTTATGCTTGGCATGAAACTCAGCGCATTACTAATATAAGCCTATATGGAAATTGGCTTGGTGGATGGCATGTTAGTCAGATAAAACAATTTGTTTTAGGCAATCCTAATGAGAATGTTTCTGTAAATTTCACAGAAACAATATATACTGGAATTTATAATTGGAATTGCTATGCTTGTACTATAACTGGATGCTTTTTTGTTAATAAAACAAATTACACCTTAAATGCAACAATAAAAGGAAGTGAAGATTGGACCAATTGTTGTACTGACTGCGGATGTTTAGATGGAGCTAATTGTGAAGATAATTCATGTGAACAGATTACTAGTTGTGGTGATGGAATTTGTAGTTTTGGAGAAAGCCAAAGCAATTGTTGTATTGATTGTGGCTGTCCTACAGACTATATTTGTACAACAATGGGATGTCTTTCAAGTAAAAAACCCCAAAATTGCGGAGACAATATCTGTGACATAGAAACAGAGAATATATTTAATTGCCCAGAAGATTGTGTTGGAAGAAATATAGGTGGCGGAACAGGAGACGGGGGCTTGAGCTTTTGTGGAGACAAAATCTGCGGAAATGGTGAAAATCAAACAAATTGCTGCATTGATTGCGAATGTCCAAAAGGAAATAGCTGTGTAAAAAACAAATGTACTAAAACTGGTTTTTTTAGATGGATATGGGAGATATTATCAAGTCTTTCATTATGGTTCTGGATATTATTCGGGATTTTAGTATTGGTTGCTACTTATTTTATAATCAGAAACATCATGGATAAAAAGAATTTGATGTGGTTGATATTAAAAATAGGAAAAGAGGTTGAAAAGAAAAAGTTCAATGAAATTCAAAGCAAGTCCAGAGGAAAAAAGATTGATTATGAAAAACCAAACCAAAAAATGGAGAAGTACATTGGATTGGGATCAGAAATCTGTAAAAAAGAATTAAAAGAAAGTCTTGAAAAAGAAGAGATACAAGCATTGAAGAAAATTGTAGAGAAAAAGAAAAAATCATTACAGAAAATAATTATACTATTTGAAGATTATAAAAAAATTATCAGAAAAGAAAGACTTGCTTTTGAAGACGATATCAAGGAAATTTTATTTTCAGAAGAAATTCCAAAATTCAATGAATTAAAGAAAGAAGTCACATCCCTTTATTCTACGATAAGGCAAATTAAACAATTAAAATCAACTTCTATTAAAACAGCCCAATAGTGATATTTTCTAATTCTTCATTTAAATGAACATATAAGGCTTAATTCTGGGGAAAGCTTTTTATACTTAAATTACTTTCTTTTTATAGAACAGATTACCGACGACAAAATCAAAATCTTCGACGATAAAATTGATTAAAAATAAAAAAATAAGGTTTTAAAAAAACCAGAAAAAATGTCACCTGATGAAAAAAAAGAAAGTTATAATGCTAATAGCATAAAAGTTTTAGATGGATTAGAAGGAGTAAGAAAACGTTTTGATTTGATTGAAATATCAAGAAAAATCAAAAGAAAAGGGGATGTCTTAAAGTTATCCACTGAATTAAGAATCAAGCCTCGAATACTTAGTGAAGCAATAGAAGAAGGCAGAATAAAAAAATTGATGCCGAATATCGAAAAAAGTAAAGCCAACATCTTGGCTAGGCTTAAAACTGACAGAGAAGTTAGTCTATTTGCCGAGAAACATGATATTTTTAAAACTCCTACAAGGAAATTGATTAAACTTATAAGAGGGTGGAATCTTGAATTAGAAAAAAATCCCTTTATTTTATTAACACTAGAAGAACATGACTTAGTGATGGGCAGTTTGCTTGGTGATGCTTGCGTAAGACAAAGAGAAAAAAATAGTAGTTTTAGGGTAGCACATTCTGCCAAACAAAGGGATTACATTGGCTATAAATTAAATACTCTAAAAAATTTTAAAATTTCGGAATTGACAAAAAGAAAAAGAATCATCAATGGGAGAATGGTCGAAATGATTTCTTTAGATACGCATTCCCACCCTGTTTTTAATTACTATAGAAATTTATTTTATAAAGATAATGTAAAAGTTGTGACATTTGATATTCTAAATCAGTTAACCCCTAGAAGTCTGGCATTTTGGATTTGTGATGATGGTAGTTATAACAACAAACAAGGATATATTATTTTATGCACAAATGCTTATTCTTTCGAGGAACACAGATTAATGAAAGAATTTTTCAAACAAAAATTTGGTTTAGACCCAACAATTGGTTTTAGAGATAAAAAATATTATTATCTAAGATTTAAACAAGAAGATTCAAGAAAATTAATTGAGATAATTAGACCATTTATCCCGGATTGTATGAAATATAAAATAGGAGAAATAAAAAATGTCGCCAGACGAGAAAAATAAAGAAAAATATGACTCAAATAGTATAAAAGTATTAGAAGGCCTCGAGGGGGTCCGCCATAGACCTTCAATGTATATAGGCTCAACAGGCAAGGATGGCTTGCATCATTTAGTTTATGAGGTAGTAGATAATGCTGTTGATGAACATCTTGCTGGAGCCTGCAATCAGATTAAGATTGTTATTAATGAAGATAATTCTATAACTATAATAGATAATGGCAGAGGGATTCCAGTTGATATGCATCCTATTTATAAGAAACCAGCTATGGAAATTATTGTAACGAAACTACATGCTGGGGGAAAGTTTGATAATAAAGCATATGCTGTTTCAGGAGGATTACATGGTGTTGGAATCTCTGTTGTTGCTGCTTTATCTAAAAAGATGATTGTTGAAGTTAAAAGAGATGGGAAAATATATACCCAGAGTTACCATATTGGAAAACCAACTAGCGATATAAAGATCATTGGAAAATGTGAAAAAGATGAAACAGGAACAAAAGTAACTTTTTGGGCAGATGACTCAATTTTTCCAATAATAAAATTTGATGATGAGGTTTTAATAGCAAGATTAAGAGAAATTGCTTTTTTGAATGCGGGCTTAGTAATTGATTATGAAAATAAAGCAACTAAGAAAAAAGAGAAATTCAATTTTGAAGGTGGGTTAGTTGAATTTGTAAAATGGCTTAATAAGAATAAAACCCCGATTCATTCAAAACCTATCTTTTTTGAGAAAAAAGTTGATTCTACTGTAATCAGTGTTGCGATTCAATATACTGGGGGTTATCAAGACAGGATATTTGGTTTTGTTAATACAATCAACACAATTGAAGGTGGGACCCATGTCACTGGCTTTAAAACAGCTTTAACAAGAGTTATTAATGACTATGCTGCAAAATCAATGAAATCTGATATAAAATTAGAAGGTGATGATGCTAGAGAAGGAATCACTTCTGTAATAAGTTTAAGAATCAAGGAACCTCAGTTTGAAGGGCAAACTAAAACAAAATTAGGGAATAGTGAAGTTAAGGGTTTTGTTGATTCTGTTGTTACTGAAAATCTTGCCCAATTTTTTGAAGAAAATCCGACTATAGCAAAGGCTATTTTAAATAAAGTTATTAATGCGGCTAAAGCAAGAAGCGCTGCTAAAAAAGCAAGGGACATGGTTCGAAGAAAAGGAGCATTAAGTTCAGGGGCTTTGCCTGGAAAATTAGCAGATTGTTCAAGCAAGAAATTAGAGAAAACTGAGCTTTTCCTCGTCGAAGGAGAATCTGCAGCCGGTAGTTCAAAAATGGCAAGAAATAAAGAATTTCAAGCTATATTGCCTTTGAAAGGAAAAATCTTGAATGTTGAAAAAGCAAATCCCCATAAAATATTTGAAAATGAAGAAATTTCTTTATTAACCTCTGCTGTTGGAACTGGATTAGGAGAAACTTTTAATTTTGAAAGATTAAGATATGGAAAAATTATTATGATGTGTGATGCAGATGTTGATGGAAGTCATATCAAAACTTTATTATTAACTTTCTTTTTCAGATTTATGCCAAAATTAATTGAAAACAGGAGAATTTTTGCAGCTGTTCCTCCCTTATATAAGATAAGGAAAGGAAGCCAGGATTATTATGTTTATTCAGACGAAGAATTAAAAAAAATAGTTGCAAAACTTGGTGGAAATTTAAATGTCCAAAGATTTAAAGGATTGGGAGAGATGAATCCGCAGCAATTATGGGATACGACCATGGATCCTAAAGCAAGGATGCTAAAGATGATTACAATAGAAGATGCTGTTGAAGCTGATGCAATATTTTCAACTCTGATGGGAGAGGCTGTTGAGCCAAGAAAGCAATTCATATTAGAGCATGCAAAATATGCTAATTTGGATGTTTAATGCGGGATAAGTGTTATAGTAATAGAAATAAAAACAAATAGAATAAACAACATAACTCAAAGATGATAACAACAGAATTCGGAAAGATAACAATTGATGGAAAAACATACAATCAAGATATCTTGATTGATGTAAATGGGAAGTTAATCGCTAGAACAAATATAAGCCAGCAGTATTACGGAAGCCAACATACGATTTGTAGAGAAGAGGTAAAGGAGTTGATAGAAGAACAAAAACCAGACTACCTTATTATTGGAACAGGCCAGTTCGGAGCATGCAGATTAGAGGAAAGCATTCCAAAAATCTGCGAAAGAGAGCATATTAAATTAATCATAAAAAAAACACCTGAAGCTGTCAAGGAATTCAATAACTTGACTGGAAAAAAACTAGGAGTATTTCATATTACTTGTTAATGGGAGATAAGTTAAAATGAAAAAATATGTTTTAAAAGAAGGAAATAAGCGATATTTGATTGACAATTATACTGACAAAAAGATTTATGATATTGTAAAAAAACTTGAGAATAAAAAATTAAATAAAAAAGATAAAGAACTTTTAAAATTAATTAAAACACAATTAGAGAAAGATTGGAGAAAATATCTTATAAACGAATTAAATAAATTAGATAAAAAGGACAGATAAAGATGCCAGAAGAAGAAAAAAAGAAAAAGGAAGATGAAGAGGAAGATGAGCGAGATGATGAAGAAAGTAATGGCAATGGAAGTGTAGAGACCGGAAATGGCGTTGATAGCGAGAAAGTTGTGGTTACAATAATCCCTCTTGAAATTCCTAAAGATGAAAAAGTAGAAGAAGCCTTAATTGAAGATGAAATGAAATCCTCTTACATAGATTATGCTATGTCAGTTATTGTCTCTAGAGCTATTCCCTCTGCGGAGGATGGATTGAAACCAGTTCATAGAAGAATTCTTTATGCTATGGAGGGCTTGAATTTAGAACCAGATAAGCCAACAAAAAAATCAGCAAGAATAGTCGGGGATACAATGGGTAAATATCATCCTCATGGAGATATGGCTATTTATGACGCAATGGTCCGAATGGCGCAGAATTTTTCTTTGAGATATCCTTTAGTTCATGGGCAGGGAAATTTTGGATGTTTTACTGCAGATACAAAAATTAAATTAACCGATGGTAGAAATCTTTCCTTTAAAGAACTAATAAACGAACATAAACAAGGAAAAAGAAATTTTACTTTTACGATAGATGATGAAACAGTAAAAATCGCAGAAATCAAAAATCCAAGAAAAACAAAAGAAAATGCTGAAATTATGAAAGTTATTTTAGATAACGGAGAAGAGATAAAATGTACTACAAACCACAAATTTATGTTAAAAGAAGGAACTTATAAAGAAGCAAAAGATTTGAAATCTGGCGATTCATTAATGCCTTGTTATTCTAGATTTTCAACAAAAGAAGATGACCCCAATTGTATTGGCTATGAGATGATAATGCAACCTAAATTAAATTCTTGGAATTTTGTCCATATACTATCAGATAAGTGGAACATTGATGAAGGTATTTACGCGAAGTCTACTGGAAGAATTCGACACCATGTTGATTTTAACAAATTGAATAATAACCCCAATAATCTTCGAAGAATGAACTGGAAAGAACATTGGCAAACACACTACAATTTTACTTCACAAAAACATAAAACTGATGAGAACTACCGAGAAATATTAGCTGAAGGAAGAAAACAATTTTGGGCAGATGAAAACAATAGAAAAAAATATTCTGAAAGGATGATTCAAAGAAATCTTGAAAATTGGAAAAATGAAGATTATAGACAACAAATGACTATAACCTTAAGTGAAGTAAACCGAAGATATTTGGCAGAACACCCCGAAAAAGTTGAAGAAATAAGAAAAACTGCTTCTATCACTATGAAAAAAATGTGGCAAATTCCCGAATATAAAGAATTATTCCATCATACAATTACTGCTAACAATAAAAAAAGAAAAACTAATTTAACTGGTAAGAAAAAGTTTGTTAAGATATGCAACTATCTAAAAGAAAATAATCTTTCTTTAACTGAAGAAAATTTTGAAAAGGCCAGAAAAGACGTATTCAAAACAAAAAGCTTCACTTCCTGGAATTTGGGGTTTAATAAATATTTTGAAAATAATAAAAATCCATTGTTATGCGAGATTAACCGCAATCATAAGGTGGTTGAAACAGAGTTCTTGAATGAATTAACTGATGTTTACGATTTAACTATAGACAAAACCCATAATTTTGCTCTTGCTTCAGGAATTTTTGTACATAATTCCACGGATGGAGACCCGCCCGCCTCAATGAGGTATACTGAAGCTAAGTTATCAAAAATGTCTATGGAATTATTGGAAGACTTAGACAAAGAAACTGTGAAGTTCTTGCCAAATTTTGATAATTCTTTAAAAGAACCAGAAGTTTTTCCAGCTAAATTGCCCAACTTATTAATTAATGGTTCTTCAGGAATAGCAGTAGGAATGATGACTTCAATTCCCCCGCATAATCTCTCAGAGGTCTGTGAAGCAATCATTTCATATATCAAAAATCCGGATATTGCCATAGAAAAATTAAGAGAATTTATTCTAGGCCCAGATTTCCCAACATTCGGAACAGTATACAAGGAGGGTTTAAAAGAGGTTTATGAAACTGGAAGAGGAAGTTTTGTTTTGAGAGGAAAAGCGGGTGTTGAAACAAAGGGGGATAAAGAAAAGATTGTGATTACTGAATTACCTTATCAAACCAACAAAGCAGATTTTATTAAGGCAATAGCAAATTTAGTCCAAGATAAGAAAATAAGCGATATTTCTGACATCAGAGATGAATCTGCAAAAGAAGAAGTAAGAATTGTAATTTTATTGAAAAGAGGAGCAAATGCAAAATTAGTCATGAATAGATTATATAAACTAACTGGATTGGAAACTAAATTTAATTGTATTTTGCTTGCTCTAGTCAAAAATCAGCCAAGAATCCTCAACTTAAAACAATTGATTGAAGTTTATGTTCATCATAGACAGAAAATTGTCAGGAAAAGAACAGAATTTGAATCAAATCAAGCTAAAGACCGAGTCCATATTCTAGAGGGTTTATTAATCGCACTGAAAGATTTAGATTTAGTAATCAGTTTAATCAAAAGATCAAAACATGTTACTGAAGCTACAGAAAATTTGATGAATAAGTACAAATTAAGCCAGAAACAAGCTCAGGCTATTCTTGAGATGAAATTGCAGAGGTTAACTGCTCTAGAACAAGACAAGATAAAAGTCGAGCATAAACAACTTACTGAACGAATAAAAGAATTAGAAAAAATATTATCTGATGAAAAAGAGATTTTAGAGATAATAAGAAAAGAAGTAATGGAAATAAAAAGAAAATATGGCGATGAAAGAAGGACAAGGATTTTAGAAAGAAGTCCTGAAATCAATGAGATTGATCTAGTTAAAAAAGAAGAAGTTGCGGTTATGATTACTTCTAAAGGTTATATCAAAAGAATGCCCCTAAGAATGTATAATGAACAACACAGAGGGGGAAAAGGAATCTCTGGAGCAGAATTAACAACAGGAGATTTTGTGCAGACTGTCTTTACCTGTGATACGCATAATCAAATTCTTTTCTTGACAGAAAGAGGAAAATTATACATCTTAAAAGCATATAACATTCCAGAAGCAACTAGATACAGCAAAGGAAAAGCAATTATCAATCTATTGCAGATGAACGAGCTCATAAAAGCAGTTATCCCGATTATAGAGAGAAAGGGTTCTGTCTTGATTCTAACTAAAAAAGGAATAGCTAAACGAGTGAACCTTGAAGAATTTATTAGGATAAGCCAATCAGGGGTTATGGCTACAAAACTTCCTCCAGACGATGGAATTGTAGACGCTATTCTAGTTGAAGAAGAAGATGAAGTTATCATTGCAACCAAAAAAGGAATTGCGGCTAGATTTAATGTCAAGGAAATCAGGGAGATGGGAAAATCAGCTTATGGCGTTACAGCTATTAGACTAGATAAAGATGATGAGGTCACTGGTGTTCAGAAATTCTCAAAAACACAGATGGCAGAGATTGAAAAAGAAAAATCAGAGAGCAAACAAGCAACTATTTTAACCATCACGGAGAAGGGATTTGGAAAAAGAACGCCTGTTTTGGATTATAGGAAAACAGCAAGAGCTGCTAAAGGAGTAATAAACATCAATTGTTCTGAAAGAAACGGGAATGTTGTTGCTTTCCAGGTTGTTACTTCATCTGACTCAGTTATCGTGACTACGGGAAAAGGAATGGTAATCAGAGTTCCGATGAAAGATATGAGGGTTATGGGCAGGAATACGCAGGGAGTCAAAATAATCAGGCTTCAAACAGACGACAAGGTAACTGATCTAGTTAAATTAAAAGAAATTGAATAAATTTTTAAATTTAGAATTGTAAGATAAAGATGGCAAAAGAGAAAACATACAAGATTGAACAGGAACATGAAAAATGCATTGGTTGTGGAGCATGTGCTTCTTTGTGTGATAATTGGACTATGGGCAAAGATGGAAAAGCATCTCCTAAGAAAAAAATTGTCTCGGAAAAAGAAGTGAAATGCAACAAAGATGCGGAAAATTCATGCCCAGTAAGATGTATTCATTTAAAGTAAATATTCTAACTTATAGAATAAGGTATAAACTGGCCTCCAACAGCAATCAAAAAATGCCGGTCACCCAAAAGATTGGTTCTACTTCCTTTTTTTTGACTTATGATTATCCCAGTGACCGTCTATGATCTTAACTATTCTCTGGATAAAGAGAATTGCCAATAAACTTAACAAAATAGAAGCCCCCCTCATCAAAGAGGTCACAACAGGTGCATTAACGCCGAAAAAGAAGAATATGTCTCTAATAAAAATTATCCCAACGGATAAAATAATAAAGAGACTTGTATAAAAAAACTTACCGGCCACCCTAAACAGAACAAAAATTCCGATAACTATACTAACTAATGCAAACAATGCGTTTATCAATGATAATATCAATAAAATTTCCATTTTTTACTTCTTTTTCTTATTTTTATGCGGGAAATGGGGTTTATTAATTTTTCTTTTTTATAATTTTATATTTCTAGTCATCTAATTCTAACCAATCCTTTCCTTTAAATTTTTCCCGGGATTTATTCTCTCTTACAGGGTGTATCAATCTTCTCCTAGCCGCGATAGTCAAGATTCGATCATCTATCTTATAGTTTATGTGTTTTTTCAAGGATTTTAACTCACCAAGTATAATTAAAATTAATAAAAGAAGAACTATTATTGCACCAATTATTAAATAGAGCATATTTCCTTCGAAAAAGGTTTTTCTTTTAACTAAAAACCAAGCGCTTGCGCTTCCTATTTGGTGGTCATAATCTGCTTTTACATAAACCAAATAGTTCCCGGGCTTTATATCTTCAGGCAAATGAAATTCTTTAATGAAGTTTTGTTGGCCTTCTACTGCGACTGTTTCTTCTTCAGTTAGTATTATACTATTCCCCGCATCTCTTATCTGATACTCTACTCTTACATCCACTTTTCCGGTTTTTCCAAGATTATAAAGTTTTATATTCACCATCAAATTATCTCTTGGAAAAACTTCCCTAAATTGTGATGGAATTTCTACTTTTACATCAAATAATGGCTGCTCAGATTCGACTTCAACAGCAACCAAAATTTCTTTTTCTATTTTGCCTCCTTGGATAATAATCTTACCCATATAAAGATTTGGGATTGCATCTTCTCTTGCTATAAAATCAATGTTGACTGTTTTGGATTCCCCTGGCGATAACTCTAGACTACTCTCACTTAATTTTAAAAATTCATTAATCCCGAAAACAGACAGGCTTATTTTTATCTTTTTATTTCCTATATTTTTTATGATAAAGCTTTCCATTTTTGTTTCTCCTTGTTTTAGAGAAACAAAGATTTCTTCTTTGTCTGTAATAATCCCGGTTTTTGAAGCTCTCCTCCCACCACCGCCACCGGCCATTTCAGGAGTTTCTTCTAGAGTGAAATTAAAAAAATCTGTAACTGTGACAATCAGAGTTCCGTTAACATATGTAATATCTGAACAAATGTTTGCGGGGCAAACTGCTCCATCTATTAAAACTCTTGGATTGTCAAATGTCAAATTATAAAACCATAATGTGGCCCCCTTATTTAAATTTGGGAGTTCTGTTGTGTTTACATAGATAAATTGATCTGTAATGAGGACATTATAGTCTAGTGTTGTAATCCTATCTGAGGGATCAATATCTGCAGATAGATTTATACTCTCATTCCATACAATTTTTCCATAGGTTGTGTTCTCTAGAGTCATGTCTGGAAAATTTTCCAATTCTCCATCAGCATAGGAATCAAAATCGCTTGAACTTCCTTGATCTCTAAATGTTTCATAGATAATGATTAATTTTGTGTTGTTAACATAAAAATTTACTAAACTGTAACCTCCAGTATCATTGGAGTATAGATGGAGCGTTTTGCTTCCTTCTGAAGTATTAAAATAAATATAATTTTCAGAGGAATTCCCTAGACTGGTGTTTACTCCATCCAACTCATACCAAACTGAAGAAATGTTGTCTGGATCTATGGCTGAATAATTTAATAAGAGGGGGGCAATATTTCTATACATCCTTGATTCTTCTGGACTGTAGATTGTAACTATTGGGCCAGCATTTACAACAATTATCGCTTGGATAAGAGCAGTTGCATCTCCTGTAACTGCGTGGGGGGTTAATTTGTCTTCTGAATAAGCGAATACTAATGAATTTAGAGAAATCAAAATGATAAACAA
>CAZCMN010000024.1:0-13808 GCA_964500015.1 Candidatus Woesearchaeota archaeon | reverse complement strand
AATTACATCATTCGTTTTAGGACGCTGTCAGCTTTAGCTGACAGAGGATGTCACAGAATTCTATTTTACCTACTGAAGTTCTAAAAGATTCAATTTGTATCTTCATTTTTAATAAACTAAATCTATTTAATCCCTAATTTATTTAAAGGATTATGGAACCTGGAAAAGAGTGTGACAATAAAATATCTTTAAATTTATCCCCTTCTAGTATTAACACCTATTATCAAAGCCCTCTTTTATTTTATTTAAAGTATATTGCTAAAGTTCCAGATGATACCCCTGTACCAGTATGCTACGGCATTTCTGGGAATATAGTTCATGAATGTCTTGAAAAATACGCTAAAAAAGAACTAGATAGGGGAGAGGTATGTTCCCATTTATTAACTCAATGGAAAAAACAAAATTTACACATTCATGAAGATATTTACGGCAATCTTCTAGACCAATCAGAATATATCTCTGCAATGATTCGGGGTATGGAAATAATAGATCAACACGAGGACCATATATGCGAAGAAACAATCTTATTTCCTTTAAAAGAAAACGAAATTATGAAAATAGGAATAAAAGGGATAATTGACTTACAAGCAATTGAAAAAACATGTAAACAACATGTTATCTTAGATTATAAAACAAGTAATAGCGTAAGTAAAGATAAAAACTTTGAGCGTCAAGCCCTGTTCTATAATTTTCTAATTCATAAAAAGAAAAATATCCTGCCTTCAAAAACAAGTTTACATTATCTTAAGTTGGGCGTTTCTACAGATTATGTCTTTAATCTAGAACAAATAGAAGAATTTGAGAGAGAATTACATCGGGTCGCAGATGTAATTCTAGGATATGGTGCAGATATTAAAAATTACCCTATTGGCCAGATAGATGATCGGTTTAATAGTAAAAAACAATCTTGTTTAAGAGAAGTGGAAAGAAGGAAGAACGAAACAGGATAATTAAAACTGATTTGGCCAAATTCTCGGAATTTTAGAAAAATTTAATTTTTACTTATTTTTTACAGGTATTCCTCTCCACGGTTTAGACCATCGGCTATAGGTTTTGGTCCGTAACTTATAAATTCAGTCATTTGACTAGCAACACTTTCTCTTAATAAATTTATAATCCCATGATACTGGCCATAATCCTTTGCAAATAATGGGTCTTGAATTTCATTGCCTTCTTCATCTTTTAATATAAGAACCAATGGCTGTTGGTTTCCAGAATACACCATTCTTACAGAATTTGTTTGTTGTGAGGACATTGCCCAAATAATTCTTAGATTTTTATCGGATGAGGATTTTGTTTGTCTTGGTTTATAATCTTTAATACAACAAACATTAAATTCCTCTGTAGCCCTTATGAAATATTCTTGTGTTCTTTCATAAAATTTTCTGACAAATTCTTCTGAATCAGTATCAATTAACTCTATTTCACGTGCTTTTCTTAAGTAAGGAAGCACCCTATTCCAAAATGATCGCTCAGAATTAGGAGGGTTATTTATTGAATCCACTAATAGTCCGCTGGATGTAACCTCAATTTTTTCAAAACCTTTTCTTCCAGATAATAATCTTTGCCTTGCAAATTCAGCTGCAAATACACTTCCGCTATTTGTAGAACATACAAATTCTAAATCTGGCCAATTTGACATTTTAATTTCCTCAAAATAAAGTGTCTAATAACCCTTTTAAATATTAAACCACCCCGCGGGTAGTTAAATATATAAGTTCAGATTTAATAAGAATATTATGAATTCAGAATTACTCGTAAAGTTTGGGTTGACAAAAAACGAGTCTTTAATTTATCTTACCCTAATCAAACTTAAAGAAAGCAAAGTTGGGGCAATTATCAAAGAATCTAGTTTTAAATCGGGAAAGATATATGAATTTCTTGATTCACTTGTTAAAAAAGGGCTTATTTCATTTATTACAAAAAATAATGTTAAGTATTTCTATGCCAATAGTCCAAAAAAAGTTTTGGACTACATAAAATTAAAAAAAGATAATTTAGATGAACAAGAAAAAGAATTTAGAAATATTTTGCCTGATTTAGACAGATACTATCAAAAGAAAGTAAATTCTTGTGATGTGAAAGTTTATGAAGGTATTGAAGGAATAAGAACCGCATTATTGTTTTTGCTGGAAAAAATGCCAAAAGATTCAGAAATACTAACTTTTGGGGCTAATGATAATTCAAATAGGGATATTATCTTATCATGGAGTAAATATGAAGAAATATGCAAAAAGAATAACATAAAATCCAAGTTTATAATGAGTTCTTGGACAAATGAAGATATTAAAAGAAGAAAAAAAGTTAAAAATTCATTAAAAGAATTTAGATATCTTAAGGGGGAGGATATCTCTAATTTTACAATTGGTAAAGATATAATTCTTATATTTAATTTTGAAATAAAAAATTGTATATCAATTGAAAATCAAACTCACTCAACCCAGTTCAGAAGATTATTTGAACTTTTATGGAAACTCGCAAAACCCTAAACACCCGGTGCAGGCGTAATACCTTTTTGTCTTTCCCTAGAAAATCATAAAAAAGATATGCCTTTCTCTGAACTAAATTACTGTTGCCCTTATTATTTTTACATCCTCTAAAGGCCGGTCATTAGAATCAGTTTCAACCTTAGCAATCAAATCTACTACTTCCATACCTTCTACAACTTTTCCAAAAACAGGATGTTTTCCATCTAAAAAATTATTGTTAACCAGATTTATAAAAAATTGACTTGAACCTGTGTTTGGACCAGCATTTGCCATGCTTACTGTTCCCCGATTATTTTTTTGTTCACCATTAAATTCATCTTTTATCATGAGAATATTTTTATCCCCATAACCTGTTCCAGTTGGGTCTCCTCCTTGAATCATAAAACCATCAATAACCCTATGGAAAATAACTCCATTGTAAATCCCTTGTTTAACAAGATTCTCAAAATTTCCTGAAGTTATTTCTTGTTCAGAGTATAATTCAATTATTATGTTCCCCTTTGTTGTTTCAAGTAAAATTCTTGTTTTTTTTGATTTTTCTGCCATGCTTAAATAAAAGATACCTCCGATTAATAAAAGAATTAAAACAATCGCAGTTATAAGTATTACTCTTTTCTTCATATTTTTTAAAGAATAGTTATAATTTAAATCTTCTCTCTAATCAATTAATTTGACTTTGCCAAATCTTCTTTATGTAGGTATTAGGGTTATTTCTGCGATGGTTCTTCTTAAAAAATTCTTCGAAACCCGAGGATATGCTCTAAAAGTAAATTAAAAAAATAAAAAGCAAAAACATCAACTTATTGATGGCAAAATCAAAAATTAAATAAAAATCTTAAGAACAGGGTCATATTTTTTAGAAATCTTCTTGCCTTTTGATGAAACTATGATGCTATAAATTGGATAATAGCATAAAGTAATATTAATTAATATATTTTTAATTGATAAAACATGTTTTTCAACTTCATCATTAATATGAAAAATTTCCTCAGCATTTAGTCTTTCCCGATAACTCTTTTTCTGCAACATTTCTAATCTTGCCTTAGATTCTTGAATAGTTCTTTTGAGAATATTAATATCCCTATCATAGTAAGTATGCTTTAACTTGCTTTCAAGAAGTTTTATTTTTTCCTTGCATCTCCCTACTTCTTCGTCTTTTTCTTTAATCTGGTTAAAGTAGTGATTCTTGATTCTATGAATCTCTTTATCGAGTTTGACATTCAAAGAGGACTTAATTGTCTTAATTTCTTTATTCACATGCATATCCAATCTTTTTTTAACCAAATTATAAGATTCTTTCAGGTCCATGAAAGGAATTTCTTTTTTATTTCCATTATTGGTTTTAAATTTACTAATATCCAAATCCAAAAATTCTCCATCTTTAACTAAAAACTTGCTAATTGTTTGTTTTTTTTCATTAAGATACTGATAAACTGACAAAAAAGAAAATTCAGACAAGAAATTATAACCCTCTGGTGTAATTTCAAGAATTTTATACTTTTTCAATTTAGGATTTTTACTAAGTTCAGATAAATCAGGTTTAATATCTAATTTTAATAAACTAGTCTGTCCCTTATTACGGAGATAGTCTTTTATTGCAAGTAAAAAATAACTTCCTTGTATAACTAACTCGGAATCTTTTACTTTGGCATGCAAATTAAAATCAAAAACTAGTTTATATGGGGATTTTTTTCCAATAAATTCTTCAAAATCTCTTGGCACTTCACTGATAGTTAAAACTCCTTCTTTATCATTAATTTTACAGTCTTTAAAGAATTCTAAAATAAAATCTCTCGAGTTATAATTTGCCATGCTAGTCCAGTAACTCTGAGGTATATTTTTTAGTTTTTTCATAGTCTTTGATGCCTTGATTTATTTCAGTGCCTACTCTTCCAATTTCCCTTGCAAATCTACCTAAGTTGTTTCTTGAGTCTAAGAAAGCATTCATAATTTTTTCTTCAAACTTGTTTGAACCAGATTTCCCATTGGAATCTAGCCCCATATTGAATAATATTATCGGTAATTCCCCCATAACCAATCCAATGCAACACATTTTATTTATAATCAAATCAACAACATGTTCTTCCATAGTATCTTTTGTAGCAAGGTTATAAACAAATATATTTTTCTTCTGCCCTATTCTATCCAGTCTACCTATTCTTTGTTCAACAGCCATGGGATTCCACGGAAGATCGTAATTAATGAGGTTATTGCAAAATTGAAAGTTTAATCCCTCAGCACCTGTTTCTGTACTTACTAGTATCTGGCTTTTCTCCCTAAATTCCGTTATTCTTTTGGATTTTTCATCATTAGTCAACCCGCCCTTAAATTCAGTAATCTTAAATTTTTGTTTTCTTAAAATACCTGAGATATATCCCGATGTTGCAGGATGTTTAGTGTAAATAAGAATCTTTGTGCCCGAGTCTTTTTGATTTATTTCACGAACTAGTTTAATCAATTTGCCTATTTTAGTGTCTTGGGTTATTCTTTTTAATTGTTCAACAATTCTTTGTGCAATATCCTGCGTGGTTTTATGATATTTTGGATTTGCTATTAAGTTTTCTAAGAATTCAATTGAAGATTTAGATGAACTTGTTATTTTTGGCAGTACAGAATGTATAGCTAGAGTAGTATTTATCGGATTTCCATTAAAATCAAAATAATGCATTAACAACATATCCACAACTTCCCCATAAGCTTTTTTTTCATCCTCACTTAATTCAACTGATTGAATTCGAGGAATTCTTCCCATATAATGTATTCCTTTGGCTTCATCTCTTCTTCTCCTGATCATTACTTCCGAAAGTTTTCTTTTCAATTCTCTCGGATTTAATGGCTGTCTTTCATTTCCATTTATTAAAAAATTTCTCCTAAACTCACTTATAGTTCCAAGGTGTCCTCTTCTTAAAAGAGATAAAAGATTATATAGCTCAATTAAATCATTTTGAAATGGTGTTGCTGTAATCAGTAATAGTCTTTTCTTCTGAAGTTTATCAACAAACTTCCATCTAAAAGTTTTCTTATCTTTGAGTTTGTGAGCCTCATCAATTATGATTATATCCCAATAAATTTCATGGGCTTTAGAATGTTTAAATTCATTTGTTTTAGTATTAAAGTTCTTGACTTTATCTATGGAAGCAATTGCAAGTTCACTATTTTCCCATTCACTTTCTTTATTCACTTCTTTGAAATTTAACTCAAATTTCGTGCTTAATTCCTCTTTCCATTGATTAACTAATGAGGGTGGAGTAAGAATCAATGCACGCCTTACAAATCCTCGAACAATACATTCTTTTAGAACCATACCAGCAGTTATTGTTTTTCCCAGACCCACCTCATCTGCCAGTAATGCCCTACCATCTAAATCTCTTAAAATTCTGAGTGCACCAGCCTGCTGATGGGGCAGATTATATGCTAGATTCTTTTTAATCATGGAATAAGAAATTAATTCTCTTATTTCAGATTGTTTTGCAGCTTCTTCTGCTTTTAATTTAAGATTTAATACTCCCCGAGGTTCAAACTCTTTATTTTTCACTTTTTCTATAATCTCCCAATCTTCTTTTGCAAGTGTTTCAACTATCTTAAGTTTTTTATCAAAAGATATTTTTTCATTAGCAACTACTTTAGCTTCATAAGGAATAGTGATTTTTTTGTTCTTCATCTTTTCGCCAAAGGGAATCATGACTTTTAATTGTTTACTTTCTCTTCTCTTTACAAGATTTGGAAAGCTTAGAAAGAAAATAAAGAAAAATCTCCCTTTAATAATTCAATTTGCAGTGGGAGCATCTAATTTTTTTAGAAAATTTTAAAAACTTGAGTTTTATATAGGCTTAAAAGAGAAAAAATGGAATTAGAATTTTTTGGTGCTGCAAAGGAAGTTACTGGCTCGTGTTACAGCCTTACTATAAAAGAGGAAAAAATCCTTATTGATTGCGGGATGTTTCAGGGCGGTAAGGACATGGAGAGAATGAACCATGATAATTTTGATTTTGATCCTAGAGAATATGATTCTATGATCCTGACTCATGCGCATTTAGATCATTGTGGGAGGATTCCAAAACTCTTAAAATTTGGGTTTAAAGGAAAGATTTTTTCTACTGATGCCACAAGAGATTTAGCTTTAGTAATTCTGATGGATGCAGCAAAAATAGCAGCAGAAGACACTGAGCATGAGAATAAAAGAAGAGCAGAGCAAGGCCTTCCCCCAAGAAAACCAATTTACAATGAAATTGATGTAAAAAATGCAATGAAACTTTTTGTTATAGTAAAATATGGCGAAGATGTGAAAATATCAAAAAATATCACTGCAAGATTCTATGATGCAGGTCATATTCTTGGATCAGCATCTGTTCAGCTAGAAATTAAAGAAAATAAAAAATCATGTTTAATTGTCTTTTCAGGAGATTTAGGGCAAGCAGATGCTGTTCTTGTTAAAAACGCGACCCCAATAAGAAAAGCAGATTATGCTTTAATTGAATCTACCTATGGAAACAGACTACATCCTCCAATTGATCAAAGAGAAAAAGAATTTATCAGGGTGATTAATGAGACTTATAAAAAAGGAGGAAAAATTCTTATTCCTTCATTTGCTATTGAAAGGGCTCAAGAAATAATTTATTGTATAGGGAAATTCATGAAGCAAGGCCTTATACCCAAGATGGATGTCTATCTAGATTCTCCAATGGCAATGAAAGCAACAGATGTTTTTTCGAAACATCTTAATTATTACAATAAAGGGGTTCAGCAAAATATCCAGAAAAATAAAGATCCCTTCAACTTTCCTGGGCTGATTCGAACTTTAACTGTTGGGCAATCTAAAATAATTAATGGAGTAACAAAGCATTGCATAGTGATTGCTGGTAATGGAATGTGCACTGCAGGAAGAATAAAACACCACATAAGAAATAACATTGAAAACCCAAAAAATACTCTTTTATTTGTGGGTTATCAGGTTGAAGGAACTTTGGGTTATTGGATTAAAAAAAGAGAAAAAATAATAAGATTATTAGGAACAGAAGTAAAAGTAAATGCAACAATTGAAGCAATTGATGGTTTTTCTGCTCACGCAGACTATCTCGGGCTTATCTCTTGGCTTAATAATTTCTCTTCAAAACCTAAAAAAGTCTTTGTAACACATGGAGACGAAAATCAAAGTCTTGCTTTTTCAGAAAGAATAAATAAAATGAAATTCACTTCAATTGTTCCTTCAATCAGAGACAAAGTTGAATTGTAGTTTTGGTGGTTTTGTTTCTTTTATAATCCATTATTACTTGTTTCTAGAAATTTTTATCATCTGACTCCTCTTCAAGATAATTAATCTGAAACATGTTTTGTAATAAAATTTGTGATTAAGATTGCTGTAAAATACCCCAATAATATACCTGCAATAAGAATTGTCCATGATATCCAATGCATTGGTGCAATTCCAAACACTGAATTAAGAGGAGTATAAATGATTGCAATTTGGAGAGCAACTGACATTGCAAGAGCAAAAACTAATAATTTATTTGAGAACCAACCAAGTTTTTCTTGATGTCTTATTACTCCAATTCTTACAAATTCATAAAGAACAAATCCTGTGAATATAGTGGTTCTTGCGATAATGCTGTTTTGTGTAAAATACCATGCCAGAAAAAACGTTGCAAACAGGATAATTGTTTTTTTTAGTCCTATTGCTCCTGTAAGCCACATAAGTTTTTTATCAATAACTGATTCTGATTTTTTTCTTGGTGGTTTGTTCATAATATCTGGCCTTGCAGGATCAACCCCTAAAGCAAGTGCAGGAAATCCGTCTGTAAGAAGATTGATCCATAATAATTCAATAGGAAGAAGAATTGGTTGATTTAATGTAAGTAAAAGTGTTGCAATGAATATAACTGCAACCTCTGCAAAATTCGATGTTAATAAATAGTTTGTGAATTTTTTAATATTATCAAAAACTCTTCTTCCTTCTTTTACTGCGCTTACAATAGTCACAAAATTATCATCAAGCAGAACTAAATCAGAAGCTTGTTTAGCCACATCTGTGCCCCTAATTCCCATTGCAATTCCAACATCTGCTTTTTTAAGAGCAAGAGCATCATTAACACCATCTCCAGTCATTGCAACAATATTCTTGTTTTTTTGGAGAACAGTCATAATTCGAAGCTTATGCTCTGGGGTGAGGCGTGCAAAAACCTTACATCCTGAAATAATATCTTTGTACAGCCTAGAATCACTTATTATATCAATATCTTTTCCACACAAAACTTTTGTTGTTTTAATATTCACTTGATTTGCAATTGATTTTGCAGTAATTGGATTATCTCCGGTCATCATCAAAACATTTATTCCTGCATTAGAACACGTTTGAATTGCTTCTTTAACTCCGTCTCTTGGAGGATCGGACAAGCCAACAAGCCCGATAAATATCAGCTCTTTTTCAAGAATATCTGCTTTTAATTCTCTGGCAGAATTTTTATATGCAAATCCAAAAACCCTTAATCCATTCGAAGCAAAATCATTAACTGTATCAATTATCATCCTCTTTTGTTTAATTCCAAGAGGGAGTACTTTTTTGTTAATCAAAATTTTTGTACATTTATCAAGAATATTTTCAGGAGCTCCTTTTGTATACAATATATTTTTTCCATTGTCTTTTATAACAACACCCATCATTTTTCTTTTTGAGTCAAAGGGAATTTCAAAAATTCTCTTATATTTCTTATCCAGCATTTCTTTGTCATGCCCCATAAGTTTTCCAAATTCTCTAAGGGCAATTTCTGTTTCATCACCTATGACTTTTCTTTGTTTATCAAAAATTTCTTTTGAATCATTGTTTAAGACTCCACATAGAATAATCGGTTCAATTTTCTTTGGATTAAATTCCTTATACTTGTAAATTTCATTGTTGCAGAATATTTTCGTAACAGTCATTTCATTTTTTGTAATAGTGCCAGTTTTATCAGCACATATAAAATTTACACTCCCTATCGATTCAATAACCCCAAGCTTTCTGACAAGAGCATTTTTCTTTAGCATCACTTTTGATGCAGCTGCAAGGCTTAAAACAAGAACAGCAGGTAATCCTTCAGGAATTGCTGCCACTGCCAATGCAATTGCGCCCAAAATAGAATTTGAAACACTATATCTAAATAATCCCAGGATTGCTATAGAAAACGCAATCACAATAACAATCCAGAATAATTTTTTGCTTAAATTATTCATTTCAATATAAAAGGGGGTTTTTTCTTCTTTAATTGATTCAAGCTCATGAGCAATAGCGCCGATTTTTGTTTTCATGCCCGTATTAATTGCTCTTGCTGTTATTCTTCCCGAAACAAGGAAAGTATTCATATAAATCCCATTTCCTTGTTTTTTTATCACTGCAGCAGATTCTCCTGTAAGAATAGACTCATTAATCTGTGCAGATGTTGCATCAAGTATTTTTGCGTCAGCTGGAACCATATCTCCTGCTTCAAGAATAAGGACATCCCCTGGCACAACATAAGAACTAGAAATTATCATTAATTTTCCGTCTCTGATAACTTTCGCTTTAGGATTTGACATTTCCTGAAGAGACTCTATGCTTTTTTCTGCTTTATAATTCTGGATAAACCCACTTATTCCTGAAATAAGGACAATTGCAATAATAAGGATAATATCAATATAGTTAGTTGAACTTGACATATGGGCAATTATTCCAAGTATAATTACTGCCCCAATAAGAAGAATAATCAATGGAGAAGTAAATTGCTCAATTAATATTTTTAAAGGGTTTATCTTTTTCTCTCTCTTAAGATCATTTTTTCCAAATTTGGTTAATCTTAATTCTGCTTCTTCCTTTGTCAGCCCTTCTTCTTTATTTTCCATTTGATTATAAGCCATGAAAATAAAATAGGTACAATAAATGTAAGAACAATACTTGATGCAATTAGTATAGAATACAATCTTGGATTAAGCAAGCCCGAATCTAAAAGTATTTTAAGAATAATAATACTTGTACTGAATCTTACAGATAAACCAATTCCTAGTAATGTTGATTCTTTAAATGAGAAGTATCCTTTTGAAACAATCCATGATGCAATCAGTTTTGAAGCTACAGATACAATCAAAATCAGGAGTAGCAATAGCGGAAACCCTATCAATGAGCTAAGATTCATGCTGGTCCCAACCCAAAAAAAGAAAATCGGTGCAAAAAACCCATAGGCAATTGATTTTGTTTCTTTTTCAATAAATCGAAGCCTTTCTTTAGGAATAAATGTTCTTATTGATATTCCTGCCAAAAATGCAGCAAGGGGTGCTGCTTCTGCAAGATTGCCAATTCCAACAAAAAGAAATAAAATAAATACTAAAAACAAGAAAATACTTTCAATATTCTGAAATTTGAATTTTTTTGTTTTTTCACTGATTTTTCTAAGTACAAAAGTCAGTAAGAATAAAGAAATTAGTGAAGGAATAATCACCCAGATGTGTACCTGGCCTTTGTCAAGTCCAATAAACCCCACCACAATAATCAATACTGCTATCTCAATAATATCATCTAAAACACCAATTCCAAGAATAGACTGACCCAATTTTGTGTTTACTAGTTTAAATTCATCTAAAATAGGAATTAAAACAGCTTCACCAACAGTTGCAAAAGAAAAACCAATCAAAAAAGAAATAAGAATAGGATATCCAAAGACAAAATGAAAAAGCAATGCCCCGATAATTGCTTCAAATGAAATGATGAAAAATGTAGATTTAAACAAGAATCCACCTTTCTTTGTGATTTCCTTTAAATCAATTTCAAAGCCAATGATAAACAAAAGAAAATACATTCCAAGGGTTGCAAGAAAAGTGAAAGTATCAGACTGCACGATGCCCGAGAAATAACTAAAAAGGGAAACTACTGCTCCAAGAATTAATGCCGCAAATATCCATGGAACCCTTATTTTTTCAAGCAGTTTTCCAGCTAAAAAAGTGAACAAAAAAATTCCAGCTATGAACAAAAATAAATTTATCATCCTTTTTCAGTGCTTCCTAAGAAGATTACTACTTCTTAATTTATCTTAAAGTATGTCTTATTATTTAAAAATCTTCTGTAAGAAGAAAGTAAATCTAAAAAATTAGCAAAAAACTTTAGATCTTTATAATCTTCAACAGGAGCATCTCGTTTTATTTGTCTCTAAAAAGTAGTTACAAATAGGAAAGTTTAAAAGGAAAGATTTCTTATAGAAATTATAAAAATGACATTTAAGAACTTGCTTTCAAGAGTATTTAACCATAAAAAATGGCAAGAAGAAAGAAATAGAGCAATTAATGTAACTATAAACAACAGCAAAGTTTTTGATTGCACTCAAGAAGTACAAATTTATGGAAAAAGGAGAGGTAATAATCCAACTATTAATTACAATATTCGATGTGAGTATAATTGTGAAGAATGGGAAGATCATCGCGAAAAAAATATGGGGAACAGAGTAAAACCTGTTAATAGAACATTTTATGGGCTTTTTAGCGGATCAGTATATTCTTATAACATTAAAAAGAATATAGGAAATACAAAAGATAGTAATGGAAATCCAACTAACCTTTGGGCTAATACAAAACATTTACCTTCAATACTTCAAGATCAAACAAAATCTCCTTCCCAATATAACTCAGAAAATCTATATTCTTCTAGAACAGAGCCTTCATCTCAATATAGTCCAAAAGATCGACCAACTTCACCTGCTCAACCAGCTTCACCAGTATATGTGCCAGATTTACAAACATATTTAGCAACTTCACCAGCAGATATAGCAGTTTCACCAGCATCTCCTCAAGATACTTCTACAGTTCATAATCAAAATTTATTTGCACGTGTAGCAGAAACTTCACCAGTGCTTGAAGAAGTTGCACAAGAGTATAGCCCAAATCCAGTATCTCGCCATGATAACTCGGTGCCTGAAAAAAATGGAAGCAGAAAGAGATGGTATGCTGGAATTGGGGGCCTGTATAATGCTGCTGCTGGATTTTTTCGTAACTTCGGATCAACCTCAAAAAGAGTAAGGACAGGACTTGAAAAATTTTTACCAGGATCTAGCCAAGTTAAAAGTGGAAGGCGCTCGCACAATCATCTGCATGCTTACAAGAATGGTGCATCTCGATATGGGGATCCATGTGATGCATCTGAGGGATATATGCTCGGACTAATAAAAAAAACCGAAAGACAAAGAAAAGCTAGTGGCGCAGCTCGTGAAGCAGCTAAAATCGCTAAAGAAAAGCAAATTTAAATCATCTTATACATCAGAAAATAATCCAAGTTCGATTCTCAGCAGAGAGTAGCTTTTTTTTCTAATTAAAAAAATCTAAAATCATAAAAAACTCGTGTCACTTCACCTTAAAAATGGGAGTTTGCAGGAGTACGAGTTTTTGTGATGCGCGAAAATTCAGAAGAATTTTCGGACATAGGAAATTCGACAAATTTCCTCATGCCAAAAAAGAAACCCTCACGCACTAAAGTGGGGTTATCTTTTTTTAGCACATTACCTTTATTAATCTACTAATACAAACATAGAAATGTGCTTCACACCAGCTGTATCATTATCTATCGCAATTGTTGAATTTATTTTAGCAACTATCCTCCTTTTAGTTTTTCCTAAAACAACACTAAGAAATTTTTCTTCTATAATCATTTATATTCTTGGATTTTATCAGTTTGCTGAGTTTATGATATGCACTTCAAGCAATCCTTTTCTTTGGGCAAATCTCGGCTTTATGGCTTATACACTTTTGCCAGCGATTGGGTTAAATAATACACTTCGATTTGTAAACCGAAAGCCAAACTACTTTCTTATTTACATTTTTCCCGCGATATTTGGGGTATTTGCTATTTTTTTTAGAGTAATAACTAGCACAAGTTGCCAGACTTTTTTTGTAGAAGTACATAGTCTCTTTAACCAAGCAGGCCCTTTTTTTAGTAAGTTTCTTTTTATAGTCTATAACTCATATTATCTCTGTTTCATTGCTGCAAGTTGTTTGCTGTTTTACTTGCATTTTAGAAAAGAGAAGAACAAAATAAAGCGAAATATTGATATCGCTTATATTGCTGGAGTTTTGCTTATGACTATTCCGACAATAGTATTCATTACCATATTTCCTTACTTGGGTGCTCGCTTTCCTTCAGTTTTATGCGCCTTTGCAATATTTGTAGCAATAACTTCTTTTATTGCAGTTTATTTAGAGAGCAAAATTCATAAAAAAATTAATAAATAATAAATGTTCTGATTCTTACTAAGTCAAGGGAGCATTTATTTTCTTTTTTCTAGAAAAAATAATAATTAAAACAATTATAATTATCACAGCAACTGGAACAAT
>CAZCMN010000023.1:0-13967 GCA_964500015.1 Candidatus Woesearchaeota archaeon | reverse complement strand
ATCTTGTGTCCAGTACTCCAGCCTAAAGGCTGGCAGATTTCTTTCTAATTAAAAATTAAGATGGGAGGGCTAATCCTCTAAATTCATTTTCTTTCTCCTTGATTTTGTTTTGTTTTGTTTTCATTTTTATCATCTCCATTTATTTATCGTCTGATTATTTATTATTACTATTCAATAGTAATATACTTATAATAAATATTTTATGTGTTTTTTGGGCAAAACGCAATATTTATAAATTATCTTGCGTTTTTTATGAATAATGGGTGAAAGGCCAATCTTATGAACAAAATTGTCGACGATGAAAAAGGATTAAAAGAAAATGAAAACCGGATTGTAAAGACTGATCTGAAAGACAGGAAAATCTTATTTGAGCTAGATAAAAATGCTCGACAAAGCAATTCTGAAATTGCTCGGAAAGTAAGGCTGAACAAGAATACTGTAACTTACAAGATAAATAAGATGCAACAGGAAGGAATTATTCTTGGATATTATGTTATGATAGACCCTTCAAAATTAGGTTTTCTCAGTTTTAGAGTTTATTTTAACTTTTTCAATTCAAGTGCTGAAAAAGAAAAAGAGATGATAGAATGGCTGATAAAAAGAAAAGAAGTAAGTGTTGTTGTAGAAGTTGAAAGTCCTTATGACGCTGCAATTCATATTTTAACAAAGACAATAAAAGAATTTGATGATTTTTGGCTTGAATTTAAAAAGAATTTTCGCAGGTATATCTGGAAAGAAAGAGTCTATATTGTTTCAAGTGTTTATCATTTCAAAAGAAACTACTTAACAGATTCTGAAAATTATAACTATGAAACTATTGGAGATTCTGAAAAAGAAGATTATGATAACTTAGATTTTAAAATTCTGAAAATGCTAGCAAAAAATGCCCGAGTAAGCATTCTTGATATTGCTGAAAAATTAAAGACGCCTGAAAGAACAATTGCTTTTAGAATAAAACAACTTGAAAAGAAAAAAATAATCCAGAGTTATAGGGCTAATTTGAATGTAGCTAAGCTTGGCTACGAATATTACAAGTTAAATTGTATTCTTAATGATATGAAGAATTTTGAAAAAGTTTTTCAATTTAGCCAAGAACATCCTAATGTAGTTTATATTAATAGGACTATTTCAGAACTTGATCTTGAGTTAGATATTGAAATTGAAAATAGACAAGAAATGCTGAAGTTTATTCAAGAATTAAAGGAAAAGTTCAATGTAAGAGATGTTGAAATCGCATCACAAAAGGAGTATTATAAATTAGAACTTATTCCTGAAGAAATGTAAATCATAACATTTAATAAAGAAATTAAATTAAATTAATCATAAAAAAGAGGAAATAAAAATGCTTAAAAATCAGAAGATTTTTGGCACAACCAAAATGGTTCATGCTCAAGAACAAGTTCTTGGGCACACCAAAGATGTTCCCACGTTTTTTAGTGTTTTGGTTGAGAGGTCAAAATGATTCCCAAGCCAGGACAAGGCAGATCTACTGCAGATGAATTGATAAAGAAATTTGAAAGCAGATTTGCTAGTGAAATTCACGGAGAATTAAAAGATTATTCTAAAGAGTATAGCCAATTTAAAAAAGAGACTCTAAAAAATTTGGATTGGTATGAGAAAGCTTGTAAGAATATAGGAAAAAGTTTTTCTGTCAAAGTCAAGGACAGTGAAGAAGCCAAGATAAAAACAAATTTAGAAAGGGCCCATCTAGATGTAAGTCCTGGAGAAGCTTCTGGTTTTGCTTGGTTTGTTTTGCTAGTTGCTTTTTTTGTCTCTATTTTAATCAGCGGAGCTATTTATCTCTTAGTTGGAGAATTTTCAAATGAGATAATAGTTGTTTTTATTTTACTAGTTGCTGTTTCATTTTTTTTATATTACTATGTTAATTCACTTCCTGGAAGAACTGCCCAAAAATGGAGATTAAAAGCTTCAAGCCAAATGGTTCCTGCTATCTTGTATATTGTTGTTTATATGAGGCACACAAGCAATTTAGAAGGAGCAATAAGATTTGCTTCTGAACATCTGCAACCACCATTAGCTCTAGATTTTAAAAAAATATTTTGGGATGTTGAAACTGCTAAATTCTCAACAATAAAAGATGCTTTAGATGCTTATCTTGAATCTTGGAGACTTGAAGCAAGTGAATTTACAGAAGCTTTCCACATGATTGAATCTTCTCTTTATGAACCAAGTGAAGAGAGAAGAATAGCTACTCTGGAAAAATCATTGCAAATTATCCTTGATGGTGTTTATGAAAAGATGTTGCACTTTTCCCATGATGTTACAGCCCCAATAACTAATATCTACATGCTTGGAATTGTTTTGCCAACATTGGCTTTGGCTTTATTGCCCTTGGCTTCAACTTTATTACAAGGAGCAGTTCAATGGTATCATGTTGCGATTTTATTTGATTTAGTTGTCCCATTTTTTATTTTTTATATGACCTCAAGTATCTTAGCTAAAAGGCCAGGAGGTTTTGGTGAAACAGAACTTCTTGAAAAAAATAAGAATTATAAAGACTATATAGATAAGAGCCATTACACAAAAGCTTTCTTAATGGCATTACCTTTTTTCATTTTAGGAATTCTGCCTTTTATATTCTATTTTGGTTCTGGATTTTTAGGGGTTCAACAAGATTATACTTTCCAAGAATTGGGAATGGGATTTTTAGGAAATCAACAACTTTTTGATTTTAGAACAGATGCTAATGGAAGAATTGTTGGGCCATTTGGAACAGCTGCATTGGTTTTATCTTTATTTGTTCCTTTAAGTATAGCTATCTTTTTTATTAATGCTTATAGGCTGAAAACAGAAAAATTAATTAAAACTAGGCAAGAAACTAAAAAACTTGAAAATGAATTTTCTTCAAGTCTTTTTCAATTAGGCAATAGATTATCTGATGGAGTACCAGCTGAAATGGTTTTTGGAAGAGTTGCAGAAAGTTCTAAAGGAAGTGCTTCAGCTGGATTTTTTTCAATGGTTAATTCGAATATTCAACAAGCTGGAATGTCTATTGAAGACGCGATTTTTAGTCCAGGAAGAGGAGCAATTAATTATTATCCATCTGATTTATTAAGAACTTCAATGCAGATTATGATTGAGTCTGTTAAAAAAGGTTTGAATATAGCTGCAAAAGCATTGATGTCTATAAGCACTTATGTTAAGAATATTCATACTGTTAATGAAAGATTAAAAGATTTATTAGCAGATATAACCAGCAGTATGAAAAGCAATATGACTTTTTTAGCTCCTTTATTATCTGCGATAATTGTTGGATTAGCGTCTATGATTACTTTGATACTTGGAAAATTAAAAGACATGTTAACTATGGGGGCTATGCAAGGAGGAGATAGCATAGGTGGTTTAGGAAGTGTTGGAACAATAGTTGAGATGTTTGATGTAGTTAAGATGATTCCCCCTTACTGGCTGCAGGTTGCTGTTGGGATCTATATCATAGAAGTTATATTTATTTTAACTATAACTTTGATTACAATTGAGAACGGAGAAGATAGGTTAGGAGAAAAATATGAAATCTCTAATAATCTAAAGATGGGAATAACTTTATATTTTGTAACATCTGTCATTGCAATAATTGCTCTAGCTGCCCTAGCTTCTGTTGCTATAAGCGGAATTGCTCCTTAGGAGAATATTTAAATAATTACCTTCTTTTTTCTAAACATGAAAAGAGTTGATAAAAGAGGACTTGTTTGGAGTGAGATTGCTTGGTGGATTATTGGATTAGCTGTTTTAGTTCTAATAATTGTTTTAATCTTAATATTTAAAGGAGCTGGAACAAGTTTGCTTGATAAAGTTTCAGATCTATTCAGGTTTGGGAAATAAAAAATGGTACAAGTTGCAGAAGAACAACCAATCAGGGGAATTAGTATGATTTTTGTTGTACTTGTAGCTTTGGCAATAGCTGTAACTGCGATGTTCTTGCTTAATCCAGGAATTAAAGATACTATACTTCTTTGGGTTAATGGAAACCAGCCAACAGATGATTCTGTTCAAATTAGTGAAAATTTTGACAAATTTATTGAAAATGTTACTAGTTGTGGCAATATCAATGATGAAGAGTGTATTTGTGAAATTTGGCCATCTTTTCCAGTTGTTTTTCCCAAAGATTATTCTTTGTACTTAAATGGCGCTGAAAATATAATATTAAATAAGAACAATAAGAAAGTGATGGATGATGAAACAGTAAGTGAAACTTTCGGTGTTTATGCTGTTGCACTAAATAAGGGGGAACTTTTTTATGGAAGAGAATATTATCTCGATCGAAATAACATTTTATTTGCTAAAGAATTTCCAGAAATACAAGGAAAATCAAATGGAGAAATTATTTCAAAATATGTTTTAAAAGATTCTACAGGAGACTTGTTTATTTTTACATATTATTTGGGAGTTTCTAGTAAGGAAAAAAATGCAGAAATAGATGCAAAAATCCAAGAATTGCCAATCTGTGTAGAAGGAAGAGCTGAAGCAATTAATGAATTTAAAAGAATCAGAGATAGTTTAAGCACTGCTTCAGGAGAATATACTATAAAATTATCTCCTGGATTTTTAATTTTAATAAGCAACCAACAAATGTCTTTGAAATACGATGATAAACCTGTTAATGGGATAAAATATGAAGCATCAAGTTTAGGATTATCTACCCCTGAAGGAATCCATTTAATAAAAACTGAAGAAATGACTTCTGTAGTTCAATTATGTAGTGGCTCAAAAAAAGAGGGTTCTTTGAAAAATGGTAATATCATTGAAATTAAACAAGAATCTGGAATAAACTGTTTATATTTTTAAAAAGAGAAAGTTTTAAAAACAAAAAAGAACTAGAAAAATTGAAAAAAGAGGATAATATGAAAAACAAAAAGGGCATTGAAATAAATATTGCTACAATAATCATCTTAGTTTTAGCTATTCTAGTATTAGTTATTCTCTCATTGTATTTTACTGGTGGAATGAAATCTTTATGGGACAGAATAAAGGGAACTAATACCATCTATAACAACAATGATATAAGCATGGCCAAGCAATTATGTGAATCAAGAGATATAGCTTCTTTTTGTTCACAAAAAGTCAGCATTCCGCTGCAAAACGGCACAATAGTAGAGTATTACTGTGGTCAAAGCCCGATTAAGGCAAAACCAAAGGATAATGAAGGAAAAGTTATACCCAACAACGAATATGATTGTACGGTTTATGACCCATTAAATACATACAAATAAAATGCTAAATTCTAAGAAAGGTGGCACAGAACTTTCTATGTCTTCAATAATAATTTTGATTATCCTTATTCTTGTTCTTGTGGTTATTATTTTTATTGCTGTTGGAGCATTTGGTGGTTTTGGAAAAGATATCATGAGCAAGATAAGAATTGCCTTAGGATTCTGGAATAGCAGTATGGCAAGCTTGCCAAGTTAAGAGTATAATCCTTGAGACTAATTGCGCAAGACAACGTTGTTTTGCTCGAAAATCAAAGATTTTTGGCACACCAAAAACCACTTGGTTTTTTAGTGTTCGCCAAAGCGAAAAATCTTGCAAGAAAAAACTTTTTTCTTATATTACTTACAAACAATTATTTTGAACAAAGTTTAAATAATTGTTTTTCTGTATAGATTGTATGAGGTTAGACAAAAGAGGAGGAGAGAAACTATTAGGAGAAAATACAATTGGATTGATTATTGCAATAATCGGAGTTTTATTAATTCTAGCAGTTTTAGCAATAGTTGCAGGATTTCAAAGTCAAGACAAGGAAAATGAACAGGCAAAAGCAACTTTAGAAAATATTGCAAATAAGATGAATCCAATGGGTTCTGGTGATATTGAAAATGTTATTGTTTATCTTCCAGTAGGATGGACTTTAGTTGCTTTTGATGAAAATACCAAGGTCTTAAATGGGTTTACTGTTCCTTCTTCATATACTTTCAAGAACTCATTATGTATTTTTAAAGAAAAAAAGAAAGTATTTTGCCAGGTTATTAAAGCACCTCTTTTAGACCAAAACCAATTATTTATCCATCGAATTGAGTCTTATAAAAGATTTTCTATAGGTTATGATGGCATTAAATATCAGATTGGTTTAACAGAATTAGATATTAAAAAACAGTCTATAGCTGAACAAGGTTTATTCACCCTACATAATTTTGATGATGGAACTTGGAAAGAAATTAATTCAATTGATATGGGTATTTATTACACTGTTTATGAAGGAGATTTTAAAAACATGTTTGAGAATTACTGGAAAAGCGAAGAGTCACTAATAGACCAGAGTATAGATTATTACTGCAATAAAATTCCGGATGTAAAAAAGAGATTTTATGAATATGTTAAATGCTATGGTGTTGGAATGGCAAGTGATTTTTCTTTGTATACTAGAGATACAATAAAAAAGACAAAAGAAGAGAGCGAGATTTTTACGGATTGTCAAGATTGTGAATTAGGATACACTGACTTGAAAACAGATAGAACAATTGGAAGAACATTATTTATTGGAAAAGCGACAGAATCTCTTTATTTGGGAGAAGTTGTTTATTTACAGTTTGATTGCTCTAATGTTGGAGAAACTTGCAAAGATGAATGTGAAAAATGGAATAATAGATATTATGTTATAGAGGGTGTTGATCCCACTGGAAAATTAGGAAATAAAATCTTGTTGTTTGCAGGTGGTGGAAAAGAAAGAGGAGATTATATACAAGGATGTCTGCCAAAAAAAGCAAAAGTATTCACAGATTCTATAATAAATACAGATGCATTAAAATCAGCTGATAAACTAACAACTCAACTAAGCTAGAGGTATAAAATGGAAACAAGAAGTTTCAAAATATTTAAATTTGACTGCAAATTCAAATATGCTAGAAAAAATAAAAATTTTTTCTGCATACCAAAAATAGAAAATCGAGAGATTTTCTATTTTCAGTAAAATGGAAACAGAAATGATTGTCAGGACATTAACTTGGATTATTGTTGGGGGTTTAGTAATTGCTGGAGTAGTTTTGATGTTAAAAAAGATAGGAGTCATCTGATATGGTAAAATCAAAAAAAGGGGCAATACTCCAAGAAAGAGTCATAGTAATAATTCTTTTTATAATTGTAGCTGCAGTAATCATTGCTCTTTTAATTTATGAAAATAATAGTGCTAAAGGAATGGTGGATAAAGAGATTTGCCATCAATCAATTGTTGAAAGAAGTAATTCTCTTTTTCGAGGAGAAGGCCTTAACCCTATTGAACTAATACCTTTAAAATGCAAAACAGAGGAAGTTAATATCGATAATACAAATGAAGAGGACATCAAAACAAAAATTGTAGAGTCGATGTATAACTGCTGGTGGATGTTAGGCGAAGGAAAACTAGATTTCTTTAGTAGCCCTTCTTCCTATGATATTACTAATCCCCTTGTTGTTGAAAAAATGAATTGTTTGGTTTGTTCTACAATAACCTTTAGTGAAAAAGTTAAAGAAAAGAATCTTCAGATAGATCTGGCTTCTTATCTTCAAAAAGCAAAAATTCCTTCTGGTGTGACTTATCTAAGTTACTTTAGCGAAGGAAATACTAATTATCTTAATTCAGATTCTAACCCAACAAAGGGGGAAGATGCTCTTAAAATTAATACTAATCAAGATTTGATGTTGGTTTATATGCAATTAAAAGGCCCGAAAGTTGCAGAAGCTATGAAGGCAAATATTGGGACTGGTGTTGTAGGGGGTGTTGTGGCTTTTGCTGGTCTTGGAGCAGCAATTGGATCTATTGCAGGAGGAGTTGGAGCAATTCCAGGAGCTGCTGCTGGGGCTTTAATTGGATTATTTGCAGGAGCTTTTGCTGGAACAGTTGCTGGTGGAGCAAGTATAGGTACAAATGTTCTAACTTCTATTGTAAGATGTGATACTACTTCTGGTTGTAATTTTTTAGCCCTAGTTCCTGCTACTCCAGAAAACTTAAAAAAGTGCCAAAAAATTCAAAGCATTCCTTGATTATTAAAAAAATTTATAAGATACTCTTAACTGTAAAAAAATGAGAAAAACAAAAAAAGGTGCATTAACTCAGAATAAAATAATTACAATTATTATTTTGATAATTGTTGCTGCAATACTCATTGCTTATTTTGGAGTTCAATATAGCAGATCAAAATCTTTAATCAGTAAACAAGATTGTTTTAATTCTGTTGTTGCTAGAAATAATGCTTTAACAAGAGGAGAAGTTGTCCAGGTGGAATTTTATCCTTTAAGATGTAAAAGCGAAGAAGTAAAAATAGACAATTCTGATGAAGAAGAAATTCAAAAAACAATTGCAAATGCAATGTATGATTGTTGGTGGATGTTAGGAGAAGGAAAAATGACTTTCTTAAAAGATAAGGCATATATTAGACTTATGCCAAATGATAATTCTGAAGAAATGGCTTGTGTTTTATGTTCTACAATTACTTTCAATAAAAAAGTAAAAGAGAAGAATTTGGATGTAGATATTATGAGTTATTTAGAAAAAACAAAAATTCCTTTAGAAGACAAAACTTACTTGGATTTTTTTACAAATTCAGAAAGTTCAAAATTAGAAGTAATTGAAAATTCTGGAGATACAAGCAGCATAAATACTGGACAAGATTATGCTGTTATTTATTTTTCTATAAAAGGAGGAGAAATCGGCAATGAAATTTTAAGAAATCTCATGCCAAACATTATTTGGGGTAGTCTTTCTGCAAGTTTAGGTCCAGATGGTGTAGGGTTATATCATAGATTGGTTACAATTCCTAGGATAAATGCTTATCTTGAGAAAGTTAAAGTTGCAAATGCCCATTGTGAAGCAGGCTTAAAAGGATGCAATATCTTAATGCTAGTTCCTTTAAATGAACAATCATTTGCTACATGCAGGCATTTTTCTAATATTCCCTAAATTTTTGATATGGGTGTAATATTCCAAAATTTTCTTTATATCTTACATAAATAAATTTTACTAAAATTTATTAACCTTAAAATTCTCTAATGACTATGGTTCGTAATAAAAGAGGTGGAGATAATCTAATGTGGAAATCTATTCTTGCAATGATTGTAGTTTTAGTAGTAATGGCTGCCTTGATATTTTTATTTACAAAGTATGGTTCTGGAGAATTAGTAAAAAATGAGATAACTGCTAAACAACTTTGTGTTATTATCACTGGAGCAGAAAATGGAACTACATTAAATATAACTTCTAATTCAATTATTGAAAAAAACGGCTTAAATATAGTTGTAAAGAAATCAACAATTGATTTTGGATATAGTTATCCTTGCAATACCCAAAATTTTGAAATTGAGAGAGAAAATAAAAATATGATAATAAGGATTGGTGAGTAAGATAAATAAAAAACATAGCCCATAAAACACTCCAAACGGAAAAAATAAAATGATAAAAAATATTAGGGCAACACAATCAAGTTATCTTGTTGTCTGGACTTATAGGATTATAGCCATGGTTTTGGTTACGATGGGATTTATAGCTATTTTATGGATCAGATTTTCACAACCTTATGACATAAGGCCCTTGGAATCTGCTGTAATAGCTAAAAAAAGCATTGAATGTTTAAGTGAAAAACAGATGATTCTTCCTTTAAATTTTTACAAAGAAAAATTAAATGGCTGTTTAGATATTGATAAAGAAAATATTTTTTTGATGATAAAATTTCAAGATAAAAATATAACTCTTGGGAAAAAAAATCTTGAAACATATTGCGAGTCTGGTGTTGAAATGAAATATAAGCCTTCTTGTTATGAACAAGAGTATTTTGTTTTAAATGAAAATCAAAAACTAGACAAAATAACTGTCTTTGTGGCAATTAATAAAAACAATAAAAATGTTAAATAAATTTTTTAGAAAAGGCAAAAAAGCACAAGTAGGAGAAATTTTAGAAGATATTTTTAGTCTTTTAGTTATTGCTCTGCTTTTAGTAGTATTGTTTTTAGTTGCTATGCTACTTCAAAAACATGGATTAACTTTGAAAAGCGAACAAGTATCGAGTAGAATTCTTAATGATAAAGCAGAATTAATGTTAAATTCAATTATGAGAGAAAAACAAGGAGATAATAAAATTTTTAGTGACCAAATAAGAATTAGAGATGAAAATGCTAAAAAAGCTCTAGATCAAAAGATTAATCTTATAAAAAATCAAGTTGAAAATTATGGGTTTCATCTGGATGTTATTTACAATAATGCAAATGAAGAGTGTGCAAAAACTCCTGAAAGACTTACAAAAAACTCTTGTTTTTTTATTCCTAATAATCCAATTGCAATTAAAATGATTAGCGTATGGGGCTATAAAACATAATAAAAATGATAAAAAACAAAAAAATCCTAGAAAAAGAAGCTTTTTTTGGACGTCCAAAATTTAATAATTTTGTCCGAAACAAGAAAGCACTAGGTTTTGGAAAATTATTCTTAATTTTGTGTTTAGTATTATTTGGGTTAACTCTCTGGTTTTTTACTCTAGCAGATCAAAGAATCAATACATGCATCGGAACAGAAGAATTAGATAAAATCTCAAGCAAGAATCTTGAATTTTATTTCTTTGATTCAATGAGGCTTGCTACTTCAGACTTTATAAAAGAAGCAACAGATTACTCTTTTATAGATCCAGATAATAATGCAAATTGCCAGTTAACTTCAGGAAATGTCGTTATATTGAATAGTGACTGTAAGCCAAATGAAGAAATTCTCAAGATAAGAGCAGTTGATAAAATAAAAGAAGATGTAAATGATTCCTTAAAAAAAATAAAAATTGAAAATGATGTGTCGTGTTTATTTGAAAAAAATAAGAAAATAAATTTTTTAAGATGTTATAGTAAGGATATTAATCTTTCCTCTAAAAGAAATGGTGAATTTTTCAGATATACTATTTCTCATAAATTTAATCTGAATGAAACAATTAATTTTGATGAACAAATAAATTTAAGTGAAATCAGTGAGATTTATTTAGCTTCAGAAAATTGCCAAAATGTAAATTGCCAGATAATCTCTAAAGAGTGGGATGTTAAAGAAATTAAAGAAGAAGAAAATTATCTTATTTTTTCATTAAAAACAAAGAAAGAATATCCTTTTGAAGATAAAATAGAAAAGATTTCTTGGAAATTCGCAATCAAAACCTGAGAATTAAAAGTAGCCAATGCAAGTTAGTTGTATTTGCGATTATTCTTTTTCTTATTTCTTGTTGAGAGTTTGTTTGAAAGACAAAAACAAGACAGAAATCATAAAAATTACAAGTACAGCTAACAAAGTCAGGCTAAAAAAAGATGACATTTTACTGCCATAATGTTTAAAAATCAGTTGTTGATTTTAGTTATATGATCAGGGCCCCATTTGAACAAATTATTGAGAGGATATCAAAATCAGCTAGTGTAGAAAAAGAGGAAGTTTTAAGAAGAATTGCTGCAAAAAAAGCAAGATTTTCTGACCTGATTAGTGATGAAGGAGCAGCACAGATTGTGGCTGCTGAACTTGGTGTTTCTTTTGAAAAACAAAAGCTTAAGATAAATGATTTGATGATTGGAATGAAAAAAATTTCTGTAACTGGAAAGATTACAGAAGAGCCTATAATCCGGGCATTTAAAAGACAGCAGCAAGATGCAGAAGTTGCCTCTTTTTCAATAGGCGATGAAACTTCAAATGTAAGAGTAGTTTTATGGGATACTAACCATATTTCTTTAATTAAAGATGGAACTATTAAGCTGGGTTCAACAATTGAAATTAAAAGCGCAGATATCAGGGGAACAACTGAAAGAGAAATTCACTTAAATTCATTTTCTGAATTAATAAAAAGTGAAGTTGAAATCCAGGAAGTTATAACTAAAAGAGATTCCCCAATAATGAAGAAAATCTCTGAAGTAAAAACAGGTGAAAAAGTCAATGTCAGAGCATCTATCTTGCAGATGTTTAACTTGTCTTTCTTTTATGTCTGCCCAGAATGTAATATGAAAGCAACTTTTGAGGGTGAGAAAGCAACTTGCCCAAAACATGGTTCAATTATGCCTAGAAAAAGAGCTATCTTAAACATGGTTATTGATGATGGCTCTGATAGTATAAGGGCTACAGCTTTTAATGAACTTATTTTAAAGATTTTCAATATTGAGAATGAATCTCAATTAGATGATCCTAACCTGATTATAGAGAAAAAAGAAGAATTATTAGGAGAAGAGTTCTCTTTTTTAGGAAGAACTAGAAAAAATGTTTTATTTAACAGGGATGAATTCACAATTAATGATTGTGATAAATTAAGTGCAGATGACGTAATTAAAATATACAGCAAAAATCCTTGATCATATATCATTCATGGTTAGCTCTAAGGCTAATACCAAAAGAGGCCTGAAAAATGCTAGAAAAAGTAATACTTTTTCTGCACACCAAAGATGTTCATCATCTTTGGTGAGAGGTGACTTTTTATGTTATTAAGAACACATTTTATATTCAATTTTTTTGTATTTCTCTTGTTTTTACAATTAGGAATTTTTGAATTGTCTGCCTGGGTTTTTTTAGTATTTTTTATAGCTACTTGCTTGCCAGATATTGATATTCCTGGAAGTTTTATAAGCAAGCATACAAAACCTTTAAGCAATTTCTTGCATATAATCATAAGACATAGAGAAGAATTTCATAGTTTGCTTTTTGCAGTAATTTTATCTTTACTTACTTTCCTAATATCTAGAAACTTAATTTTAACAGGAATTTGTTTCTTATTTTATTTATTACACTTATTATTAGATAGTTTAACTCCTTATGGGATTAAATGGTTTTGGCCTTTAAAATGGAAAACTTCAGGAAAAATAAAAACAGGTAAGTTAGGGGATGCCCTGATTTTCTTGGTTTTTGCTCTGGCTTCAATTATATTAATTATTTTGATGATTTAGATTTTTTAGGACATCTGTATTTGTTATAAAATTTTTAGAAAATAAAGTTCACGGATTAAATTAAAATAAACAACTTACAGATAGCCAAGCTAAATTATAAGATAAAGAGCTAGATTAGATTAATAATGTATATTCTAGATTGAAATAATCCTTATAAAGCTAAGAAATTTCTAAGAAACATGACTAAGGAAAAGGATAAGGAGAAAGAAGAAACTGAAACTGAAAAAGTGAAAGATTCTGCAGAGATAAAATTAACTGATTTGCCTGGAATTGGAGCTACAACAGCAACTAAACTAGAAGATGCAGGATATGGGGATTTAATGTCATTAGCTGTAATGACTCCTAGTGATTTATCTTCTGTAGCTGACATGACAGAAGCATCTGCTAGAAAAGCTATTTTTGCTGCTAGAAAAATGCTTCATCTAGAGTTTGAAGATGCTACAGTATACTTAAAAAAGAGAGAGACGGTAATAAAAATTTCAGCTGGTTCAAAAAATTTAAATGCATTACTTGGGGGAGGAGTAGAAACTAGGGCAATAACAGAAGCTTATGGTGCTTTTGGTTCAGGAAAGAGCCAATTAGCACATCAATTAGCTGTAAATGTTCAATTGCCAATAGAAAAAGGAGGAGCAAATGGAAAAGCTATTTGGCTTGACACTGAAAGCACTTTTAGACCTGAGAGAATCAAATCAATGTGTCAGGCCCAAGGCTTGGATTTTCAGAAAACCCTGAAGAATATTTTTGTAGCCAGAGTTTTTAATTCAGATCATCAGATTTTATTAGTTGATAAAGTTATTGACTTAATTAAAAAAGGTGAGCCAATAAAATTGATTATTGTTGATTCAATTACAGCACATTTTAGGGCAGAATTTGCAGGAAGAGGACAATTAGCAGATAGACAACAAAAAATTAACAAACATCTTCATGCTTTGATGAGATTAGCTGAATCTCAAAACTTAGCAGTTTACATAACCAATCAAGTTATGGCTGATCCTGCAATGATGTTTGGAGACCCGACAAGACCAATAGGTGGACACATTCTTGCACATGCTTCAACTTATAGAATTTATTTAAGAAGAGGAAAAAAAGATACGAGAGTT
>CAZCMN010000022.1:0-14340 GCA_964500015.1 Candidatus Woesearchaeota archaeon | reverse complement strand
GCCCATTTAATAAAATAAAATTAGCTTCTGATTCATTTGCAACTGCCTTAGCTAATAAAGTTTTTCCTGTTCCTGGAGGTCCATAAAGTAAAACTCCTTTTGGAGGTTCTATTCCTAACCTGGTAAAAACTTCAGGATGTTTTAAAGGCAGTTCAACCATCTCTCTGATTTTCTTGATTTCTTCATCTAAACCACCTATATCTTCATAAGTGACATCAGGAACTCTTTCTTCAATAATATCAACTGCTTTTGGATTCAAAACAATTTCAGTTGATTCTGTTATTACAACTGGCTGCTTAGGAGTAGTTGAAGCAACAATAAATTTTGTAGAATCAAAACCTGGAAAATTCATATTCCCAAAAGCTTCTCCAAAAACATTGAATAAATCTTCAAAACTTGAAGACATTAATTCTTGTCTTCTTTGAACTCCGCCCATAACAACCAAGTCTCCTGCTACAATTGCTCTTCCTAGTAATCCGCCTCGAAAAATTTCAGGATCAGCTCTTACCATTATCCCCTTTTGAGCAGGTGCAATTATAACTTTTTTAGCTTCTTTAATATCTACTTTAAAAACTTGAACTGTTTCTCCAATTCCTGTTCTAGCATTTCTTCTTATAATCCCATCAATTCTTAAAATTCCTTCTCCAACATCGGCAGGATAAGCTCTATCAACAATAGCAACAGTTTCTCTAGCTCCTTTAACTAAAATAACATCTCCTGGTCTGACTCCTAATGTTTTCATAGTTCCAGAATCAATTCTAGCTATGCCTTTGTAAGCATCTTCTTGCAATGCTTCCATAACTTTTAGCTTAATTCCTTTTATGTTTTCTTTTTTATCTTCCATTTTTTTATCTGTAAGTTTTTTATGTGCTTTAATGTATCTTGCGCTTTGTTTTATTATCTTTATTGTTTACTTAACAATTATTCTTCATCTTCCTTAGATTTAATTCTGATTTTTTTAGACAATTCTCTCTCACCAAAAACTCTTTCAGATTTTTGGTGTTCAGAAAAACCATTTTTTTCTTGGACTTTGTTTTGTTCTTGTTCATTTTGTTCTTCTGCTCCAGGAAAACATAATGATATCCTTCCAACATCTTCTAAAAACATTTTAATCATTTCATTCTGAATTTTAGCAAATCTCTGGTGCATTTGTTGATGTACTTGTTCTTGCTTGCGATGCACTTGCTCTTGTTCTCTGTGAAAATCAACAATCTCCCTTGGAATTGAAACAGTATAGCTGTTTCCAACCATCCTTAACTTAACTGCAAAGGGTTTTTGTTTTAATTGAACAAATTTCTTATACTCTTCAATATCTCCAGGATGATGAATTATTTTTTGGCATTTGTCACATCTTAATGCTCTAATCTTAAATCCATTTTTAATTAAGACAATCTTACTCATCTTTTTTCCGCATTCACTGCATAAAACTACTTGATCAAATAAATCTGCCATTTCTTGTTCCTTTTTTTGTTTTGATTGTTTTAAGTGTCTCCATTCAAATGTATCCTTTTATGTATACACAGACATGTAGCTACTATTTAAATCTTTCTATTGAAAAATTTTTAATTTTATATTTGAGAAAAAATCTCATCTCAAGGAGAAAAATAGATTTAAGTTCAAGCTTTCTTATGAGGATGCATTTTTTCATAAGTTCTCCCTATTATCTCTGCAACTAGTCCTCTTTGAAGATCATTCGCTGCAGTCGTAGTAACTCTGCATTCGTATGAGTGTTGTTCAAAAGAAGCAATTAAATTGATGTCCCCATTATCTAGAATAGTGTAATCCAATCTTTTTCTTTTCAATGGTTTGAGGCGGTTTGTACAAAAAATTCTCACAGTCCAGGGTAATTCGCAGACATGTCTAATGAATTCCCGATATTGCCTGTACATATAACTATGGTGGTCGTGATTGTTGCCATCTCTTTGGTCAATTGGGACACTAGAAGGTTTGGGCAATAAACCACAAAATGTTTCAAGATATAATCTCGGAATTTCAGAAATACCAAAGGGTGCTTTTTTATATCTCCCACCTAATTCTGTCTGAAGATCTGCGAGTAGTCTAGTTAATTCTGAATTTTTTCTGATTTCCTCAGAAAGAAGATCATTTAGACGCACATTATTTTGTGTTGTGTCACCTAGCTTTTGTGCAAGACTTTTTGCTTTATCATGATATATTTTAGTTTCATTAACACGTCTTGATGCAAGATCCTGCAAACTCCTTTCTTCATTCGCAAGTCGCTCTCTCTCACTTTCATAAGCTTCCACAAGCCACATCAACCCCTCTTTTTCAGAAGTAAGTGAATCGATAACATCAAGTTGTCTTATATTGCGATATGCCTTAATTTTATAGATGTGTCTCTTTATATTTCCGAATAACTCTACCATGCTTTTCATTAGAATCAATAAAAAGAGACCTTTTTAATATTTATTGTACTAAAAAATCTTTATAAACCCTCCTTCTTTACTATTAAAATGAAAAAAGAGGCTAGAAAGATTTCCCTTAATAGTCAGATTAATCAAACTAATCATGTTCCTAAACATTCCCATATAGGTTTAATCTTCACTATAATCGTTTTAACACTAGCTCTTATGGTTTGTTTAACAATCTTATTATCAAAAAGCCAGGCAACTAATGCAAACACAGCTTTAGTTCACATTAACGGAGTAATTCTCTCTGGCTCAGGCCCAGGCTATAACGATGGCAACACATATTCAGATGATATTTCTGGCTTATTAGAACAAATTTCAAAAAATAAAAAAATCAAAGCAGTTATATTTGAAATAAATTCCCCTGGCGGATCAGCAGTAGGTTCAAGTGAAATAGCTTATGAAATTTATAAGTTAAGGGTTTTGGGGATAACATCTGTAGCTCTAATCAGAGAACAAGGAACATCAGGAGCATACTGGGTTGCTTCTGCTTGCGATATGGTTTATTCTCATCCACTGTCAATAACAGGTTCTATCGGAGTTTTAGCTTCTTATCTAGAATATTCTAGCTTGTTAGAAAGATTTAACATAACTTATGAAAGACTTAATGCAGGCCAGTATAAAGACACACTATCTCCCTACAGAGAATTAACAAATGAAGAAAGACAGATTTTACAGAGTAAAATTAATTTGATTCAAAAAGCATTTGTTAACCAAGTAGCAAGAAATAGAAACATGACTGAAGAAGAAGTTCAAAAACTAGCAACAGGAATGTTTTATCTTGGTTCAGAAGCTAAAGATTTAGGATTAATTGATGACCTAGGTTTAAAAGAAGATGTTATCGAGTATATAGAACAAAAAGAAAACATAAAAGTAAAAATAAAAGATTATTCTCCGATAAATTCATTATTATCTGGGTTATATGGCTTGCAAGACAAAGCTTTTTTCATGATGGGGAAAGGGCTAGGTTTAAGTTTAATAGAAAGCCAAAACTCTTTTAAAATAACTGCTTAAAGACACAAAGATATTTATAAAGCTTGTTCTTATTTATTTTACAAAAGAGGAAAAATGTCATATTCAAGATTATTTATATCTGTAGCAATTATTTTAATTATTCTGGGAACTGGAACAATTTATTTTCATAATACAGAGGGCTGGAATTTAACAGATTCATTTTATTTCACAGGAATGACCATGACTACAGTAGGTTATGGTGATTTAGTTCCTAAATCAGATCAAACCAAAATTTTTACAGTTATTTTTTCTTTAGTAACGATTGGCGCATGTTTATATGCTCTAACTGTAATTGGAGAAGAACTTTTCAAAAAAAGAGCTGAAAATATGCTGTCTTTTTTCAAAAAAAACGGTAAAACAAAAAAAAGAAATCCACAGACTACCTTGTTTAGTCATGGAAAGAAGTGAATGAAAAACTTTAAATTCTATCTTTCTTTATCTTAATTATGAAAAAAGAGTCAAAACAAAAACCAGAAGAACAAGAGAATCAAATCAATTTTTCTCAAATAGAGAAAAAATGGCAAGATGCCTGGGAGAAATCGAAAATCTTCAAGGCTGAGGACAACAAAGGAAAAAAATATTATGTTCTTGAAATGTATCCCTATCCTTCTGCATCTTTTTTGCATGTTGGTCATGTCAGGAACTATACAATAGGAGATGTTTTTGCAAGATACAAAAGAATGAATGGATTTAATGTATTATATCCAATAGGTTATGATTCTTTCGGCCTTCCAGCTGAAACAGCCTCTAAAAAAGAGGGTATTCATCCAAAAATTTATGCTGAAAAAGCAATAAAAAAAATAATGGAGTATCAAAAAGCTCTAGGAAATAGTTATGATTGGTCTAGAGTAATAGCAAGCCACGAACCAGAATACTATAAATGGAATCAATATTTCTTTCTAAAACTCCTTGAACATGGTTTAGCATACAGGAAAAAAGCACCTGTAAATTATTGTAATCATTGTCAATCTGTCTTAGCTAATGAAGAAGCTGAATCAGGAAAATGCTGGAGATGCGGGAAAGAAGTTCAAGTTAAAGAAATGGAGCAATGGTTTTTCAAGATAACAGATTATGCTGACAAACTTCTCAATGATCTAGATAAAATTCAATGGAGCGAAAAAATCAAGACAATGCAAAGGAATTGGATTGGAAAATCAGAAGGAACCGAGATTTTATTTGAGATAGAAAATAAAAACATTTCAAATGTAGTAATTGTTCATGGTTTTGCTGAAACAAATGATACTCTAAAAAAGGATTATGTGCCCGAAAGCCAAAGAAGTTGGAGAGCTTGGATAAAAAATGAACTTGAAAAAGAGTCAATAAGTTGCGTTTCATTACAAATGCCTTCCCCTTGGGAACCAAAATATCTAGAATGGAAAAGAGAAATCGAAAGAGTAAAGATAGATGAAAATTCGATTTTAGTGGGTCATTCGGCAGGAGGAGGTTTTTTAGTTAGATGGCTTCATGAAACTAAAAAAGAAATTAAAAAATTAATATTGGTCTCTCCTGGAAAATCTAACAGAACTAAACGTCAAGTTTTACTAGAGTTTTATGGAAACGGAGATTATACAGACATTAAAAATCTTGTAAAAGACAGAATAATTATCTTTACTTCGGAAGAAGACTTGGATTATCATATCAAAATTGCGAAGGAGTATGGGGAAGAACTTGGGGCTAAAGTTATAAAATTGGGTAAAGGATACGGTCATTTCAACAGCCTTCACATGAAAACTCCCAATTTCCCAGAACTTCTAGAAGAAATAATTTCAAACCAAAAGTGGCCCATCTTCACAACACGCCCAGATACAATTTACGGAGTTACATTTATGGTTATCTCAAGTCAACATCCAAAATTACTAGAAATCACAACTGAAAAACAGAAAAAACAAGTTGAAATATTTATTAAAAAATGCCAGAAAGCTAAAACACCAGAGGAACAAGAAAAATTAGATAAAGAAGGTGTTTTCACTGGGTCATATGCAATAAATCCAATAACAAAGGATAAAGTTCCTATTTGGGCAGGAAACTTTGTTTTAGCAGATTACGGAAGTGGGATGGTAATGGCTGTTCCATGTCACGATCAAAGAGATTTTGAATTTGCCAAGAAGTACAAGATTCCTATGAAAGAAGTTATCCAACCCAAAGACAAAAGTATTGAACAAGAAAAAATGAAAGAAGCATATGTTAATGATGGTATATTAGTCAATTCTCAAAATTTTAACAATATAGACAATAGAAAAGCAATTGAAGAAATAACAAAATATCTTGAAAAACAAAAACTTGGAAAGAAAACAACTAACTATAAGATACGAGACTGGCTTATCTCAAGACAAAGATACTGGGGAACACCAATTCCAATAGTTTATTGTGAAAAATGTGGCATAGTTCCTATTCCATATGAACAACTTCCGGTTTTATTGCCAGAAAAAATTGATTTTAAGGTTTCAGGAAATCCTCTAGCTTATAATAAAGAATTTATTGAAACAATCTGCCCAAAATGTCAAGGAAAAGCAAAAAGAGAAACAGATACTTTAGGAGGATTTATGGATTCTTCATGGTATTTCTTAAGATACTGTGATTCTCAAAACAAAACAAAACCATTTGATTCAAAAAAAGTAGATTACTGGATGCCTGTTGATCAGTATATAGGGGGAATAGAACATGCTGTTGGTCATTTAATGTATGCAAGATTCTTAACTAAGTTTTTAAAAGATATTAAAATGTTAAATTTTGATGAGCCTTTTACTAAGCTGTTTAATCAAGGTATAGTTTACAAAGACGGCAAAAAAATGTCAAAGAGTTATAGCAATGTTGTTTTTCAAACAGAAATCTCTGAAAAATATGGAATTGATACTGCCCGATTATTCTTAATGTTTGTTTCTTCTCCAGATAAACAAATGGAATGGAGCAATGAAGGAATTGAAGGAAGTTTTCGGATAATCAACAGATTAATAAGATTAAAAGAAAAAATCTCTCAAAAAAATGAATCAAACCATTCACAAGAAAACAAAATCCATTCAACAATAAAAAAAGTTTCTGAAAATATTGAGAATTTTGAATATCCAAAAGCAATTATTCCAATGACAGAATGCCTTGAAAGCTTGTCAGAATCAATAAGTAAAGAAAATTACGAGATTTTATTAAAATTATTCCATCCTTTTTGTCCGCACATTACAGAAGAACTTTGGCATAATCTTGGAAATAAAACTTTCTTGTCTTTAGAATCCTGGCCAAAATTTCAAGAACATAAAATCAATGAAAAACTTGAACAGCAAGAACAAGCTGTTGAAAAAACAATTCAGGATATAAATAATATTATCAAAATGTTAGCTGAAAAAAAACAATTTCCAAAAAAAGTCTTTTTGTATACAATCCCTAATGAGCTAGACTTATATAAAAACAATCTCCCTAAACTTCAGAAGTCGATTAACATACCTCTAGAAATTTTTGCAGTTAATGACAAAAACAAGATTGATCCCCAGAATAAAGCTGGAAAAGCAAAGCCAGGAAAACCAGCTATTTATCTGGAATAAACCTATATGGTTTTTGATGATAATATTTATAAAACCAGAACTCTACTAAGTTAAATCAAAAAGAGAGTAACGCTAGAAAATTAGAGAATTTTCTGCGTGTCAAAAACCGAGGTTTTTTAACACATGGGAACTGAAAAGATAAAGATTGCAATGATGACTGCAACTTCTAAGGCACTTAATTATAAAAAGATAAATCCTAAGGCAGATTCAGAAGAGGTTTTACAATTTATAATGAAAGAGCTTAAATCTAAAGGACAAGAAAAAATTGGGGCAATGGCAGCTGCTACAAAAGCTCTAGATTATCTTGAAGATAAATCATTGAGTCATAAACAAATCATGCAAAAAGTCATGAATGATTCTGAAGAGATTTTGATGACAATGGCAATAGAGTGATTTAATTAAATTTGATTAAGACTTGGGATACACAAAGGTAGGGTTTAACAATCTAAAATATAACCTTAATTCAGATGTATTAGAGCGCACTAAAATGCTATTAATTTTAGAAATAAGGGACTAATCTTAAGATAAATAAAATTAAGAGATAAGCCCCATATATCCGATATAAACCCTAAAGATAGCTTTTTAAATGATTTCAACATTGATATTTATGGCCTCTTATTGTAAAAGGTGCGGTCATACCCTATTTGATGGTTTATGTAAGCATTGTGGTAAAGACCATGAAATAAGGCCAGTTGAAGATGCTACAGGGCAATTAAAACGAAAGATAAAAAAACACTTCCACTTGCCGCACATAAGTAAGATCATCATTGTTGTATTGATAGTAGCGTTAGCTGTAATTGTTTCTTATTTATTATTCTCAAAACCAATAATAAGCGGGCAATATCAGCTTTCAACAGAAGAAAAAAATCAAATAATCCAAAATTCCCCTATATCTGGTGAAGCTGGTCAAGTTAAAGAATTTTTAAATATAAAGCCCTCATTAAGTGTATTTCATCAGATGGTAGCTAAATTTGATTTTGAGAGAGGGTGTTTTGGAAGGGTTAATGGCGGTGTAACAAATAAAGGAACAGATGATGCTTTAAATGTAATTGTAACCTGCTCAACCCAAACAGGAGTTACAGTCCAGCAGAATATTAATTATATTGCAGCTGGAAAAACAGAAACCTTTGAAATTTTCTTAAATTATGACTGTGCAAGTGTTCAAAAAGAAGAATGCACTGCAACTTGTTCCAACTGTTAAAAGAACTTCGCGCTATGCTTGATTGATAAGTGTTAAATAGCTTGTTTTCATTAGTTTCATACTGCCATGTCGCAACACAACGTTTAGCAGAGACAAATTAATTATCTTATCTAACTAAAAAATGTCAAATCAAGAAAAACCAAAAAAAGAGAAAGAACAAGAGAAAAATAAAAATCCAGGAATTAAGATTTTAGATTTCAGCGCAATAATCATGATTATTTGCCTAGCTTTCATCTTTTCTTTGACAATTTTAAATAAAACAGGTGTTTTAACTGGCTGGTTTTCAATAGCCTTGATGTTAATTTTCTTGATAATAATGGTCTTTTTCTTAATGAGGTCAATGAAAAAGAATAAAGAGATAAAAGAAGAACTCGCTAATCAATAAACAAAGCGCAGAATTGAAATTAAAGCGCATTAAATAATCTAATGAACATACCTTTATTCTAGAACAGCTTTTATCCTTCTCACACCAGCAGCAACAGCTTCTTCCTTTAAAATTTTAAAATGTCCTAAAGAACTAATATTATCAACATGAGGACCAGCACAAATCTCGCATGAAAAAGGTTTTTTCTTTCCTTTTTCATCTTTTTCACAAACAATATAAACAGAGACTTTTTCTCCATATCTTTCCTTGAAAACAGCTTGCGCTCCTAATTTAATAGCTTCATCTACAGTCATCTCTTTTCTTTCAATATCTAAACCCTCTTTAATTTTTTTATTGACTAAGTCTTCAACTTTCTTTATTTCATCATTAGTTAATTTTCTATCAAAATTAAAATCAAACCTAAGCCTTTCACTAGTAATATTAGAACCTCTTTGTTTTATGTCTTCATTCAATACTTCTCTTAAAGCTTGATTAAGTAAATGCGTAGCAGTATGCAATTTAGTTGTTTGTTCTGAATTATCCTGCAATCCAGATTTAAATTTTCCTTGAGTAGCTTTTCTTGATAAATCTTGATGTTTTTTTAATTCCTTTTCAAAACTTTCTTCATCAATTTTTATTCCATGTTCTGAAGCTAAATCTTTTGTTATCTCAAAAGGAAAGCCAAAACTCTGGTATAATAGAAAAGCATTTTCTCCTGAAAATTTCTTTCCTTTCACTTCTTTAATCATGCTAGAAAAAGAAGACTTTTTCTGCATGCCGGAAATCTGTAGATTTCCCAGCATCTTTTCAAATTCTTTTATTCCCTTTTCTAAAGTTTCTCTAAATTTCAATTCTTCTTTTTCAATTTCATCTAAAATAAAAGTCTCTGTTTGCTTGAATTCAGGATAACTTTCTTGGTAATAATCAATAAATATTTTAGCAAGTCTTTTGCAAAAATTGCCTTCAACTTTAAGCTGCTTAGCAAATCTTATTGCTCTTCTTATTAATCTTCTTAAAACATAGCCTTGCTCTAAATTGCTAGGAAGAATGCTTTCATTTAAAATAAATACACTTGCTTTAATATGGTCTGCAATAATTCTCATTGCTTTAGTATGGTCTTGATTAAATCCATATTTTTTCTCACTCAAATAACAGATTTCATTTATCACATTAACAAAAGTTTCTCCTAAATAATCATCTTTTTGATTATTTAGAACGGCTAAAGTTCTTTCAACACCCATTCCAGTATCAATTACTTTTCTGTCAAGATGTTCAAATTTTCCTTCACCAATTTTATTATACTGAATAAAAACATCATTCCAGATTTCACACCATTCTTTTCCATTATTTTCCGGATTGCTTTCTGATTTTATTTTTCCTATTCCTGAATAATAAAACATTTCAGTATCAGGTCCACAAGGTCCTGTTTTTCCAGCAGGTCCCCACCAATTTTTATCTTTTCCTAAAAAAACAATCTGTTTCTCTTTAATTCCTAGGCTTTTCCAAATTTCACTAGATTCATCATCTTTGGGAGCATCTTCATCACCTTTAAAACATGAAACAGTTATTTTATCAACAGGCAATTTTAAAACTTCAGTTAAAAAATCATAGCTCATCTTAATAGCTTCAGGTTTCCAATAATCTCCAAGAGACCAATTTCCTAACATTTCAAAAAAAGTATGATGAAAAGCATCCCCTACTTCATCAATATCTCCAGTTCTGATGCATCTTTGTACAGAAACAAGCCTGTTTCCAAGTGGATGTTTTTGTCCAAGTATATAAGGAACTAAAGGATGCATACCTGCTGTTGTAAATAAAACAGTTGGATCATTTTCAGGCAATAGACTTGCATTTGGAAGAATTATATGTTTCTTCAGCTTGAAAAAATTCAAGTATTGTGATATCAACTCTTTTCTTAAGATTTTTGTCATGAATATCTAATCAAATCCTGTTTTTAAAGATTTTCAAAAAAGTTTTTAAACCATCTTTTCTTCATAAGTCTAGAAAAGAATAGTTGAACTTTTAACCAAGTTGATTAAGTCTGAATCTAATAAATTTTTTAATAAATTAAAATTAAGAGAATAATAAAATGCACAACCCACATACTGAAAAATCACATACCCCCAATTATGTAGCCCATAGAATGCAAAGAGCATTAATTGCAAGGCGTTTAAACGACCTAGGTACAGATAGATATGCAAGACTAACAAGATATAAGTATCATGATTCAGGTTGTCCAGAAGTAATAATAAAAGGAATTACTATTGGTGAGGCTGTGGCTGTATTAAATGATTTTCCTGGAAATACAAAGGGATCATATCACGTGACTGGAAGAGATGGAAATGAAAACCATACAGTACTTGTTCAATATCGGCAAAAGTCTAGAAGAGAAACAATTGAAATAAAAGTTTCAGTTCTAGCAGAAAACCCAATACAAGCAGTTACTTCTGAACAAGTGCAATAAGCCCAGTATGCTCTTTGCTATCTCTAATATCTAGAACTTTAAAACCTGTTTTTTTCAAATCTCTTAAAAATTCTTCTTGATCATAAAAATAATAATATCTTAAATTTCTCTTTTCATTATTCTTTCCAAGATTTGTTCTCCAAGCCAAGAAAATCTCTTTTTTGTTCTTAAACCTCTTAAAAGCAGGATGATTTGTATTCCAGACAGAGATCATTGCTTTTCCTTTATTTTTTAAAACCCTAAAAAGTTCTTTCAATGATCTGGTTCTTTTTTTCTTATCTAAACAATGTAATGTTGCTATAAACAATGCATTATCAAAGAAATTATTTTCAAAGCAAGATAAATTAGAAACATCTGTTTTAATCAATTTAAATTTTATTTTTAGCTTTTTAGCTTTTTTCCCAGTTAAATCTAACATTTTTTGAGAAAAATCAACTAAATAAAAAATAGCCCTATCATTTTTAGCTAAATTTCTTCCACTTCCACACCCAAGATCAAGAAAATTCCCTTTAGTTTCTTCAACAAACCTTGTGATTCTGGGTCCAATATCTTGTCTTCTTTCATTCCATGATTCAGCAATCTCATCCCAGACTTCTTCTTGACAAGGAATATCTTTTTTCATCTAAGATATAAGTTAAATGTATTTTTAAGTTTATACTTAGATTTGTAAGTGTAAAACTAGATAATTTGTTTTCAATAAATCGTAGATGACATCAGATATAATCTCCCTTCATTAAATTAATTTTTCAATTTCTCAGAAATCTTTTCAACCATTTCCTTTGTCATCTTACTTAAATCATAATCTGGCTTCCAGCCCCATTCTTTTCTAGCAACAGAATCATCAAGTTCTCTTGGCCAAGAATCAGCTATCTTTTGCCTGAAATCTGGATTATGGTTGCATTCAAATTCAGGAATATGTTTCTTTATTTCATGATAAAGCTCTTTTGCTGAAAAACTCATTGCAGCTACATTATAAGCAGTATGTTTTAAGTCTTCTCTAGATGCTTGCATTAATTGTATGATAGATTTTATGCAATCAGGCATATACATCATAGGAAGTCTAGTTTCTTCGCAGACAAAACAATCATATTTTTTGTTCTTGATAGCTTCATAGAATATTGCAACAGCATAATCTGTTGTTCCTCCACCAGGCAGTGTTTTATAGCTTATTATTCCAGGAAATCTTAAACTTCTAGCATCAACATTGAATTTATTCTTATAATAAGAACAAAGCAATTCACCAGCAACTTTTGTTATTCCATACATTGTTGTTGGTTCAAGTATAGTTTCTTGAGGAGCCTTTTTTGGTGTTGTTGGTCCGAATACTGCAATTGAACTTGGCCAAAATATATTTAGATTATATTGTTTTGCTAATTCAAGGACATTAATCAAGCTGTTCATGTTAATATCCCATGCTTTCATAGGATCCTGTTCTCCAGTAGCTGAAAGTAAGGCAGCAAGATGATAGATTTCATTGATATTATATTTCTTGATAGTCTCTCCAATCTCTTTTTTATTAGTTACATCTAAACAAGCAGAAGGCCCGTCTTCTAGTTCAAAACATAGTTTTTTAGTATGTATGCAAGCAACAACATTATCTTTTCCATATACTTTTCTGAGTTCAGGAACAAGTTCTGAACCAATTTGTCCTGCTGCGCCAATAACTAGAATTTTTTTATCAACCATTTTTGAATAATCTATTTTTCATAGATTGAAATACTTTTTAAATGTATTCCTATCATTAATGCTATGATTATCCAGCGAAAGCCAACAAAAACCATTAGCGGAGTCACGCCAGTGGCAGTTGTCATTAAACCAAGAAAATGCCCTCATGGAACATGTATTTACTGCCCTAGCTTAGATGTTCCTCAAAGTTATACTCCAAAAAGTCCAGCTATAATCAGAGCAAGAAACCTTGCTTATGATCCTTACAAACAAGTTTTGTCAAGGCTTTCTGCATTTAAAGCAATGAAACATCCAACAGACAAAATAGAATTAATTATCATGGGTGGAACTTTTTTATCTTATCCAATAAAGTATCAGTACGAATTTATTTTATCATGTTATAATGCATTAAATTCTAATGGTAAGAGTTCAATTAATAATTCTAAGTCTCAATTTGTCTCAGTTTATAAAAATGTTAAGAAAATGGAACAATCTGAGAAACAGGATATAAATTGCAACTTACCTCAAAGTTCTAAAGAACTGAGACAAAATGAAATCCAAAATATAAACTGTCACTTACCTATTGCCTCTCTTAAAAAACAACTAGCTCAAGCTAAAAAAATCAACGAGAGAGCAAAACATAGATGCACTGCATTATGTCTAGAAACTAGGCCTGATTTTTGTTCAAATGATGATATAAAAAGAATGTTAGAATTTGGTTGCACAAGAGTAGAGTTAGGAGTTCAAATGCCCTTCGACTATTTATACAAAAAAACTAAACGGGGACATTCTATTAAACAAGTTATTGAAGCAACTGAAAGATTAAAAAATGCTGGCTTCAAAGTTTCTTATCATATCATGCCTGGTTTGCCTTTTTCTTCTCAAAAAACAGACATAAAACTATTCAAAAAAATCTTTTCAAGCCAAGATTTCAAGCCAGATCAATTAAAACTCTATCCATGTCAAGTCATTAAAGGTTCTGAACTTGAGAAACTTTACTATCAAGGTAAATACAAGCCCTATAATGAAAAACAGTTAGTTAATCTTATTATGAAATTCAAGAAATTTGTTCCAAAATACTGCAGAATAATGAGGATTATGCGTGAAATTCCTCCAGAATACATGGTTGCAGGCACAAAAAGAATTGATTTAAGAAAAGTCATTCAAGAAGAAATGAAAAAACAAAACAAGAAATGCAATTGCATAAGATGCCGAGAAATTGGATTTGCTTTAAGAGATAAAAAATTTAAAGAAATAGATGATAATTTACATCTTAACAAAATTCAGTATAAAGCATCTAAAGGAAAAGAATATTTTATTGAGATAATTAATGACCAAGACATAATTTTTGGTTTAATAAGATTAAGGATTCTAAAAGAACAAAAAACTTTGCTTGTTCGTGAACTTCATGTTTATGGCCAAGCAGTTGAGATAGGAAAAAAAATTCAAGGGAAAACACAACATAGGGGCTTAGGCAAGTTTTTGATGAATGAAGCTGGAAAAATTGCTAAAAAAAACAAGTGCAAGACAATTAAAGTTATTTCTGGAGTTGGAGTTAGAGAGTACTATAAAAATTTGGGTTATGCTCTGAAAAACGATTATATGGTAAAATACATATAAGCTTGTGACATCCTCTGTCAGCTAAAGCTGACAGCGTCCTAAAACGAATGATG
>CAZCMN010000021.1:0-15174 GCA_964500015.1 Candidatus Woesearchaeota archaeon | reverse complement strand
GCGCAATTCATCTGTCAGTTAAAACAGACAGATTTCTTGCTAAGCTTTAAAATCAGAGATAATGAGAATACAAGGAATAACTGCGTGGTGTGGAGATAATATTTGCCAATCTGAGCAAGGAGAAGACTATACTAATTGTTGTATTGATAGTTGTGATTGTCCAGATGGAATGGTTTGCGATACAATTGCAAATGAATGCAAAATGCCAAGCACATGTGGAAATAAGAAATGCAATACTGAACTTGGAGAAAATTGGGAAAATTGTTGTATGGATTGTGATAATAATCTGCCTAATTGGTACCAATGTGAAAATTGGGGTTGGAGAAATGGTGGTCCGATAAAAGGATTTAAAGGACTAAGATATAGCAAAGACATTAACAAAAAACCAGTAACAGAGATAACTTCTATTGAAAAAATGGGGGTATCATTATTAGTAAAGGGAAACATGTATCCTGGCTTTGCTTCTTATGGATATCCTATTGTTGCTCCACCATGCACAGGATCATGGCAGTATATGTACGCCACATTATGGATGGGGTATAATGGCAAATGGTTAAATTTCCCAAGACGAACATTGCCAGAAGCTACTCCCCTAGCTTATAATAATCCCATAAATGATCAGACCATTATGGTTATTGATACTCTTGACTTGCCAGACATGGAAGACACTATTGTTCGGTTTAAGATTTCTCAGCAACATGCATCAGCAGTTTGTGCTCTTGAGCCTTCCCCTCATTGGGTAGGTATAAAAAATGGAACAAAACAAAATTCAAGTGAATCTTTTATGCATTTAGAAATAAATAACGACTATATAACTAAACTAAATTTTATTGGAGAAAATTTAATTGGGAACTTGCTTGAAATACAAGGATCTGCAAGATCTGCTGACGGAAAAAATGCTCCTGAAATTGTTATAGAGTATGGGTATGGAAAAACTCCAGAAGAAGTTAGGCAATGGAAAACAGATGGAGTAACAATTAATCAAGAAGTATTAAATAAAAATAAAGAATTTTGGATTGAACCAATGGCAACATTAGATACGAGTGCTTTAGTTGATTCGGGGACATATGTTGTTAGATTAAAAGTTACAAAAACAGGTTTTGCAGGAACAAGATTTACAAACACTGATTGGGGCACATTTTTTATAAGTTCTCCAGCAGGATTGACAAATCCAAATGCTTATCAAGCGGCTCATGGAAATATTCAAACAATTAGAACAGGACACACATTAAATATTCAAGGATATGTTTATCCCAACAATTTCCAAGGATATGAAATAAAGTGGAGCAAAGAGAATCAAAATAACTGGCAAATAGCAGGAATAACTTTGGCTAATGGGGGGTTAAAAAAAATCTATGGTTCCTCTGGAGCAGGTGGGAATTCACTTGGGACATGGAACACTTATGGCATTGGATTGCAGGATGGAAGATATGATATAAAACTTATAGCCTATTATAAAGATAGTTTAGGAAATCCAAAAAATATTGAAGTAAAGAGTAAAATAGAATTAAAATTTGTTCCTTCTGCAATTGTCAATACTGGAACAAGACCAGAAGATGCTGATATTAAAGGATATCTGAATTGTAAATTATACAAAAGCAATGGACAATTGATAAAAGTCTTATATCAAGATACAGGAAGTCAGTTAAGAATCATTCCAAAGAACAGTCATCTTAGATATGACCAAATAGTCAATCCTGTTTTTGCACAGACTTTCACTGCAGCACCTTTAGAGACGGGGACTTATTTCATAAAATGTTATCTTTCAGCAAGTCCTGGAAGTGGTCAAGCAATAATGATTAAGAGTTCAAAAGGATTTTTAGTTCCCTTAGAAGATATTGACTTTTTCTATATTACAAAAGAATCTCAACCCTTGTCCACTCGCGGAATAAGTGGAAGTGTTATAAAAAAGGTTTCTAATTTTTCTGGGAATATCCTCTCAGAAATAAGAGTTTTCTTCAAGAAAATCTTTTAGCTAGAAACTACTTTGCTTTAACAATTGTTTTTTCTAACTCAGTCAAATTCTTGTTTAAAGCATCTAAAGATTCTAAGAAAATTTTACTTGCTTCAATTTGGCCAAAACTTTCTATGTTAAAGATAAAATCTTTTTCTGAAAATGAAATATCAAGGGGATTTTTATTGTTTTTATTGCAGTATTCTATGCATGCTTCACATAAATCACATTTTAATTCATTTATCTCTATCTTATTTCCTTTTCCGATTATTGCTTTTTTAGGACAAACTGCAATTAAATCTATGTAAGATTCTGTTTCTTTATTCAATTTAACAATTGGAATAGAATTAAACCAAGCTATGCCTGGAGAGAATTTAGCATGGATTTTTCCTTTTCCTAGAGTAGCTTCTGTACTTAATTCAAGTTCTTGATCTTTAGCTAAAATAACTAGGGGCATCTCTTTAAAGACAACTTCTGCTCCTTTGCTCTTCAGATCTTTTGAATAAACTGTGCAAGGACCTTTTGCTTTTAATTTAAATGAAGCAGTGCATTTTAAGTAGCCCTTTCCTTTGCATGAGCATTCTTCTCTTTCAGTAAAATTTTTAGGTGCTTTAATCGGAATTAAACCAAGCCTATGTGCTAAAATCTCATCATATAGCGCTGAATCGTTTTTTGTAAATTCTACTTCATCTATTGCTAGAACAGGAATTTCAAAAATGCTTCTCCTTAATGCATTTACAAAAGAATAACTTGAATCTCTTATAATAAAGGAGATTTTTTCTTTTGATTCTTTAATTTTTTCTATTTTTGCCATTTTTGATTTATGCTAAATCTCTGTGATTTATGTCTTGCAGGATTTTTGTTTGTGCTAAAAAACAAATCTTTGTTTTCGCATTTAACTCTTAAGGATATAGAGTTTAAAAATTCTTAATTTTTAAACCCTTCTTCCACGCTTTCCACCTTTAGGTTTAGGTCCACCTCTAGGAGTTGGAGTTGTGTCTACTATATTTAAAACTTTAAGTCCTTCTCTTCCTAATGATTTTATTGCTGCATTTGCTCCTGGACCAGGTGTTGGGGCTAATTTTCCACCTTTTCCTTTAATTCTAACAAAAACAGACCTTATTCCAAGATCTTTTGCTTTTTCTGCAGCTTTTTTAGCTACAAACATAGCAATTGTTGGGTTTGCTTTTAATCTAGATTGTTTAGTAACTTCTCCTCCAGAAAAAGTAGCAAGAGTATTCCCAGATAAATCTGTAATATGGACTGTGGTATTATTATAAGTAGCTTTAATATAAGCTATTCCTACACCTTCAAATTTTTTAATTTCAGTTGACATGCTAAAAAACCTCCAGGGTTTTTGGCACACCAAAAATCTTCTGATTTTTAAGTGTTTTTTGATTGTTTATCATTTTATCCTTGTTTGTAAGTTAATAATTTAATTTTTTATTTTAATGTTTTGTGTTTTTTATTGCGTAACATTTAATTTATTAGATATTTTGTTCTTTAGTTTCAGTTGATTCCTTTACTTCAGCTGCTGTTTCAGCTGATTCTTTTATCTCAGGTTCAGGATTTAATTTTTCTTTAGCAGGTTTTTCTTTTTTAATTGGTTTTATTAAAGTAATGGATTTCTCTTCATTTAATTTAACAATATACGAAGGAATTGTGATGACTCTGTCTTTAATTTTTATTTTTCTGTGTGTTATCAATTGTCTGGCTTCTTTTGAGGTTTTTGCCAATCCTAACTTCAAAATAAAAGTCTGTAATCTTCTTTCTAAAAGAGTTTCTTTTGTTAAGGATAAGACATTATCAATTGAAGCCTCAGAACTCTTTATTAAACCCCTATTTTCAAGATTTTTAAAAAATAAGGCTTGTTTTTCTGGTTCAAGAATTAATTTTTTAGCTTCTGTTCTTATCCTATTTATTTCTGACTCTGCTTTCCAGATTTCACTTTTATTTTTTAAGCCGTATCTTTTGGTTAATCCTTTATCAGAATCTATTCTTGATTTGTCAAAAAGATTTTTGGGTTTTATGTATTTCTTTTTTTGCTTAATCATTTTGAAGTTGAAGGTTTAGCTCCTCTTTTCACACCAACTGAAGGACCCTTTCTTCTGAAGTGACTTCTTGTTCTCTGTCCTCGAACAGGTTGTGATTGCATGTGTCTAATACCCTTGTATGATTTTATTTTCTTTAATTTTCTTACATCAAACTCTCTTTGCAAGTCTAGTTCTGTTGTTAGAAGATGTCTATTAATCCCAGTTTCCGGATCTTTTTTCCTGTTTAAAAGCCAAGCAGGAATTTTATCTGATTTTGTTAATTCAATAATTTCGTTTTCTTCTTTTTCAGAAAGTTCAGATATCTTTTTTTCTCTATTGATGTTAAGAATTTTACAAATAGCATTAGAAAGACCCCATGAAATTCCCTTAATTCTGGTTAATCCTGCATAAACAGTCATTCTTCCTGGAATATCTGTTCCTGCAATTCTGATTAATCCTTCTTCTCGTATTTTTTCTTTCTTTTCTGCCATGTTTATGTATGTTGAACTTAGTCTTCGCGCTTTGCTTGATTGGTAAGTGTTGTAGTTTTTAATTTAGTTTACTATAACTTACTGATGTGCATAGCACAAGTGTTTTTACTTTTTTCCTCCTATTTACTTTTATTTTATGTTTTTTATGCTACAAACAACCTATGCCTCACTTCTTCAGTTAATTCTTCCATTAACCTTTTTTCAATAATCTTTTTTGGGTCAGGCATATTTTTAATTCTTTGCTTTATATCCTCAAATGATTTGAATTTTTCTTTTTCTCTTTCTTCTATGACTGCTTGAGTGTGTTTTTTTCCTAAACCTGGAAGCAATTCAAGTTGATGAAGCCTGGTACTTACTGCGCCAGCATTATTAAAGAAATCCACAAACATCTGCTCTTTAGTGTCTATGATTTTTTCTATAATGTCTCTAAGTTGTAGTTTTCCAGTTTCAGTTATCTTTGTTTGGAAGAGCCTTCCGCGGATAAATTCTATTTTATCTCTCTTTCCTTCTCCAATATAAACTTCTTCTTTAAGTTGTAATTGAACCCCTCTTCTAGGAACAAGTTCGAGTAAAGTAAATCTATTTAACCCTATAGCTTGGGCTACAGGAATGTGCCTCATTTCTAGAGGATACCCATGAGGCAAAAAATCTAATATTATGGCTTTTTCTTCTCGATTGTCCATTTTTTTCACTTAATAACATTGAGGATTTTTGATATTTCATCTTGGTCAAAGGCTATGTCTGAACCAGTAAAGATTTTTCTTAAACTTTCTGTATCGTCTGGCAGAAAGTCAATTATTTTTATTATGTCTTCGTCCTTTAATTTTTCTAGATTTAACTTTTTAATTTCTGAAAATAATTTTTTAGATTCTTCTGCTGATAGTTTGTTAAATTTTTTTATCATTAAAGATGCTACTTTTGCTTTTTCAGTTTCATAATCTTTCAAAATTTCTTTTGTTTCTGCCATGGTTATTGCTTTATTATCAATTATCATTTTTTGCTTTATTTGTTTTATATTGATTTATTCGAATTTAATTTATTTTTAATCACTAAAGTTTCAATTTCTTTATTGTCTGGATCTTATTTACATTCATATTTTTTATCTATTTTTATTTGATTTTCTTTAAATGTATTGGTTTAATTACTAGATTTTTGTAGGTTTTGCCGTTTAAAAATCTGACTTCATAAGCTCCTTTTATCTTTTTTAAGATAATCCCTGTTCTTCCAAAAAATGTTGGAGGGAAATATGTTGGATAAGCTGAATTGATTGCTAAAGCGACTTTATCGCCTTCTTTAAATTCCCTAAAGTATTCTGAAGGCTTAATCCCTTTATATTTTTTGCTTTTCATTTTATTTTGATGTAAATTATGTGTTTTATAGTATATTGCGCTTTGTTTTTAATCTATTACTTTTTCTTCTGAATTTATGCTCCAGCTCAGATAAAAGCTTGTCTAGGGCAGTTTTTATTGCTTTATATAAGTTTTTATCGGAATTCTCACTTGAAATTCTCTTGTTTTTTAGGAATAATATTGCTTTAATCTCGTGAGTAAATTCCTTAGCATGTTTGTGCTGTTTTAATTCAATTGTGAGGTTCTCGTAATTTTCTTGTGTGTTTATTTTTTTCAAGCTTTTAGACACTATTTCTTCCACCTTCTTCATTTCAAGAGAGTCCAGATTCTCAAACCCCCTTAGAGCTATAGTGCTATCCATAAAGAGTAAAATTTTCGGGTGCTTAAAAACTTTTTGTTTTTTGCATCCCAAAAATAGAAAATTGCTTGAAAACCAGATTGTTTTCTAGCACGCCAAAAATAACCAATTTATTTTTTAGCGTTTGAGGATTTTAAAAAGGTTTCTACTTGGATATATTGTTAACTTAGCGGGACTTGAAAAGTCGTCACTCTTGAATTGATAGAAAGATTTATATAGTATTAATACTTATTAATAAGTATGGATAAACAATACGAAAGATTAAACATAACTTTACCAAAAAAGTTATTAGAAGATTTTAGAAAATTTTGTGAAAACAACGGTATTAATTTAAGTAGTAGAATTGCTATCCTAATAAAAGGAGATTTAGAAAAGAAAAATCCTTTAAAGAGATAAATTGAACGAAGCCCCGAAGGGCTTCGGGAATCAAAATGCACCTTCAAGCACAATCTAATTCCAAAAGTGAGAAGAGTATTGAATATAAAAAACTATTGTGTCCTAATTGTAAATCTGAAAATATAATCAAAAAAGGATTTAGAATTACAGAAAATAGAGGAAAGATTCAAAGATATTCTTGCAAAGATTGTGGCCTTAGATTTGTTCAAGATAATGGTTTTTACAGAATGAGAAACTCACCTCAAAAAATAACTTTATGTCTTGACTTGTTTTATCGTGGCGTTCCTACAAGAAAAGTTCAAGAGCACTTACAAACATTTTATCCTCACAATTCAAGCAATGTTTCAATTTACAAGTGGATCATAAAATATGCAAAAATAATAAGTAATTTTACGAACAAGTTAAAACTTAATGTTGGTTCAGAAGTCCAAGTAGATGAAGTTGAATATCATAGAAGAAAATCACATAAACAAAAGCGAGGCATTGATACTAATTACCTTATTGATTCTGTTGACAGAAAAACAAGATTTATGTTAAACTCTAATTATGTTAAATCCAGAGAACTGAAAGTTATTAAACAGATTCTAAAAGACATAAAAGACAAAACAAATAATAAAATTCAAGTCATTACAACAGATGGTTTTCTTCTTTATAGAAAAGTTGTAAAGAAAACTTTCGGTTATAATCTAAAAGAGGGAAAATATAACATTGAACATAATGTAGTTAATGCTTCTGCTGGTGAAGGTTTCAATCATCCTATTGAAAGATTACATAATACCATTAGAGCAAGAACTAAAACTTTTCGTGGGTTTCATGGATCAATAGATAGTGCAAATGCAATTCTAAAAGGATTATCAGTTTATTACAATTTCATAACCAAACATCAAGCGATAAACTGCTGTCCATTTGAATTAGCGTGTCCAGAATTAAAATTAAAATCTAGTAATAAATGGTTAGAATTGATAGAATTAGGTAGTAAGAATTAAATAGTTGTTTTATTATATAAAATTATGAAAAAAGGCGGTTTATTAGTAAGTATTTTATTGGTTTTAACCCTTTTTACTATCCTGTCTGTAAATGCAGTTTATGAACCTCAAACAGGTAAATCCGATTCTTTAGGAATAAACTCGCCACAAATGTCTGATACTCTCAATGGAATTTCCAGTTATACCACTAATTTTCTAGAAGAACCGAGCTATAATGGATTTATTGTTTCTTTTTCAGACAAACCGGTTTTATTATATCAAAAAGATTTAAACATTGAAGTGAAACCAAAAAATTTACTCAATTTATGGGGTTTGTTATCTAAACCAGATGAACTCACAACTTATCAAAATAATCTAATTAAAGAGCATGATTCTGTAAAACAAAGATTTTCTTCAGACAAAATTGGAGCAGATTTTTATGAAATTTATAATGGTTTAGTTTTGTACATAACTGAAGAAGAATGTGACAAACTTGTGCAACAAGGACTTGTTCAAGCATGTTACAAAAATTATGAAGTTAAAGTTATGCTAGATGAATCAGTTCCCTTGATTAAGGCAGACCAAGTTTGGAAATTAAAGGATTTTCAAGACAGGAATATTACTGGTCAAGGAGTCACAATTGCAATAATTGATACAGGTATTGATTCAACTCATCCAGATTTAGATGGTGGAAAAGTTGTCCAAGAACATTGTTATTGTTATCCAGATTGTTGCTCAAACGGCCAAGCAGAGATGCATGGCCAAGGTTCCGCAATGGATGATTCGGGACATGGAACGCACTGTGCGAGCATTGCGACGGGAACCGGCGAAGCTTCAAATGGAATATTTAAAGGAGTGGCTCCTGATGCAAAAATTGAGGCAATAAAAGTCCTAGATAGTAGTGGTTCTGGTTGGGATGATGACATCATTCTTGGAATAGAAAAAGCGGTTAAAGATAATGTTTCTATTATAAGCATGAGTCTTGGTGCTTCAGTAATTAATGATTGTTATGATTCCGCTTTATCTCAAGCAACAGATAATGCAGTTGATGCAGGAGTCACAGTTATTGTGGCAGCAGGAAATGAGGGTTCTGGATATAATACAATAAGTGCACCGGGTTGTGCAGAAAAAGTAATAACTGTTGGAGCCTCAGACAAGCAAGATCAGATTGCTTATTTTAGTTCAAGAGGGTCTACAAATGACTTCAGAGTTAAACCCGATATTACTGCCCCAGGCGTGAGCATTTGTGCTGCAAAAGCATCTCAAGGAAAAATCGGTTCTGATTGCTATGGACACCAAGGGACTTATGTTTCTTTATCTGGAACAAGCATGGCAACACCGCATGTTGCTGGTTTGGTTGCTTTAATAAAACAAAAATATCCTTCATGGACTCCTCAAGAAATTAAACAGACTACTAGGAATAATGTTATAGATATTAATGAAGACATCTTGACTCAAGGTTATGGCAGGATTGATGCTCTTACATCTGTTCAATCTTCAAAACCACCAATCGCAAGACTTGATACAAGCGGGATTATAAACGGAACAATAGAGATTCTTGGTTACATTTATGCAGAAAATTTTAGTAAATACAGACTAGAATATGGACAAGGAATTAATCCTACAAATTGGACTTTACTTATAGAATCAGAGACAATCCCACCAAACAAAATCTTGTATACATGGAATACTAACCAAACTGAAGATGGATTATATACTTTAAGAGTAACTGTTCAAGATAATAATGATATAACGAGTTCGGATAACTCTTTGATACTTGTTGTAAATAATAGGGAGTTTAATTGTTCGAGTTGTTTTGAATGTAGCGCTTTTGCAACAATTTCAAATTCTAAAATTAAACTTACTAAGGATCTCTTAGGGGTGCATCATGGATGTATAAGAATTAGTGCTAATTACAGTTCATTTGACTGTGATGGGCATCAAATTAGTGGGTATTCAATATATGAAGGTATTTTTTTAGTCCCAAAAGTTTTTGCACCACCAGTTTTTGGCGTAAATATCTCGAATTGCAACTTGTCGACTGGAGAAATAGGCATATACCTCTGGGCTGCACAAAATTGTACATTATCAAACAACTTAATAGAAAATTTTCAGGAAGGAATAGAAATTGGTATGAGATCAAAAGGATGCGTGTTGCAAAATAATAAAATTGTGAACCCCAATGATTTTGCGATTGGTCCCCTGATTTTTGTGTCGGGTGGCCAAAAAACAGCATACGAGCAAAATATTGATGTCTCTAATACAGTTGACGGCTTACCAATTTATTACTATGTGGACAAACCAGGAATTAAAATTCAAAATCTTAATCATGCGGCAGGCATGATTTACTGCGTCAATTGTACAAATGCTACAATATCCAACAATTCGTTAATTGGTAACACTGGGGGGATAATAATTGTTGGCACAGATGGGGCTATCATCGAAAACAATACTATTATCGGAAGTAAGTATGCATGCAGCGGAATACAACTCGGCCAGTGCGGGTACATTAATTTAGCATCTAATCATAACATTATACGAAAAAATCTTTTGATAGGCAATGGTTTTGGAGTGCTAGCTGCAACAGACCAGGTTTCTCCCCATACTGGAAATGAGATAAGTTATAATTTAATCAAATCCAATAATTTTGGTATATTTGTTATGGGTAGTTATCAGACTCTTATTACGCGGAATAATATAACTGATTCACTTGCCCGCGGAGTTGATACGGGATTTAGTGATTTAACAAATATAAGCGAGAATTATATTGTTAATAATCGTATTGGTTTGCATTTATATGTTCAGCCGTCCCAGCCTATTTTTATCCAACATAATGAAATAAGGGATAGTAGTGAATGGCAGGCGTCTAATAGCTGGTATACCAATGAGCCATTCATAACTGAGCTGAGTTACAATTATCAAGGCAATTATTGGGGAAGAAGCGAATATCCATATTTCTGTGAATACGGAAACCAAAATGCTTCATGTATAAATAATTGGGACTCAAACAGAGCAGATGTTATTGATTCTTGTCCTTATAGTCAGAGTTATGCTCCAGGGCACTGGCCACAATCTCCTGTTTGCCCACAACAACAGGCGGCAGTACAAGGACCAATACAATTACCCTCTTGTTACATGGCAGGAAGAACTTGTGTAGATTATTCAGGAAAATATTATCCCTATTGTGTTGGAAATAGCATACGCTCCTATTTATGTTTAAACAATAGATGTGTTCTAAATGATGCAATTCCCATGTGTCCTTATAATCAAAAATGCATAAATGGAACTTGTGTTTCTCAGCCAACCGCAAACTCAACACAATGTGGGCAATATGGGGGGGTTTGTATAAATGCAGTATCTTGTCCCTCGGGATATGCTATCGCAGATTATAGCTGTCAAGATGTTCAAGATACAGTTGATGCGACAAGTGAAAGTGTCACAGGAAGTGGAATTTTTGATACTGTAACTCAATCATCTTCGGAAGATTTAAGTCAACCACAAATCCAAACAATTTGTTGCATGAAAACACAAATACCCATTCAACCAATTTCTATAACTGCATCTGCAATAAAACAATTTGGAGAGACATATAATCAAGTTTTTACAAAGATTTTGAATTTTATAAAAAATCTTTTCTAAATTAACTTTGCAAAACCTTTGAAGTTTTGTTTAACTAAATTTTTCAATAAAAAGTCCCTTTAAGTTAACAGCGCACTACTTGGAGAAAAGCTTGTTTAGAATATCTAAAGTATAGAGAATTGTTGCTTTTGTCTGTTCTTTTGAAGGCTGGAATGTTTGGGATTTTTTATGAACAGAGAAAACCCTCAATTGATTGATGAGATGTATTTGTTGTGCTAACCCCGGATCAAATTCTATATTAGCCTCGCGCATTTTAGCTAAGACATTTCCTAAGCCTATGTCTGGGCTTTTCTCAAGCAAATCTTTGCCAGTTACTTCAAAATATTTTCTATGTAATGCAATTTCAAGAATCTTGCCGCATAAAATCAAAGAACTTCTAAAACAATTATTCTCAAAACAAATTAAAAGCTCTTCAAAATTTGCCTGGGTCTCTTGTTTTATTTCTTTTGGAAGTACTGGTAGAGAAAATTCTTTTTTTTCTATTTGTTCTTGTTTTGGAATCTTTTCAAGAGTTTTTTTAATTAAATCTGTTGATTTTTCTAGAGATTCTGGAGAGAATTTATTAATCTCTTTCTTTATTTCTTCAAAATCTTTTTGAAATTCATCTAATTTCTTTAAAAATAGAATATTCTTAGTCTCGGGTTTTTCGAGGGTATTAGAAATCTGCTTGATTTTCAATTCAATCTCTTTTTTCATATAGCTTTTTTGTTTTTCTTCATAATTGAAAGTTTCATATTTACTGTCTTTAGGAAACATTTTCCTCTTTAAGACAAGACTTAATGTTTTTTCTAAATCTTCCAGCTCTTTTTTTAGATTATTCATCTTATTATTTAGATTCTTTTCTATTTAAAGATGCTAGTAAAAAACCAGCAAATAAAGGGGAAGGATTTTCAAAACTACTCTTAAATTCAGGATGCGCTTGGGTAGCTACAAAAAAAGGATGTTTTTCTCTAGGCAATTCAATAAATTCAATTAATTTTGCTCCTTCTTCTAAAAGATGATATCCTGAGAAGATTAACCCGTTTTCTTGTAATATCTCATGAAATGCCGGATTAACCTCGTATCTATGTCTGTGCCTCTCAAAAACATGAGGAAGAGGAGTTTTTCCAATAACTGGATTTATTGTTTCTTTATTTTGCTTAAATTTCTCATAAAGCCCGTAAATCAATGAATTTTCATCTAATTTTGCAGCATAAGACCCTAATCTCATTGTTGCACCATATTGATTTTTTTCTAAAATAGTTTTTTGCCAGGGGAGGAGGTCTATAACTGCACAATCTGTACTGTTTATTTCTGTTGTATCCGCATTTTTTAGATTGCATATATTTCTTGCAAATTCAATTACTGCTAGATGCAAGCCATAACATAAACCTAAATAAGGAATTTTATTTTCTCTGCAAAATTTGATTGTGTTTATCTTTCCTTCAACTCCGCTTGAACCAAATCCTCCTGGAATAATAACACCATCAAAATCTTTTAACATAGAAACTTTTTCAGGTTCATTTTCAAAGTCTTTAGAATCTATCCAAAAGATATTTGCTTTTGTTCCTAGATGAGCCCCAGCATGCTGTAAACTCTCTTTTATAGAGATATAAGAATCTTCTAGTTTGTAATTCCCAATATCAAGATATTTTCCGACAATTGCAATATTAACATTATTTTTAGGAGAAGTTAGATTTTTTAATAATTCCTGCCATTTTGTCCAATCAGGAATTTTTTTTGTTTCTAAATTTAATTTCTTAAGAATTTTTTTTCCTAGCTCTTCTTTTTCAAAATTTATTGGGATTTGATAAAGTGATAAAATGTCTGGTGCAGAGATTATCTGTTCTTTATCTAAATTAATATAAGAAGCAATTTTATTTTTTCTTACATCATCTAGGGGTTCAATTGCCCTACATAAAATAAAATCTGGAAAAATTCCGTGTTCATATAACATCCTTATTGAATGTTGAGTAGGTTTTGTTTTTGCTTCTTTGATATTCATTGGAACTGGAAGATATGAAACTAAGATATATGAAACATTTCCTCTTCCTAAATCTCTTTCAAGTTGTTTTGCTGCTAAAAGAAAAGGTATATTCTCGTAATCTCCAACTGTTCCGCCAATTTCTACTAAAGCAATTTCATGATCTTTTGCAGAATCAATAATTCTTGATTTTATCTCTTCTATGACATGAGGGATAAATTGAACTGTCTGTCCTAGAAAAGTGCCGTTTCTTTCTTTTTCAATAAGTTTTTGGTAAATCTGGCCAGTAGTTATGTTATTTTTCTTAGGTATATTTATATTTAAAAAACGTTCATAATTTCCTAAGTCTTGGTCTGTTTCTCCGCCATCTTCTGTTACCCAGACTTCGCCATGTTCAGTTGGTCTTAAAGTTCCTGCATCGCAGTTGATATAAGGGTCTATTTTTATTGCAGTCACATCAAAGCCGTATTGCTGGAGGATTTTCCCTATAGAAGCTGCTGCAACCCCTTTTCCAACACCAGAAATAACTCCCCCTATAACAAAAATATACTTAACCATTTTTCTTAACCATTTTTACGGGATGTTTCAAATTTAAATACTTTATTGAGATATTTTTACACTTTCAGACTAGTAAAAAGAAGAAAAAGAAGGCTAGATTCTGACTTTGTCATATTTGAAAAAGTAAAGATTTAAAAAAACTGAGTCATTAGAATTATATGGGTACAGCAGATGATGTTTTAGGAGATATTATTCACGGGCATATGCCTGAATCCGAAGCAAGAGGAGTTGCATTACAACAGTTAATCTTACATCTTGGATTAACAAAAGAACAATTAGATTTTCTTTCTTCACTTTATAAATTAGAAAAAGTGGGGGGTATTTATGTTTTTAGACTTTCTTCAGAAACCGAAAGAAGATTTGAGAACAGTGGAAAATCAGTTTATACTCCTGCAGAATCAACTTTAACTATATGGGCAAATTATCTTACTAATCCCTCTTTAGGCTCTCAATTGTATAAGGATTTAGAAGGCCTTCCATTTAGCCCAGTAAAACCAACAACATCTGAACACAATTTCACAAAATCAAGAGAAGAGGTGTATTACCTGCTACCCTCAAGACGGGGTTCTACAGATTATGCGGGCAGTGTTGATCTTTTAGTTAGCGGGGCTGAGAATCCTCACGAATATACTAAAATTGTAAAAGCAATGGATAACAATATAAGAGATAAACTCAAATAAGCCCTATTTCTTTAAAGGCATTTATTAAAATTATTTTTATAGAATTATTTAATTTCTTTTTCTTGAACTTTCTCGCACTCTTGAAGATACGGACAATAGTCACATCTCCAGTCTTCAATATCTTTAGGAATTCCTGGAATTATGCTCTTTTCAACATTCTCTTTTAAAATATTAAAAAAAGAAATTGAATTTTTAACAACTTCTTCATTAGATTCTATTAAAAATTCTTTTAAATCTTGATTATCTTTATTTTCATATATTAGAATGCCTTTTTTTATTTTAAAGAAATAGAGATATATCTGAAGTTGTTTTACATGATCTTTGTCTGGTTCGCCTTTTTTGAATTTAATTGAATTAACACTTTTTATTTCAACTACATAGGGTTCGCCTTTGAAGCTAATTATGGCATCAGCTCTTCCATGAATTAATTCATTTTCAGGAATACCTACTTCAACTGCAGTTACTAAACCTAAAGAAAATAAAACTGCCATAATCCTCATATGAGTATGGTCTCCATGCTCAAATATCCTCATTGTCCTAGCATCTGATTCTTTTTTAGGATAATTTTTCATAGCAAAGTAAATTGCTCTGGGACATTTGCCTGAATCTGTTGCATAAAAAGCTACTTTTCCCCTATTACTTTGTTTATTCTTATAAAATTCATCAATTAATTCTGTTATCATGTTAAGAGAAAATGAGCAGAGTATATAAGTTTTATTAATAGATTGTATGATGTGCAATCCATAGACATATGTCACCCCCTAAAATAATCTAGAAAAATCAAAGTA
>CAZCMN010000020.1:0-17364 GCA_964500015.1 Candidatus Woesearchaeota archaeon | reverse complement strand
AAGATCTAAAAATAGTGATTTCCACAGTTCCAAGAAAAGATGATAATCTCTTAATCATTAAAAGTTTTAAGGAAAGAAAGCCAAATATTTTTGTTGTTGCAACTGCTCAAAAAATAGATGAAGCACTGGAATTTTACAAAGCAGGAGCAGATTATGTTTTATTGCCAATTATCATAGGGGCAGAACAATGTCTGAACATGATTAAAAACCTTAATAAAAAAGAATTTTCTAATTTAAAATCTGAGCATATCAAATATCTCCAGGATTTGCACAGATATCTGTATTAATTCTTAAGAAACAAAGCGCATAATCCCACCAAATTGCATAGAAATATTTAATTTAATTAAAACTTACCTAATCAATACTATTCTCTTTAAAATATTGTTTTTACTGTAGTCAATGACACAAATACTTTTGTGTCTTGGCTTATTAGGAAAAGAGATAATTGTAAAAAAATATAACTTTTACTATGCTATAATCTTTATATACTTCTTTTTATATCTTCATTATGGTCTACTCTCTACAAGTTAGGTTTAAAGAGGGAATTCGTGATTCTTTTGCAGAAGGAATTAAGAAAAAGATAATAAGGGATTTAGGGATTTCTATTGATGATGTTAAAACAACTGATTTTTATGTCTTGGATTTAGATATAACTCAAGAAGAATTTGAAAATATTAAAGAAGAAGTTTTCTTAGATAAATTAACTCAGACATTTCAAGAAAATCAAGACTATGACTGGCTTATAGAAGTCGGATTTTTGCCCGGCGTTACAGATAATGTGGGAAAAACAGCCCTGCAATCTATAAAAGATATTCTCAAGAAGAAATTTTCAGAAGATAATGCAGTTTATAGTTTTAAGAGATATTTTATAAAAGGAAACCTTTCAATAGAAAACCTTAATCAGATTGCCAAGGAATTGTCAAATGAGATTGTCCAGCATTTTAGAATTTCAAAGAGAGGAGAAAATCTAGAATTAATTGTTCCCAAGGTTTCTTTAAAACATGTCCCTTCAGTTTTGAAAATTGACTTGAATGTTTCTGATGAAGAGCTCCAAAAAATCAGCAAAACAAGATCATTGGCATTGAATCTTATTGAAATGAAAAAATTAAAAGAGTATTTTTTTAATCCCTCTACTTTGGCTGAACGTGAAAAAATTGGACTAAGTTTTCCAACAGATGTTGAATTAGAGGTTTTAGCTCAAACTTGGAGTGAACACTGCAAACATAAAATCTTTAATGCAAAAGTTCACTATAAAGAAAATAATAAAGAAGAGATTATTGATAGCTTGTTTAATACATACATAAAAAAATCAACAAATGAATTAAAGGAAAAATTGCCCTGGGTTGTTTCAACACTTTGGGATAATTCTGGTGTAATGGAATTTAACAAAGATTGGCTTTTTTGTTTTAAATGTGAAACCCATAACAGTCCGTCTGCTATAGAACCTTATGGCGGAGCAATAACTGGAATTGTAGGAGTTTATCGTGATCCAATGGGAACAGGAATGGGGGCAAAACTTGTTTATGGAACATATGGTTTTTGTACAGGTTCTCCTTTTTATTCAGGAATATTAAGACCAAGATTTCATCCAAGAAGACTTCTTGAAAGTGTTCGAAAAGGAGTTGAAGATGGCGGTAATAAAAGCGGCATTCCAACCCCTTATGGAATTACTTTTTTTGATGAGGGTTATATAGGAAAACCAGGAATATATGTTCTTGCTGCTGGAATGATTCCTAAAAAAGTAGGCAATGAAGAAGGCTGGAAGAAAAAAGTAGATTCCCGGGATTTTATTGTTATGATTGGTGGAAGAGTTGGAAAAGACGGAATACATGGTGCAACAGAATCTTCTATGGAACATGGTGCCTGGATAACTGCAGGCCATGTCCAGATTGGAGATCCATTCACACAAAAAAAAGTCCAGGATTTTGTTCTTGAAGCCAGAGATTTAGGATTATATACCGGAATAACAGACAATGGTGCAGGAGGTTTATCAAGTTCAGTTGGGGAAATGGCCCAGTTTAGCGGCGGTTGTGAATTACATCTAGATAAAGTTCCTTTAAAATATGCTGGCTTAGATCCTTGGGAAATTTTAGTCTCTGAAAGCCAGGAAAGGATGACTTTGGCTGTTCCAAAAGATAAAATCTCAAAATTTCGGGAATTAGCAAAAAAACATGATGTTGAAGTTTCTGTTCTAGGAGAATTTAATTCTTCTAATAGGTTCCTTGTCTTATATCAAAATCAATCAGTTGCTTTTTTAGATATGTCTTTTATGCACAGCGGAGTTCCTCAGATGGAATTAGAAGCTGAATGGAAAACTAGAGATGATGTTGAAGAAAGCATTTCCGAACCCCCAAATCATGATGAAATTTTAAAATCAATTTTATCTAGAGAGAACATTGCTTCTAAAGAATATATCATAAGACAATTTGATCACGAAGTTCAGGGAACAAGTGTTGTTAAACAGCTAGTTGGAAAAGAGCAGGATGTTTGCAGTGATGCTGTAGTTATCAAACCAGTTTTTGATTCTGATTCAGGTATTGCGATTTCTTCAGGAATTAATCCAAAATATGGCTTGATTGATACATATGACATGACTTCTTGTAATCTTGATGAATCTATCCGAAGAATAATTGCGGTTGGTGGGTCATTGAAACAAATTGCTTTAAATGATAATTTTTGCTGGCCAAGTCCATTATTTGATTCAGTTAAAAATCCAGAAGGAAAATACAAACTAGCTCAGCTTGTTAGGGCTTGTAAGGCATTATATGACTCCTGTTCAGGATTTAAAACACCATGCATATCAGGAAAAGATAGCATGTCTATGAACGGCAATATACAGGGTATTGATGGAAGAGAGCACAGAATTTCTTCACTCCCAACACTGCAATTTTCAGCTGCAGGCAAAATAGATGACATTAAAAAATGTGTTACAATGGATGCCAAAAGTGCAGGAGACTTAGTTTATGTCTTAGGCTTAACAAAAGATGAACTTGGAGCTTCAGAATATTATGAACTAAAAGGATTGATAGGAAAAAATTGTCCAAAAGTTGATATTTCAAGTTCTATTAATCTTTATAATACACTCTCCAGAATTATGGAAAAAGGTTTAGTTAATTCTGTTCATGGTTGTTATAAGGGCGGTTTAGCTATTGCATTATCTCAGACAGCTTTTGCAGGAAATCTAGGAATGAAAATAGACCTTCAAAAAATTCCAGTTCAAAATCTTAAAAGAGATGATAAAATTCTTTATTCTGAATCTCCTGGAAGATTTGTTGTCACAATTAGCCTAGATAAAAAAGAAGAATTTGAGAATATCCTTAAAATAAATAATTGTGTTTTTTCAGAGATTGGTAGAGTTGATCAAAATGATACTTTTTTAGTTGTTGGTTTAAAAGAAAATGTTATTATCAATTCAAATATCAAAGATTTAAAAGAAGCTTGGAAAAAAACATTTAAGGATTTTTAAAATGCTAAAACGATCAGAAATAAAGTTTCTGGCATCCAGAAATTTTAAAAAATTTCTAGGAAATCAGAAGATGCACAAAATTGAACAAATTTTGGCACACGAAGAAATGAAATTTCCTGTGTCCCAAAAACTTGCCAGTTTTTTAGGACACCGAAAATCTTACAGATTTTCTAGTGTTTTTTGCATGCGAGGAAATTCAAAAAATTTCCTGCACACCAAAAAGCAAAGCTTTTTTAGTGTGCCAAAAACCGGGGGTTTTTGAGCATGGCTGAAGTCAAGGTTTTAGTTTTAACAGGATATGGGATAAATTGCGATTACGAGACAGAACATACTTTTAATTTAGCTGGTGCAAAAGCTGAAAGAATTCATATAAATGATCTTATTGACAATAAGGTTTCTTTAGAAAATTATCATATTCTTGCGATTCCAGGGGGCTTTTCATATGCAGATGATCTTGGTGCTGGAAAAGTGCTAGCAAATAAGATTAAATATCATCTTAAACCACAATTAGAGAAATTTATCTCAGATAGAAAACTAATTATTGGAATCTGCAATGGTTTCCAAGTTTTAATCAAGCTTGGAATTCTGCCTGGATTAAATCACCTTAATCAAGAAGCTTCGCTTATTTCTAATGATTCTGGAAGATTTGAAGATCGTTGGGTTAACTTAAAAATTAATGAGTCAAAATGCATCTGGACAAAAAATTTGCAGAAAATCTCTCTTCCAGTAAGACATGGAGAAGGAAAATTTTATTCTAGTGAAGAAATTATAAAAAAATTATTTCAAAATAACCAAGTAGTTTTGCAATATACTGATGATTCTGGAAACGAAACCCAAGAATATCCAAAAAATCCAAATGGCTCTCTAAGATCTATTGCTGGAATCTGTGATTCAACAGGAAGGATTTTTGGCTTAATGCCCCATCCAGAGGGTTTTAATAATTTTACAAATCATTTTTACTGGACTAGACAAGAGATAAAGTTTAAAAAAGAAGAAGGATATGGCATTGAAATTTTTAGAAATGCTGTGGAATTTGTCAAAGAAAACTTATTAGGAAAAAATGAAAAAGACTCTTTAATAAATTCTACAATAAAATACTCTGATTTTGTAGATTATTCTAAACTAGATCCTATAAAAAAAGCAGCTCTAGAAAAATTTTCAGGAACTTTAAATGAGCCTGAAAGACTAAGAATTAAAGTTGTTGCAGAAACAATTGGAGAACCAGCAATTGCCCTAGATTTTCTAGATTATGATTTTATGTTAGCCTTTAATGTTGAGGGGCTTGGAACTAAGAATATTATTGCAGATATAATGTCTAAAGATTCACGAGGAAAAGGTTTAGCTTATTATGAAAACATAGGCCAGGATGTTGTTGCAATGTCTTCAAATGATTTGCTTTCAATAGGTGCTGATATATTTGTTTATGGAGATATACTTAGTTCTGGAAGTTCAGAATGGTTTAATGACAAAAATTCAATGGCATTACTTGAAGGATTTAGAAAAGCAGCACAAGAACTGAAAATTGCAATTCCTTGCGGTGAGACTCCAACATTAAAAGATGTTGTTTATCCTGAAACTTTAGATATGGCTGGAGCTTCTATAGGAATTATCAAGCCAAAATCAAGATTAATCTATGGAAAAGATTTAGAAGAAGGAGATAGAATATTTGGTTTATCTTCATCTGGATTGCATTCAAATGGTATAACGCTTGTCAGAAAAATTGTTGAAAATTTTTCAGAAAGCTACTTTACAAAACTTCCTTCTGGAAAAATAATTGGAGAAGAAATCCTTATTCCAACAAGATTATACTCCAGGCCAATAGTAGAGATGATTGATTCTGGAATTAAGATAAAATATCTTGCTCCAATAACAGGTCATGGATGGAAGAAAATTGCTCGTGCAAAAAAACAATTTGATTATATCATAGATAAATTGCCTGAAATTCCTGAAATCTTTAAATTTCTCCAGGAAAAAGGCAATATAAATGACAATGAAGCATTTCAAACATTTAATATGGGCATTGGCATGGTTTTAATTGCTCCTGAAAATGAAGAATCAAAAATTCGAGATATTTGTACTAAACATCAAATTGATTTTTTTAACCTAGGTTATCTAAAAAAATCCCAAGACAATAAAAAAAGAGTTTTTATCCAAGAAAAAGATTTGATTTATGAGATTTAGTTTTACAATTCTTGATTTATGCGCTTTTAACCACCTAGAAATCTAAAATGAGCGAGTTTAGGGTACACTAAAAAATGCTATGCCTTTTTGGTGTGCCGAAAAAGATAACTTTTTCGAGCATTGAGATAAAAAATGAAAACGTTCAAAAAGCGAGGCTTTTTGGAGCCCAGAAAATCAAAAGATTTTCTTGGAAAGCGACAAAAAGGAGTGTAAGAAAATGGGGGAGAGAATGGAAAATTGAAAGTAAGAATATAAATGCTTAAAAATACAATTCTAATGAAATTATATGGTTTGGGTATATGGATTATGTGAACAATCGCGTATTTTTAGAACAGGGTTAATACCTGTTGAGATAAATCCGCCAGCGAAAAGGCCAGATTTAGAAAAATTAGTTGCAGATATAAAAGGAAAAAAGGTGGGGATAGAACTGACTCCTTCTTTGGATAAAGCAAAAGAGAGTGTTGAAGGAATTAAATTAATGGTTCATAAAGTTTATTTAGAATTATACGAAAGATTAAGGCAAAATAATGAAATTGTTTTTTTAGAAACCGAAGAGAACTACCAACGTTATTGCAGACTTGCTGTTGAACTTCATAAAAGAGGGGATGACATGCCTGCTCTTGAACATTTTAGAAAAAGCGTTCTAAGAGATTATACTTACTATCTCGCCCGAGATAAAGAAATAAGAAGAAATATGATTGGGGATAGCCTAGACTTTGCTTTTATAGGGGCATTTCATGCTTTCAATTATGCTAAATCAGATCCTTCTGTTATTCCAAATGTTTTTATGGAAGAAGAAGCAAATACTGATCAAGTCAAAGCAAAGATTGAATGTGTTTTTGATTGTTGTTGTTCTGATCTAAAAACAATCGACAGAATGTTAAGTCATGTTTTTATGTATTATAGAATGGTTCCTTTTGAAAAAATGAATAATCGCGAATCTTTTGAACAGGAATATCGCAAATTTCTTTCCCTCGCTAGAAAATACAGTTTAATTCAATCTGCGGTTCTTTTGGATGAAAAAGGAAAAAGACCAGATTTTGTTGGAACTTGGAACATGGGTCTGCCAATTGATGGGTTCTTTGAGGTATACCCTGAAAATCAAAATGGTACTTCAAAAGGAAAAATCTTAGACTTATATGGGGATGCTGAATTTTCTGGGACATTCGGTGACCAACAAATTGAATTTGTTAAAAATTATACTGAGGTTCTTGATCCAGATGCTGCAGAGGGAGCATTAAGATATCAAGCAAATAGACAAAACGGATTATATAAGGGCAGTTTTACATTTGCTTCAGGATCTAGATTTCCCTTTGTTTTAGCTAAGTATTCCCCCGAAACAGCAAGGAAAATACTTGAAGCAGAAAATGGCGAAAAATTGTTAGGGATGTTAAGTAGATAAAAAGAAGCGCGCCCACAGGACTAACTATGTTTGATGATTGGGAGATTGTTACTGAACATCAGTTTAGCTAACTCCTGCTCCATTCAGGAAACAAAACCTTTTAAAAATTTAGATCATTACATACAATTAGTATACATCTCATTCATCTTTAATCAATTCAACACCAGTTATGCCCATCTGTTTCATTACTCTATCTTTCTTGACAAATTTGATTAAATCTCCAAAAGAATTAAATCTTCTTGTTGTCTTAGCAAAAAGTTTGCCTTTTTCTTCAAAGGCATTTACCCATTTTTTTCTAAATTTCTGAATATGCTTTTGTTCTATATACATAGGTGGCCCTTTAACAATAATTTCATCTAAAGGTTTGATAACAAAATAAAATGTAGCTTCTTTTGCGTTTTCATCAAATTCAATTTCTCTTTTAATTACTCTAAAACCTTCTTTCTCGCTAAAATAAGCTAAAAAATCAAAAAACTTCTTTAATTTAGCCCCGATAACATCAATTTTGTCTTTATTAGTATAAGAAGTAATAATATGCAATTTTCCTTTAGACTTTAGATTTTTAATATTAATCAGTTTTTTATAAAAAAATTCTTCAGAAGGTTTCTTCAAGAATTTTTTAGCATTTTCAATAAATAAATCAAGAGTTTCCTTGCTTAAGGCAGCACAGACATTTCTCTCTTTCTGGACAGGATCAATCAAAATCAATGGTCCAAATATCTTAGATTTATTTAATCCAGATAAAATCTCTTTTTCATTTTTATAATATTTTTCAGGGTCAATTATAATTTTTTTATCACCAAATTTCCATTTTACAGCATTTTTTAAAAAATTTGCAAATCCCTTATAATAAACAATCAAGACTTCTAAAGCATATCCTGAAAATCCAGAAATATAAGACTCAGCACCATAACAATTTGTCCCATAACAAAATGACTTGCCTAACATGATTTCTTTTCCTAATTTCTCATCCCTGGAAATCTTGCTCAAAAGCCATTGCACATGCAATGGGCTTATGTCAGTAATGTTCTTTGCTTCACTTGCCTTCTCAATCTTGAATATTGGGACAATTTCATAGATTATCTTATAGGCAATTCTCTTAGCTTGATTTGATTCACCGAGAATTGTCTTATTAGAGAATTTGGAATTATCAAAACTAGAATTACCCAAATTGTCTATATCTTCTTTAACCTGGTAATAATCCCTAGAACCATGCACTTCAGAAAATTTTATTTTCATTTTTTTCAAAACAGATTTTAGTTTATCAGAAATTTTCTCATTAGAAGAAAAAACAACAAAAATGTCAATGTCAACATGATTTTTCTTCACTATAGTCCCCTTAGCATAACTTCCCCCAATAAAAATTTCTGCCTTGCCATTCAAATTTTTTTCTAATCTCATTTTAAAATAATCCACCTTTTCTCTTATTTCTTTAAGTTCATTTTCAGAAAAAATTATTTTTTCAAGAACATCATTTACATCAAATGTTCTTTTTTTCTTGACAATTTTTATCTTTTTCATCATTTTCTAGCCTATTCCCATAGGAAACATGTGTTTTAACATGTCCTTGGCATAATCTAATTTTTCTTCATTTTCAGCATACATTGTAAATAAATCATCTCCATATTTAACCTCATGGCCAACATGTCTATGCAAATAGATTCCAGCAGCTTTATCTGCAGGACACCCTAAAAGTTTTGAGATATAAGCGATTTTTTTATTGTCTATTTCGACAAGTTTTCCATTTTTATCTGCTTTAATTACTTGTTTAAATTTCCCTGGCTCTAGTTTTTTAGATATTGCCTGCTCACTATCATTTCCTCCCTGTACTTTAATAATCTCTTTAAATTTTTCATATGCTTTTCCAGAATTTAACAAAAATTTACATACTTTTTCAGCTTCTTTTCTAGGATGAACGAATTCCAATAATTCTGTTGAAAGTAAAATTGCTTTTTCTTCTAAATCAATTGGCCTGTTTTCATTTCTTCTTAATATTGAGATAACATCTTTCATCTCAAGAATTGGCCCAATTCCATTTCCAATTGGTTGATTTCCAGAAGTTAATAAGCATTTAACTTTAATTTTAAATTTTTTAGCAACATTCTCCATTAATCTTTTTATTTTTTTGGCTTTCTTTAAAGTGAACTTCGCATTTTTTCCATAAGGAATATCCATAACAACGTGGGTTGCACCCATTGCAACCTTCTTAGCTAAAATACTGGCAACAATTTGTTCATGTGACTCTAACTGAATTGTTCTTTCAATTTGGATTATTTTATCATCTGCTGGAGCTAATCCCAAGACCCCATTCCAAACAAAGCAAGCATGGGCCTTTTCAACTATTCTCTTGAGATCCTTAACTGAAAACTCCACATTTGTTAAAATTTCAATATCATCGGCAGTTCCTGCTGCACTGGTTATTGCCCTAGAAGAAGTTTTAGGGATAACAGCATCTAATTTTAGACAATCTATTGCAGCCCCAATAATACTTACAACTAAAGGGGTAGTTCTATTCCCAGCTATCCCACTAAAACAATGCTTGTCTAAAACATATTTGTGATTCCATTTTATTTCTTGTCCTACCTTGACCATTGCTTTAGTTAAATCAGTTACTTCATTCAAATCCATATCATTTAATCCAACAGCTGCACAAAAATAAGCAATTTCAACATCAGTTAATTTTTCAAAAACAACATCTGAGATAATAGAATAGATTTCAGTATAGTTTAAATGCTGTTTCTTAATTTTTTTAGCTATATATGTAGCGCTTACAGGTTTAAATGCAGGATAAACCTCTACACTATCTCCTTTTTTTAAACTTAGTTCCTTGATAACTTCTTCTGAAACAGCTATTTCTTTTTCTTTTAGAATTCCATTAGTTAAATCAACAACTGAAATTATTTTTTTTCCTATTGCGCTGCGTATATTGCTGCTTTTAGGGCAATCTTTCTTTTTTATTTCAACTCTCTCACCAGCATGTAGTCCTAGTTTTTTGGCAATGTCTCTATGCAAAAAGGCAACACATCTTCCTGCTGATAAGTTTAGTAATTTTACCTTCAATATCACTTTTCACCTTTCTTTTATGATTTCTCTTCTGGAGTCATTTTAATTTTTAAATTTCCTTTCCTATAAAGCTCGAACATCAATAAAACACATTCTAAAATAATTGGACCAGCAACAATTCCAACAGGACCCATTAATAATAATCCTCCAACCATTCCTAAAAAGATTATAGCTGGATTAATCGCACTTTTCTTTCCTACAACAAAAGGCCTTACAATATTATCAATTGTACTTACAACTAATAGCCCATAAATTATCAAAAAGATTCCATTCATGGTATTTCCCGCAGCAATCATAGCTGCACCAACAGGAATCCAAATAACCCATGCCCCAAGTAATGGCAATATAGCAAAAAATATTGCTAACAAAGTCATAAACAAAGGTGATTGTGCTTTAAATATAAAAAAGCCTATTCCGGCAACAAGTCCTTGGATTACCCCCACTATTATCTGTCCGTAAATTGTAGCAAAAACAACATCTTGTGATCTTTTTATGAATTTTTCATTAACATCATGATCAAAAGGCAATATTTCCTTTATAAATCCGATAATTTTTTCATTATCTTTTAAACCATAGAATGCAATTAAAAATGTAATAAAAAGCTGAGCAATTAACTGGGGTATATTCACAATAATCTTTTTCATTCCCTGAATAAATGAATTAATCAAATCAGTTACAGCTACCTGAATTGTAGTGGTTATTTGGTTTGTTAAGTCCATTGAATTAGGAAATAACCAAGAAACTAATTTATCAATAAGATTTAGCAAATCAATTTTTCCTAGATTTAGATACAGATTAAAAGCCTCTTTTATTGAAGCCTGTGTTAAAAAATAGATACCAGTCGCTATAACTGCCAAGAAGACTATACAGATCAATGCAGCAGAAATTGCTGGTCTTTTAATCAACTTACTTAGTTTTTTATAGGGCCAATTTAAAATAAAGGCAATTATAAAACCCAGTATAATTGAAGTAAAAAATGGCTTTAAAATAAAGAAAACTAAAACAAGCAATATAGCTAGTATTGCTAAGGCAATAGTCTTTTTTGATAATATGATATCTGACATTTTTGTATTATATTCTTAGATTATATATAGACAAATATAGTATATTGAAAAAGGCAAATTTGTTTTATAAATGTTTCATTTTAATTATAAATAAGATTAACCCATTTAGGACAATAAAACTTAAAAATCATCAAACCTACTTCTATTTATGGCAACAGATACACTTGATTCTTATTATGTCCCTGAGGAAGAGGGTCGCGGAAAGGCAAGACGCCATCTTAGGAATAAAGCTGAGCCCCGGCCGCATAAAAACTACGATTGGACATATGATAGATTTAGTGAAAAGGTTGCTAGCGAAATACTTCAGGTATTGGTAGGAAAGCATTGGGCTTTATATCCTGGTACTGGTTTATCAAAAGAAGAAATTGTTTTAGCAGGACAAATTACAACTCCAGAACAAATGATTAAGGGGCAAGGCTATTATCTCCTGCCTCGTTTTGATCCTACTGCTTGTTCCGGTTTAGAAAGAGACCCTAAAATCGTTTTAGGTTGTCTTGAGCAAGTGTTAGCTGAATGGCATCAAAAACCACCAACAATCCCTGCCTTCGATGGGAAGGCTCGCTTCATGCCTACTGCTAAAAAAATTTTACTACCTATGCTCTGTTTAAGGCCAAATAATGGTTCTATTACAATAAGCGGAAAAAATCCTCTGGGGGTTGGGTCAAATAAAGAAGAAACAATTTTTTATAAAGATCTTTTCTTGGGATTAGACACATTTCCCTCTTTGAGTCAATCAAGAATGTATCAAGCATATTTGGTAAGTAGAGGAATTCAAGAAAGTCCAAGAACACCTCTCCGACGCTAGTACCTTAATCACGGATTCCTTAGTGGACCAGACTTCACTGGATTTTAGTAAAAAAAGCAAATTTAAATATAAGAAAAAGATAGATATCTATGAGAGGGGCAGTTGTATCTGGAAGTTTTTATGAAAAAGACAAAGAATCATTAAAAAGACAAATCGAGTCTTGTTTTAAATATAAGTTTGGGGCAGGAATAAATTCTCTAAAATCTAAAAATAAGAAAAATATCCAAAGGATTTTCTCAATTATTGTTCCCCATGCAGGATATGCTTTTTCAGGTTACTGTGCAAGCCATGCTTATGCAGAACTTGTTAAACTAGATCCAAAAAAAGACACAACTTTTATTATCCTAGGCCCAAATCATACTAGACAATCAAATGCAGATTTTTCTGTCTCCTTAGAAGATTTTCAAACCCCTTTAGGGCCAGTAATAAATCATTCAGAATTTTCTCAAGAATTGATAAATCAAGAAAAACTAGTAAAACACGATGAATCAGCTCATGAACAAGAACATTCAATAGAAGTCCAGCTTCCTTTCTTGCAGTATATTTTTAAAAAATTTATGATTATTCCCATTGTTTGCTCAACTCAGGATTACAAAAAACTAGACACATTTGCAAAATCTCTTTCTGAATTAATAAAAAAACAAGAAAAGAAAAACCCTAATTTGCAGTTTGTTATAATAGCTTCTAGCGATTTTACCCATTATGGCCCCAATTATGATTTTGTTCCTTTTCCCCTAAATCAAGAAACAAAAAAGAATTTATACAAATTTGATAAACAGGTAATTGACCAAATAACACAACTTAACTCAAAAGCTTTTTTCACACAAGCGAAAAAATCAACTATTTGTGGATTATCAACAATAACAATTGCAATTGAAACTTCAAAACTATTAGGAGCAAAAACCTGTCAATTACTGAAGTATTATTCTTCTGGAGACATTATTCAAGATTATGAAAATTCAGTAGGATATGCTTCTCTTGTGATTCAATAGTTGTTACTATGAAATAGTTACAAAATAGAAAGGTTTAAAAGTCATTTTTGCTTCTTATATGATAACTATCCTAAATCAGAAATATGCAAAAAAACAAAAATGTATTTATTCAAAAATCTTGAATCAAAATATGAATTGCAAAGGAAAAATAAAAGAGCATCTAGCAGATATGTCTTGGCTGCCGCAATCTTGCTAGCCCTGGGCTCAATTGGGGCATCTGTTCCAATTCTTTCTTCAAAATATACAAGGCATTCTTCTCCATCTCCTGTTTCTCAACCCCTTTCTTCGCTAGAGAACAGAACACTCCAAACTGAAGTTATTCTTCCCAAGAATAGCCTGCAGGTTCTCTGCTCTCCACCAATTCATGTTCAGGCCCAAAAAGATAAAAGAAAGGATTATCAGTATGATGATCTTATAGAAAAATACTGTTCTAAAAATGACTTTGATTTCCATCTAATAAAAGGAATGATATATACTGAAAGCTCTTTTAATCCAAAAGCAAGAGGGAAAGATGGAGAAATAGGGCTTATGCAATTGAAATTGTCAACAGCAAGGCTCATTGACCCAAATGTAACTGAAGCTGATTTAGAAAATCCAGAAATCAATATCCGTATAGGAACAGAGTATCTTTCTAAACATTTCTCTAGATTCCAGAGTGCAGATTCAGCCCTGGTTGCATATAATTGCGGGCCAAATATTTTCAAAAATAAGAAAGTTTTTTCAAATACAAAAGTAACCAGGTATCCAGCAAGGATTCATAATGCAAGGCAAGTTTATAAAAAAGGAAAGAGTTTCTTTAGTTAAACAAGATAAGACAAGACAAAGAGCATAAAGCTTTTAACATCTTTTTTCTTAATAAAATATGGCAGATTTAATCAAATCACCAATAGTTACAGTAGCAGGCCATGTTGACCATGGCAAGACAACCCTACTTGATAGTATAAGGGGAACTTGTGTAGCTTCCAAAGAAGCTGGCCTTATCACACAAAAAATCTCTTTTACAAATGTTCCTTGTTGCATTATTCAAGAGAAATGTCCCAAGGTTCTTGAAAAATTTAAAATAAAACTAGAAATTCCTGGTTTTCTTTTTATTGATACTCCAGGACATGCAGCATTCTCTAATCTAAGAAAAATAGGGGGTAGTTTAGCTGATTTAGCTATTCTTGTCATAGACATAAATGAAGGGTTAAAAGAACAAACAAGAGAAACAATTGAAATCCTGAAAAATTCAAAAGTTCCTTTTATAGTTGCCCTAAACAAAATAGATGCTATTTCTGGCTGGCATAATATTTCTCAAGATTTGCAAGAAAATATTGAAAAACAATCTGATTATGCTAAACAAGATTTTGATAAAAAACTTTACAAAATAATTGAACAATTAAATGCCTATGGTTTTGATTCTGATATATTCTTCAGAATAACAAAATTCGAAAAACAACTAGCCCTGATTCCTTGTTCAGCAAAAACAAAACAAGGAATTCCAGAACTTTTAGCTATGCTTGCAGGTTTATCTCAAAAATTTCTGAATAAAAAACTTAAACTAGGAAAAGAAGCAAAAGGCACTATCTTAGAAATAAAAAAAGAAAAAATAACTTATTGTGAGGCTATTCTTTATGATGGAATCTTAAAAAAATCAGATACTTTAATCATTGCCACGCTAGACAAGGCAGTTGACACAAAAATAAGAGCTTTATTTCAAGTCCAAGCTCTAGGAAAAGGCTATGCTTTAGTTGATGAAGTCTCAGCTGCTTCTGGAATAAAACTGCAATTTCCTTCTGATGAGATGGATAAACTTGTTCCAGGAATGCCTTTTGTAGTTTTAAAAGAAAATCAGGATGTTGAAAAGGTAAAACAAGAGATTCAAAAAGAAGTTTCATCATCTATTAAAACAGATAAAGAAGGGATAATAGCTAAAGCAGATTCCTTAGGTTCCTTAGAAGCTTTGTTGTTATTATTAAGAAAAGCTGGTTTTAAAATAGCAAGAGCATCTATTGGAAATATAACTCAATCTGACATATCTATTGCCAAGTCTTTTTCAGACTTGAATAAAGTTGTTGTTGGATTTAATATAGAAGATGAATCAAGCTCAGATAAAGAAGTTAAAGTAATACAACAAGAGGTTGTCTATCACATCATAGAAGACTTACAAAAATACACAAAAGAAAAAGCACTTGAAATAGAAAGAAAAAAGTTGCTTAATCTAACTTGGCCTGTTAAAATTAAACTTTTAAAAAACTGTTGTTTTAGACAGAGCAAACCAGCTGTTTTTGGAATAAGAGTTGAAGCTGGAATTCTAAGACCAAATGTTTTACTTATCAATAAGAATAATGAAGAAATTGACAGAGTAAAAAACATTCAGCATGAAAATAAAAGTATCCCCCAAGCAACACCTGGGATGGAAGTTGCAATCTCTCTGCCAAGTGTTACCTACGGAAGACAGATTAAAGAAGATGATTTTCTCTATAGTTCATTGAAAGCTGAAGAATTTTTAAAACTCAAAGAAAACAAGAAATATCTTAATTCTGATGAGCTTTCCTTATTGCAGGAGATAGTTGAGATAAAAAGAAAAACAAAAGCAACTTGGGGAATCTAAAATGAAAAACAAAGAAAAAGAGATTAAGAAGTTCAACAAAAACTCTGATATATTTAATTATCTAAAAAACAAATTTGTTGAAGATGATTTGATTTTTATTTCTGGTTCAACAGCACACAGAACTATTAAGAATTATTCAGATATAGACTTAGAAGTACATGGAAGAAAAATTAAAAAGCCCCATTATGAACTTATTTTCTTAAAAAACAAAATTGTTTTAATTTCAGTTTATTTTTGTAAATATAATCCTGGCAAAAAAATTCACCCCCCAAAAAATATCCAAGTAATAAAAGGAGTTTACACAGACAAGATAGATAAAAAATTTACGAAAATGTACAGTGAGGGTAAATATAATCAAAAGGAAAAGATAAAAAGAGAATGTCAATTGATTTTAGATTTTTGTTTTAAATATTTTAGGTCAAAAGATAAGACTTATCTAAGTTATATACAAAAAAGGATAAAATAAGAGAAAACAGAAAGCGACTTGGGGAATTTAAATTAATCATTCTATTACAACAGTCTTTAAATAATTCACCTTAAATAATTTCTCTATGGAAAGATATGGCCAAATTAGGATTATTCCTGCAGAGTTATTTAAGCAAGAAGATTTTAAAAAATTGCACCCAGCGCCAAGTGAATTATCCGTCACTTTAACAAACAGAACAGATGGTTATAAACTTCTTGAGCAAAGAAAACCTGTTTTTTATATTTATTCTTCTTCTATTAGCAGATTTCCAAGGCAAGTATCTGAAGATCTTCATTCATATTACTCAGCTTCTGAAGTTGCAATGCAACTTATTCTTGATAGCTTAAATAGAAAGATTGGCGAGGAAACAAATCTTTCTTTGCAACAGGGTGATTTAAGAGCAAATCTAGATTTAGGAATGATTTCTGGTTTAGTAGAAGTATTGCATCATAAAGCAAATTTAGAAGGATTTGTCCATTCACTAGATAGGATACAAATGATGCAAAGACAACTTTCAGAAAAGCCTCGAAAAACTTCTCTTCATCATTTTGTTAAAACAAAAGACTAGAAAAAATAGGATGGAATGAGCCTGCTGGGATTTAAACCCAGGACCTACGGCTTTCTTTAGAACATACCAATCCAAAATAGATTGTGGTCTTATAAGACCGTTGCTCTAGTCAGGCTGAGCTACAGGCTCACATCCATAGATTAGCTCGCTATTTTTGTTTATAAAAGTTTTTATGGTTCCCAGCAGGCTCATTTATCTTCACCCTCTTTTATCTATAAGCTAGGAGGGTATATTTCTCTTCTAATTGCCTAGCATGTTCTATTATGGATTCAGCATAACCTCCAGCAGGGTTATATCTATGGAGTGCGCTTCTTATTCCATTTTTCTTTAAACCTTTGCGAACTAGAACTTTAACTATACTTCCAATGCAGTCTTCCAGATCAAGAGGATTTTTCTTTCCATCTCCATTAAAGTCTATAAAATCTTCTTCATATTCATCAGTCATAATTTGCATTGGCCCAAATGCTCCTGCCCAAGATCCTTTAAGATCAAATATATTTTCTAATCCTGTGTTTTGTTGTATTTCAGGCCATTTTCTAATTAAGATTTTTAATAAATCATAAAACCATTCTCTCCTTGTTTCTTTAGCTTTATCATCCAAATATTCTGAAACATATGCATTAAATACAGAATGGTTTCCTTTCAAATTTCCAAGATTAGACTCCATCTCAAATAAAGAAACAACTGCGAATCTGTTCATCCCGCATTGCCCATATATTGATTCAAATTTATCAAAAAGTTCTTTTTTAGAGACTAAAGTGTCT